>JASJDT010000247.1 GCA_030065655.1 Desulfocapsaceae bacterium | reverse complement strand
CGATTGGTCCGGGTGTCTAAGCTACCGCGAATCTTACCGTTCTTCAAACCGTCTAGATAGGTCGATATGGCAAAACCGTTATCCCAGGCATAGCGCAGATCTGGGGCGTCCGAGATATTGGGGACATCATCCACGGACTTGATGGGGGTGCCGGGAAGATCCTCGGGCCTCATATCATTCCAGCGCGATGAGGTTACGGGCGAGGCACCTTCGGCACCCATGACCACGACAGTTCCGGCCTGCATGAGATCACCCCAGGCTTGGGCCACACCGCGGCGCAGCCGCCTCTGAAGCTGTCGTTTGCCGGCCTGACCGCTGAGCTGGAAGTAGAGCTCTGCTATTTTCATGAGACCGGTTGCGGCGATTGGGTTACCAACGCCCAGGGCACCGCCGGATGGACAGATCGGATGGCTGCCATCCCTGTGGAGGTTGCCAGATTCAAAGAGCTCACGAACCGTTCTCCCGCTTTTGTCTAAAAGCAGGGCGTTGAGGTGATGGAGCGCCTTGTAGTCGAAGGGATCGTAGGGCTCGAAGAAATCGATATCCCGGGCCGGATCGACGATCTCGGCCATTTTATAGGCATCTCGCGCAGCCATGGCGACATAGTCGGGATAGCAGAGGTCGCGGGCACACCAGTAGGCGGTCTCCAGACGAAATCCGACACCCTCGATAAAGACCGGTGCCTTTTTCAAGGCTCGGGCGACCCGCTCGTTGGCCAGAATTATGGCCACGGCCGCATCCGAAGTTGGACTTATATCAAAGCGTTTTACCGGCCAGGAGAGCAGCGGCGAATTCAAGACATCATCAGCGGTGAGATCTCCGGCAACCTGGGCTGCAGGATGATGGAGCGCGTTCTTCTTGATCATCGCTGAAATCTCGGCCATGTCGCGCTCGCTGTAGCCGTAAACGTGCATGAAACGAGCCATCTCCAGGGCGAAGATGTGGATCAGGGTCAACTCCAGCGGTTGCTCGGTGACCCGGTCAAAGATGGTAATGAAGGCTCCTGCCGGGTGCGGTGTACAGGGAGACATCTTTTCCTCGGCCACCACCATACAAGTGTTGTATTTACCGGAGGCAACGTGCATCCAGCCATGAATAGGGCTCATGACCCCGGTAGCACCACCAATGAAGTGGCGCATGTAGGGTTTATTGGCACCGCCCGCACCGGCAATGAGGTGCTCGCCTTTCATATGTACGCCATCAAAGGCGTCCGGGGCTGTTCCCAGGGTGACGGCATCGATATCGTCTATATCCAGGCCGGCGTCTTCAAGGGCCATGCGCACCGCTTGAGCAGCCAGTTCTCCAGACGCCTCTTTGGCACGGCGCATGAACTTGGTCATGCCGACTCCAATAACTGCTACGCGATTGCTCATGATGACCTCCTTTCACTGTCCAAGATTGCTACGACGCAGGAATCGGTGGGGACTCCGCGCCAGGCGTGCACCAGAACCCTTTCAGCATCTATCTGACATCTTCCGGCTTCCCCGCGAAGCTGGGACAGCGCTTCATAGAGGCGGGCGCCGCCCGTGGCTTCAAAGAGATCGCCTCCTCCCAGAGCGCCGCCATTGGGATTGATAATCAGACCTTCGTTTTTGTTTACCCCGAGGGATTCCATATGCATGAGTTGCCGGTGGGCGTAGGTATCGGAGACGAAGAAGGCGTCCACATCATGTTCCACGCTGGCAATTCCCGCCTCATCGTAGGCGCGCTCAGCCGCAATTGCGGTTCCTGCCGAAAAACTGTGATCACGCCGCTCCAGAATCGAGCTTCCGGAACCCCACCCCAGTCCTGAGAAAAAAGCCGGTCTGGAGGCGTATTCCCGAGCTGCCTCGTCGGTGCCGAGTACGGCTATTATCGCGCCATCAGCGTGAGGAGCAAACATGAGCTCAGTCAATGGCAGAGCTACGGGACGAGCATCGAGTATGTCCTCAATGGAAAAAGAATCGCCGTAGGGTGCGTTGGCGTTGTCCATGGCTGCGGCCCGGTTCTGCACGACAACCTCGGCCACTTCTTCAATGGTCGTAGGTGATTCACTTATAAACGAGTTGAGTTCCAGTCCCGCCAGCCAATGCGGTGATAAACCGAAACGGTTGAAAACCGGATCATAGGCAAACCGAACCATTTCGTCCTTAGTCAACACGTTGGAGGCTTTACTGTAGGACTCGACGACCAGGATATCGAATCGGCCAGTCTCAATCTGCATGGCGGCCGATGCCACTGCATGCATGAAATCGCCAGGTATGGTGTATACCGGTTTGCGGACCATACCGAGCTGGTCGGGGACATACTCATCTGCTATCGAGTATCCCGAGGGAAAGTCTTCTTCTGCAGAGACGGCACCGTCTATCACATCGATGGTGACGCCCGCATCCCTGTACGCCATTTTGGCAGCCTTGGCAATCATTTCCCGATACGACAGGCCCGTCGAAGTGGGAGTGAAGCCGCAGATGCCCATTCCTAGCAATGCAACGCCCATAGCATTATCCTTTCATCCGGATTTTCCCAATTTCATCATACCCGGGGAGAGGACTCTCCGAGTATAGCGCCCCGGAAAAGCTGCTCGAGAATGTATTGGAATGGAGTCTATTGATCTGTTAATATTTTTACATAGGTTAATATTAACTAATAATAAAAATTAACTAATGTCAATTCTAAATTTCCCTTGCCGTGTCTTTTAAGGGCAAATGGCTTGGTGCACAGGTAGTAACAGAAATAAAGGCCCATCGCTGAAGCGACATGGACGCATATCCAATTTCCTAGAGAGAATCAACTATACTGCTAAAGGGGCTCAAACAAGTTATTTACATAACAGGGCACCACGCCTTCGGTCTGAGTCATGGCTCAGTACAGAAACCAATCTGTAATGACTAGCCCAGATATTTCATGAAAAATCGGTCTAATTAGCAATAATTAATGAAATTACAAATCATTACATTGCTTAAAAACCGAATTCATATGGGAACAATTGGGATTTTTAATTTTCTGGTGATTTTTCACCCTTTGGGCGAACCTGCTGAACTCATGACCTGTGTTATCAAGGGATTGCAGTAGCTTACTACAGCTGCAACCTTGATGCCTTGTTCATAAGCCCAGCAGGCTCGTGAAATATCTGGGTTCGTACGCCGAGAATTGCTGTAAGGCTTTTTTAAAGAATGATCATCTCTTCCTTGGCATAAATAACCGCTAGTATGGTTGCGGAGTTTTCACCGTGGCAAGAGATGATGTGGGGGACATTTGAATCATAGTATATCGAATCGCCGGGATTAAGCACTTCCTGATGATCCTCCAGCCTGACCATGACCTGGCCTTCGAGAACAAAGATGAACTCTTCACCTACATGCTGATTGGCCTCGGGCTCTGCTCCTTGGATGGGGTTGAGGGTCACCAGGAACGGCTCCATTTGCCTGTTTCGCTTTTGTTGCCCTAAACCTTGGTAAGTGTAGCCACAGGACATGGAGTATTCTGCACTGAATCTTGATACCTCTTGGCGCTCTTCACTGCGGACAATACAGAAAGGTGAGTCACCACTTTCACCGAAGAACTCGCCTACCGGTACATCGAAAAATTTAGCCAGATTGACAATATTGCCCAAAGGGGGGGAAACATTTTCTTGTTCAGCCTTTTGAAGAATAGACTCGGATATCCCTGATTGCCGGGCAAGTTCAGCTATGGTTATGTCCTTGGTCTTTCGTAAAGTTTGTATCTTTTCGCCAATATTTACCTTGTTGTCCGGCATGGTTTTTCTCCTTATCGAGAAGGTGGTAAATCCTTATGGTAAGATATCGTCAAAAATTTCTATGGGCTACCTCAAGCTTATCTGGCTAAATCTGTCAAATCAACTAATTTCGGGGCAGCACATAAAGATTCATCTGGTAGTCAAAACAAACTCTCTGAGTATTCCGCTTTTGCCGCAACACGACCATTATTACGATCCTACCCAAACGACGCAGTCAAAATCATTTACCGTCTTACCATGCTGACGAGTTTTTCTTATTGACATGGCAGGCAATTTTTATATAGGTTAATTTTAACTAATATAAAATCTTAACCCCTGTCAATACTATTTCGTTATAGGTTAAATAACTTTGGTAAAATAAAGGCTAATGAACATTGGAACACTACTAAGAAAACATCGGAAAGACAAGAAAATGACACTAAAGTCAGTGGCCGAGCGAGCGTCGATTTCCGAGGGGTTTCTTAGTCAGGTGGAAAATGACGTCAACTCGCCATCCGTAGAAACATTGATGCGCATCTGCAAAGCCATTGGTGTGGATGCTGGAGAGCTGCTCACTCAAGTAAGTAAAAAAGAGAGAAGCATTCTTATTAAAAGAGCCGAATGGGATGATATCGATCTTTCCCATACAGGCTTCGTTACCAGGCGGTTTTTTTCCCCTGAGGATCGTACGGTAATTGATTCCTCCGTTTTGGTGATTGAGCCGGGCAAGTCGATCCCGGCCCGTAAGAATATAAAAAACGGTCAGGAAGTCCTCTGTGTTTTGAAAGGAGAGGTGGAGCTCACTCTTGGTGAAGAGACCCACACCATGGTTGAGGGCGATTCCGTGCATTTTTGGTCGAATCCAGAACACCAGAAAATAACCAATAACAATTCGCAAAAAAGCTTTGTTCTCTGGGTGGGAACGCTGTAGCCCATTATGGAATTTTTTGCAAATACATTGCTTTTGCCTCTACAATGAAGAGAGTCGTATAGAGAGCGGAAGGGGTGGGGGAGAGAGCCGGTAGGATATCTGCCGGTTCTGCACGTGCAGATTCGCATGACAGAAAAACTTTCAGCAGGAGAACAACGAGGTATACCATGGTGAAACCTTTGTGGCGTCCGTCTGAGCAGCGAGTCAAGAATACCAACATTTACAGGTTCATGGAAGTCGTCAATGAACGATATAGCACCAATTTTTCCAGCTATGATGAACTGTACCAATGGTCCATTGAAAACCTGGAGGACTTTTATGCGGAATTGTGGCGATATACGGGCATAATAGCTTCGCAGGAATATGATCGGGTACTCGATGATCCGTCCAAGATGCCAGGAGCGAAATGGTTCACCGGTAGCCGGTTGAATTTTGCAGAGAATCTCCTGCGTTACCGCGATGACCAGACTGCCTTGATATTCAGGGGAGAGGCCGCTGTGCGCCGCAAACTCAGCTACAAAGAGCTGTACAGCATGGTAGCCAGGGTCGCCGAGTCACTTCGGCAGACCGGGGTAGTTCCGGGTGACCGGGTAGTAGGTTTCATGCCGAATATGCCGGAGACAATTATCGCCATGCTGGCTGCCACAAGCCTGGGAGCTGTCTGGTCGTCGTGCTCTCCTGATTTTGGGGTAAAAGGGGTTCTTGATCGATTCGGTCAAACCAAGCCGAAGGTGATTTTTACTGCCGATGGTTATCTTTTTAAAGGTCGGGAGATCAGCAGTCTGGAAAAAATTGGTGATATCGTCGCGCAAATTCCATCCATTGAAAAAATCATCGTTGTACCATACCTGCGCGGCGAGCCGGACATCGCGGATTTACCCAAAAGCATCCACTATTCAATTTTTTGTGCGAACCTCGCCGACGAGATTGAGTTTGCCCAGCTTCCCTTCGACCATCCTCTCTACATCATGTACTCCTCCGGTACCACCGGCCTTCCCAAATGTATGGTGCAAAGCAGTGGCGGGGTGCTCATTCATCAGTTGAAGGAGTTACTGTTGCATACAGATCTTAAAAGAGAGGATACGATCTTCTATTTTACTACCTGTGGCTGGATGATGTGGAACTGGCTGACGACTTCACTAGCAGTGGGGGCAACCCTGGTGCTTTTTGACGGCAATCCCTTTCATCCTGCTCCGGATGCTCTCTGGCAGATTGCCGAGAAGGAAAAAATATCGGTCTTCGGTACCAGTGCGGGCTATATTGCCGCTCTGAAAAATGCCGGAGTTAAACCGGGTAAGCAATTTGACCTTCAGCATCTAAAGGCGGTTCTTTCCACGGGTTCTCCTCTTTCGCGCGAAGATTTCAAGTTTGTCTATGGCGAGGTGAAGGCGGATCTGCAGCTTGCCTCAATATCCGGAGGCTCAGATCTTAATGGCTGCTTTGCCCTGGGCAATCCCATGGGACCGGTCTACGAAGGTGAGCTGCAATGCCGCGGCCTGGGTATGAAGGTGTTTGCCTATGACGAAAACGGCACACCGGTAGTGGGGCAGCAAGGCGAGCTTGTCTGTACAGCTTCTTTTCCTTCGATGCCCATCTATTTTTGGGAAGATCCGAATGGTAGCAAATATCACTCCGCCTACTTTGAGGGTTTCCCGGGGGTTTGGACCCATGGTGACTTTGTCGAGGTAACCGAGCGAGGCGGCCTGATCATGTATGGCCGATCCGATGCCACCCTGAACCCCGGAGGTGTGAGAATAGGGACTGCTGAAATATACAGGATAATCGAACAAATTGACGAGATCGAAGACAGCGTCGTGGTTGGCCAGGAGTGGCAAAACGATATCAGAGTCGTGCTCTTTGTCAAAATGAAAACGGACACGGCACTTGATGATGAGCTGCGAGACAAAATTAGAAGATCCATTCGGACGCTGGCTTCACCACGACATGTACCGGCCAAAATTATTGAAGCACCTGACATTCCATATACCCTCAACATGAAAAAAGTTGAAATCGCCGTGCAGAAAATGATCCATGGCCGTGAGGTGCGGAACAAGGATGCCTTGAAGAATCCGGAAGCTCTGGGCTTTTTCGCAAACGTTAGGGAACTGCAGTCCTGAATGGTATGGCTTTTTAAAGAATAATCGATTGAACATAGGCGTCCGGGCCGGCAGCAACCTGCAAGACTTCACTTTGAATTCGGGAGATATCATGAGAACATATCCTCAATTGAATTTTGGTCTGGGAGAGACAGCAAATCTGCTGAGGGAGTCGGTGCAGGGCTTTGTTAGTACGGAGATTGCCCCTTTGGCAGATGCCATAGACAAAGAAGACCAGTTTCCTCTTGAACTCTGGCCAAAGATGGGAGACATGGGGTTGTTGGGCATCACCGTTGATGAAGAGTACGGGGGAGCCGGAATGGGTTACCTCGAACACACCATTGCCATGGAGGAAATCAGCCGGGGCTCAGGATCTGTAGGCCTTGCCTACGGCGCCCACTCCAATCTCTGTGTGAACCAGATCAAACTCAATGCTACCGAGGAGCAGAAGAAGAAATACCTCCCTAAACTTATCTCCGGCGAATACATTGGAGCTCTAGCCATGAGCGAGGCCGGCTCGGGCTCGGATGTTGTCTCTATGCGACTAGCTGCGGAAAAGAAGGGCGATGCCTATGTTCTCAACGGTACCAAGATGTGGATTACCAACGGTCCTGATGCTGATGTCCTGGTTGTATATGCTAAAACTACGCCGAAGATGGGGCACCGGGGTATTACCGCTTTTCTAGTGGAGAAGGGTATGGAGGGGTTTTCCACTTCACCCAAACTGGATAAGCTCGG
>JASJDT010000246.1 GCA_030065655.1 Desulfocapsaceae bacterium | reverse complement strand
GATGAGGTATTAGAATACAGAGTTTGGTGTTCACCCCATGAAGGAGCAGAGGATCTGGAAAATGGCGATGATTATTACTATGTCTTTATCTCCTACGAAGAGGCTCTTGCATTTGCAGAAGAAACAAAAGGTGCGGAGAAACCTTTAGCTCTCATTTTACAAAGAGAATACATTAATGAGCCAGAACCGGGAGTATATATTCACGTAGAAGAAGAAAGAATGGCAGAATGGCCAATAGTATTTCTTTCACGCCCCAGAAGAACTAATGACACAATTCCTAATTTCCTGTCACCAAACGCTCCAGAAAATAGACTAGACATCTTGAGAGGGATAGATAGGCAAGAAAAATAGTCATAGCTCCTAAAATACCTAGCTATTTGTCGGTTGTTTTAAAAGTCCTATAGCGGCCTATTCTTTACAATTCAAACACCAGATTTTTAACACTTCAAAAGTCTTTCATCTACTATTCAATATCTGCTATTGGAGACTAAACGCTTTCCTAGGCGACTGCCAAGCATAAAAAAGTGCTTATCCTCTTTTATTATTTGGGTTGGTTTATAAAACCCAACAAAACGCAAAAACTGGTTACGGCAGTTTGGTATCTATTATTCATTTATAGCATTGTTGTTCGTTGCCTTTGCGCATGTCCAACCAAATGACAATCGATCTCTTTTAGGTTGCCTGCACGCTGCCGGAACCGTAGTTTTGCATGTGATTCAGGAAAAGATAAATCTCTCACTCAAAGGTGAACATATGAGCGTTGCAAGCGTAGATGTCATTAATCAAATGGATACTCCTATTTGGGTAGTGATTGCCGAAAATCAAAATCACGTTATCAGCACGAAAACTCATACCATTTCAGAAACAGAATTTGAGCAATACTATAGATTTACGATTGGTGGGAATGTTAAAAGCCCGATACCTGAAGTACCCATCGACATTGGATATCAAGCGGAATCGGAATTTAAATCCCGCCTGCGGGAATATTACGAAAAAAACCAGGAAGCAACCTATGAGTGGAGTGGCTTTATTGAGGCTGGAGAACTTGAGATCGCTCCTAATAGTCACAACGTTTTTGCCAGAAAAGGTGATGAACCTCTCTATTATATCTCCATCCGGACAACCAAAGTCACTTCAATTGCAGATGCTGTTCCCCGCAGTGAGCCAACCATTACGATTGATCAATCAGGACACATAAGTGAACCGGCTCCAGTTCCTGAGCCTAAGCCTGAAGTTATTACCAACAGCTCAAAAGTCTATTTCAAGCACGCCAAAACGGTGATAGGTGATCCGCAAACGCATTTGCGTTGGCCCTGTGGTACCGTAGGTAATACTGGTGGGTCACCCCATGCCATTGTTGAATGGTCGGGGAAAAAGCTGAAAAACAATTCTTTGGTGAGAATCCCGACCAGTGATCGAACTGTTGCCAAAGGTGGCTATCACAACATGTATAGTTCGGATATTGGGAATATCTATTATGATAAAAAGAGCAGCAATAAAAAACAACAGTGGAAAATCATGAAAACCAATGATCCCGGTAACAGTGAAGGCGACGATTTGTGTTATGGCGATAAGGTAAAAATTGCCAATGGTAAATGGCCTAAAGCAAACCTGGGTATAAATGGCAAATGGCTGCAGTGCGTGAATAACGACCCGACCATTTGGTTACTTTCAAAGAAGCCCTGAGCTTTTGCCTTCAGGGTTTATTTTAGTTTTTGATGGAGATGTGTGAAGATTTGCTGGACCGTAAAAGAGATGCGATTAGAATTCTCTTTGTTTCAACCAAGGCTTTGAATGAAATTACAATCCTCTGGGAAAAATGTTCCCGCCTCAGATTAAAAACGGTAATTTGTTTAGGTGGTGAGAAAAGCCTTGGTATGATGGATCAGTTCCGGGAAAAAGGTGCGGAATGTGTCTTCAAATTCATCATAATTGTTGCGTAGATCCTCAACGGCACTTTTCATCTGAGAGGGGAAGGAAGCCCGACTGGCCATACCTTGCATTGCTCTATCAATTCCTTCCATTTTACCGTAATTGACCAACCAGTTATGAGCAATGATTCGGGGTAGGACCTCTCTTGCTTTCAGGGGAAGAAGATGCTCTGAACGTTCGAGAGTAGTATAAACCTGGCTGGCAAATTCTTCTAACGGAATATTGCTGTGTTCTTCCCAGTTCCTGGCCAGAAAATGGTCGTAGAAGATATCGACGATGACTGAGGAATAGTGACGGTGACGTGTCCAGAGCAGTTTTTTACCCCTGGCAACCTGAGGGTGCCGATCGGTGAAGGAGTCAATTTCGCGGTGGAGTAAAATTCCTTTGTATATATTTTCATCATAGGAGGCCGCTTCTTCTCCATTGATGAAATCGGCAATGAAGTTGCCCACCATTATATGGTCGGAATCGTGTGAAAGATAAAGGTGTGCCAGAAAATTCATAACCTTAACATAATAATGAACAGAGCAATGAAAAAGGGAAAAGAAAATAAGTATACTAGATAAGCGAGGTTAAGGATAACAACGAGATATCCTGGCGGCGCCGTTTATCTGAAGGTGATCAAACAATGCTGACTTCTGTCAGCAACAGTTTTAAAATAATGGAAAAAATGAAATAGTGAGAGTAGGATAGCAAGAATGAGTAAGAGCAACATGTGACCATGCTTCTTTTCTTAGGTGATAAGCGATGCGTATATGTTCAATCTTTATTGTGCTTTTCTGTATTTTTCCCCTCTTGCCAGGTTGTTCGTTAAAGATTCATCAACCTGTACAGTCGGAGATTATCGATACCAACCCTTCCCCTGAATCAACTCGACTGCTCGAGGTTGCCCGAGATAAGTTCTATACCGTCGATTCCAGGGAAGAACTGCTTGATTCCATGCAGGCCTTCAGGAATGTGCTTAAAATCGATCCGGGCAACAGGGAGGCATGGAGCTATATCTGTAACCAATATATTCTATTGGGAGCCGCCTACACAGCAGAGCGCAGCTTGAAACGTCAATATTATCGAGAAGCTATGCAGAGCTGTGAACTTGCCATGTATACTCATGAGCAATTCCGCCAGGAAATGGCCCGCGGCAGCAAACCGTGGGAGGCGGCTCATACCCTGGAGGCAGAGGATGCCCCGGCCATGCTTTTCTGGGTAACGGCCCTGCAGTATGAGTTCAAAGAGGCTATGACATTGCCAAGCAAGATCGTCAATATCCGTTGGCTTCAACATGCGCTCGTTTTTCTTGACCGCATCGAGGAGGTTGCCCCGGAGTTTGGCAATGGCGCTGTGGAGATGGCCTATTCCGTCTGCTATTGCGTTCTGCCCGGTTTCTATGGCGGTGATGAGGAGAAGTGTTACGGTTATATGGAAGAAGCAGTCAGTGAGAACGATGGCTATCTGCTGGCAAAATGGGGCAGAGGCAGGTATTTCCACCAGGTGACTGGAGATACGGAATCGGCTTTCCGGGATCTGCGTTGGGTGGCTGGTCAGGACCTTGATCTTTACAATGATCCTTACCCATGGAAGGTTTATTTCCAGAGTGATGCCAAAGCTGTGCTTACTGGAAAATCTGAGTTGTAAACCCTACTGTTGATAGAGCCCACGATCAAGAAAAATATCCCAGAGTGTCTTTATTGTGGCGATATCGTGGCCCCCTTCTATACCTATCACTCTTTTTTGTGGGATAACGGTAGTAAAGAGCTTTTGCCCCTTGATATACTCGTCACTTTTGCCATAGCCAATAAAAATGGGGATGGTCGGCCGGTCGGTTACTTCATCCTTGATCCAGTGCCAGAACATCCTCTCCCAGTCATCTTCGGGGTCATAGGTTCCCGGCTGCCATTGCCGCACGCCTCCTGCTGCAAGGATGTCGTCGAGAATTTCGTCATAACCAAGAAAAGGAACAACCAGAAAAATACCGTCGATATGTTCGGGCTTTTCCTTGAGGTAGAGCATTGAACCTAGACCGCCCATGGAGACGCCGATCAGCCAGATATTGGTATAGCCCTCGAGTGTGGCGGGAAGGATGACATCCTCATGTAGACGTTCAATCAGGGTGCGTTCCGAATAGTAGGCAAAATGAGCGTTGGGGGCGACGATGTCAAACGGTATGTTCCTCATCTTCACCGCTTCCACCATGCCCGCATCTTCAAAACTGCGGTGACTGCCGCCGAGCCCCCGCATGAAGACAAAGAGGTTTTTTGACGAAGCCGTGGCGTCGTTTTTATATTCAAGTGTTGCAAGTGGTCTGTTGGCGAAATAGGAACATGAGGATAATAGCAGGCAGCTCAGCATGATAAGGATACCCAGGCAAGATTTTGTCATGATTCGTCCTTGGCAATTTTAGGTGCACGTTAACTGGAAATAAATTCAACTGCTAGGTCCACTATTGCCGATGCAGCAGCAAAAGAAAAGAATTTTCAGGCGTTAGGCCCGATTACTCATGAGCATTGTGTTGATTTGAGGAAGCAAAAAATCTGCAGCCAATAATTTGGAATTAAATATATTTTTTGAAATTCAACACAATGTTCATAAGAAATCTGGATTAGGCCTTTTTGCAGCTCGAATTTCGCCAACAGGTCGGGTCGGAAGCAAGATAATCGCCGGTAACCTGGTAAGCTGCACCTCGGCAACCGTAACATTCGTCTGCTTTTTCGCAGTCGTGGCAGGAACCGGTAATCATTTCCCGATAGTTCTTGAGGTTATTAATGACCTCACTATTTTTGAGGATGTCAGCAAGGCGGTTGTTACGAATATTGTCCAGAGGGATGGTTACACCAACGCAGGGCATGACATCACCGGTTGCCGTTACCAGGCAGGAAACCTGGTGACGCATGCATTTATTGCCGACAAGCGGAGGCTGAGGCTCCCAGTTGCGACCAAATTCCTCTCTGTCGATGGTTGCCAGCTTGGCAAAAAGCTCCTTAAGATCTTCCGGGGTGACATTGAGCCAGTTATTTTCCAGGGCGTTGGCCTGGGGGGTGAGAACTTCAAAGAATGGTTCGATGTTATTTTCCCGCAGCCACTGCCAAAGAGCTGGAAGTTCGGCGAGGTTTTGCTGACAGATTACCGTGCTGACGGCCAGAAACAGATCTTCGGATGGATAACCAGCATTTTTCAGTTCAGCAAGAGCGCTGACTATCATTTGATAAGCGCCTTTCTTGCCGGCAAGGCGGTCCTGGATCTGTTCATTCCTGGAGTTCATTTTCAGGGCGATTCGCACCTTCTCCTGCGCCAGAATGGCAGCCAGCTCCGCGTCGATTCCCGAGCCGTTGGTGAACATTTCGATTTCGAGGTTTTCCTTGCCCAGGAAGCGAAGCATTTCAGGAAGGTGAGGATAGATGGAAGGTTCACCACCCAGAATAATGATTTTTCTAGCGCCCAGAGCTTTAGCCTGGAGGATTACGTCTTTGATTTCCTCTCGGGAGAGTTCACCTGCACACTCGATTTTCTGATCTACATAGCAATAGGAACAGCGAAAATTGCAGAGCCGGCTGAACTCAATTTCCATGGAAAGTAGTTTGTCGGCAGCGACCGTTTCGCGGATTTCCTGCTCGGTGAATTCCAAATTGTATAACTGCATGTAAAATCAGTACTCCTCAAGATCCGGAAACCGGTTCATTGCTTCCCATCGTTGGACTTCTTTTTGATATCGGCCCTGCCAGCCATATTTATTCATAATTATTTTAAAACGCATTTTCAAGAGAGGTTTGAACATGTACCGCCAGATCGATATCCACAGCCAGCCTTTGTTCTTCACCTGCGAAGGAGGATCCCACCAGCCAAGAACTACTTGACGCTGGTACCAGAATTGGTATTGCAGCTGTTCGGAATCCAGATGGTTGGTGCGGACATTGGCCCAAAGACCATTGTATTTTTTGTAGTCATACCGGTTGGTGATCAGACTCTGTTCAAGCAGATGCTGGCGCATGCCGGTCTTCGGATAGGGTGTCAATATCTGGCAGTAGGAGGCATCAGCGCCGATCGATTTAAAGAACTCATAGTTATCCCGGATTGCCTCAACATCATCTTCGGGAAAACCAAAAATGAGCCCGCCGATCACCATCATTCCGTGTTTGTGGCAATTCTCGATCGCTTGTTTTGCATGGGAGACAATATCTCCTTTACCGGCCGTACCCAAATTCTTGGTTGAACTATTTTCAATGCCCAGGAATACCGAGCGAAAACCGGCCTGGCCCATCTTTGCCACCATCTCTTCATTTTTAGCCATGGACAGGCAATCGGCTTGAACAATAATATTGAGTCCCTCATACTTTCTGGCGATGATGGCGTCGCACAATTCTATTACCCTACCGGGATTGAGAACCATGTTATCGTCGGTGATAAAAATAAAGCGGGTCTTCCGGTTGTAATAGATATCGTCAATATCGCGCAGAACCCGTTCAATGGGATAGGTACGGAAGGAACGCCCGTACATGTGCCGGATTGAGCAGAAGTTGCACGAACGGGTACAACCACGCGAGGTCTCGATCAACTCAATCTTCGAGTGGAGTACATGGTATCCCCAAGTCAAGCGGCGCTTGTCTCTGACGGGCAATTTAAGACTATTCAGATCGAGATTATCTGCACGGGCGTTGTGGACAAAGGTGCCGTTTTGTTTGTATGAAAGGGAAGGTATTTCAGAGAGGTTGTCGGTTCCTGCCATGGCGTTGACGAGCCGACGGAAGGTCTCTTCTCCTTCACCGTGAATCATATAGTCAATCCAGCGGGCTTCATCTGCCTCGGTGATTTCCTCAAACATGAGGGTGGCGTGATATCCACCCAGAGCAACATGGGTTTCCGGCGTGAGATCTTTTATCAGATGGGCGATTTTGATACAGGTATCGTACTGCCAGGTCATGGCCGATAGACCGATTATATCAGGTTGTATTTTTTTAATAATTTTGGTGAGATATTTTTTTATCGAGCGACGCTTACGAACAAGGTCGATGAGGTAGACTTCGTGTTCATCGTCAATATTGCCACCTACGCAGGCAATGCCGTGATTAGGCAAATGGATAGCCGTTTCGTGAATGATAATAGGTGCCACATCAGGCATGGATATCAGGAGTACTTTCATGGCTGGTTTCCGGCAAAAGCCTGGTGTACATATTGTTCAAGCTGCACACTATTTGGTGGATTGTTTTGATAATCCGGTTCGATGCGCTCGAGAATTTTCAAGGTAATATTATTTTCTCTTCTGGTTTTGAATAAAAACTTCCCGGGAGTGAACAATTTATCGGTATTGCGCACTTGGAGAACATAGATAGGAGCCTGGCATATTCTGGCAATTTTAAAAGCCCCTTTATTCATTTGGCCTAATCTGCCATCCCTGCTTCTCGTTCCTTCCGGGAAGACAAATAGGTTGCCGCCGGCCTGCAGATACTCGCTCATGGTTTCCATCTGGGCAATCATCATGGC
>JASJDT010000245.1 GCA_030065655.1 Desulfocapsaceae bacterium | reverse complement strand
GAGTTCGCAATTTTCAAGAAAGTCGTGAAGTCCCCAGGGAATAAAGAGATCTGATGGGTGTGGATTAGCAACATATGCCAACTCACGTTTACTCATTATTATTTTGGCATGTGGAAAAAAATCAATGTTATGCGCATGATCGAAGTGAAGATGCGTGAGAAATACAACTGGAATGTCAGCAGGGGTTAAACCATGTTTCTTCAGGCCATCTAACAGTGCCAGACGGGTTGTATACCCTCCTGTATCAACTAATATTGGACCACCTGAACATTTTATAAGAGTAACGTTTGAAATCCCAAGAAATCCATTAGCAAGTTTGAGATTGTTTCCCTGAACAATAATATCATATTCGAGTTTCATTCTATTGTCCTCCATGTGCTTCCCAAGATCCGTGAGCATACTTGTATGCTTTATATGCTGACCACAAATGATCAACACATAGATGTACCAAGAAATCGGTATTACTCTGTTCAAGCGCTTGAATCATCGACATGTGCTCTTTAATTGAATTTTCAAGTAATTCCGTATTGCCAATCGCGTAGGAGCGTACAAGATGCGTTAGGTCACTGTATCGTTTGATATCCTCAAAAAGAAAATCATTGCCACATGCACCATAGAGTGTGTCATGGAACACTTTGTTTATTTTCAACACTGCAGTGAGATCACCACTTTGTGCATAAGTAGCATGAGTATGTTGTATTTTCTTTAGTCTGTCGGCAAGATTTTGATATTCGTGTGGAGGTATCATTCGAGCAGCATGTTCCTGAAGCAACGCTCGCATCATGTAGATTTGTTCCGCCTCCCCAGGTGAAAGATCAGCGACAATGCACCCCCTATTCGGGCGACGTATCACAAGGTGCATTTTCGAAAGTTCATCAAGGGCTGCTCGCACAGTATGACGTTTTGCTTTGAATCTTGAAATCAATTCATCTTCGACCAACCTTTCACGGGGTCGTAAGCGGCCAAAGAGGATATCTTCTTCTAGTGTGTGGACAATGTCAGACAGGACCATTGCCTTATCGTCGTTTTCCTTTCCTGGACTCATTGTCGTCGCCTTGTGGTATTCAAATTTCTTGTATTTTCATCCTGAGGCACAGATTTCCTGGTACCTAAAGCGATAGTTCTTTTTCGCGAAAGCCATTCCAATGAAGATCAATCGGAAGGCTAGCACAGTCTACTGTATATGCTCCATTCACTATGTGTAGCACCAATTCAGGGTAGATGAATGCAAAGAAAAAAACCACCTCAAAATTTAGATGGTGGAATAAACATTTACGCATTAATAATAATTTTATTGATAATTTTATCAAGCACATTATTATGCGAAAAAGATTGAAATCCTAACAATCTAACAAAAGGAGGAGAGAATGAGGAATATCACCATAACTCTGGTTGCTCTGGCTTTTATGTTGGGAGCAGTCAAGACCGGAAACACAGCGGACTGGGATCTCGCAGCTGCATATGCCGACAGTCTATTCCACACAAAAAATATTAAGTTATTTGCCGAAGATGTAAAGAAAGCAAGCAATGGCTCACTGAACATCAAGGTACATCCTGGAGGGGCTTTAATAAAAAAGAATAAGGATAACCGCAACGCAGTGCGATCCAACCAGATTCAAGCTGCTGAATTTCTAGGCGCATGGTTATCAAATGAAGAGCAAATCTGGGCCGTAGACACACTCCCCTTTACTGCCACAAGTTACGAAGCTGCAATGAAACTCTGGCAGGCATCAAAACCTGCTATCGAAAAGGCTTTAGACAAGCAAGGATTGAAGCTCCTGTTTGCTGTTCCCTGGCCACCGCAAGGCCTCTACTCGGTTAAAGAAATCAAATCAATAGACAATTTAAAGGGGATGAAGTTCAGAACCTATAGTCCATTCACCTCGCGTTTTGCTATGCTTGCTGGTGCTGCCGGAACGGAAATCCAACCACCATTGGCCACTGCTTTCCAAACCGGCAGGGTTGAGGCAATGATTACCTCATCTTCGTTTGGCGTTGCGAACAAGGCATGGGATTATCTTGAATATTTTTATGATGTCCAGGCATGGTTACCAAAAAACTTCATAGTAGTTTCCAAACGTGCTCTGGCAAAACTTGACGATGCAACCCAAAAGGTGGTACTCGAAGCTGCGGCCACAGCAGAAACTCGTGGCTGGCAAATGAGTGCTGACTCGAACAGTGCTGCCAAAAAAGCGCTTGCCGATAACAATATGCAGGTAGTGGCACCGTCACCTGAACTGGTTGACGGCTTTAAAACAATCGGTAAAACCATGGGTGATGAGTGGGCCGAAAAAGCAGGTTCTGCTGGTAAAGCAATTTTAGATAGTTATACATCGATGTAACTCAACCGTGCTCTGTGTCTGCTATAAGTGGGGCAGAGCATATCGTCAAGCACTACAACGCAAGATGATCAGAAAGATACTGGACTGGATTTACCGGGGGAGCGGTCTGCTTGCAGCCGTTTTTCTTTTTCTCATTTTTCTGATCATCATTATCCAAGTTTTCCTCAATATTATTGATCGCTTATCAGGGATTGTATTTGGCAGCGCTATCGGCTTATCCATTCCGTCATATGCCGATATTGCCGGTTATTTTTTGGCGGCAACCTCTTTTCTTGGGTTAGGAGCAACTTTCAGGCGTGGAGAATTAATTCGAGTGTCCTTGATTCTTGACCGATTGCCAACTGCTATGCGTCCCTTCGTTGAACTGTGGTGTTGCTTTCTTGGGGCTTTGATCAGCTTATTTGCCAGCTGGCATGCTATAATTCTGGCAATAGAAGCGTATCGCTTTAAAGAATTATCCTCAGGTATAATTGCAATTCCCGTTTGGGTTCCTCAACTCGCACTAATACTTGGCCTCTTAGTCTTATCCATTGCATTACTTGACGAGTTTGTCTCACAACTCTTTGCACTCGGCAATAAATCTCCCAAAAAACAAAGAACCCAAAATCTAAATCAAGGTGGAGGGAGCAATGAGTGATGCGTGGCTATCATTTATGCTGGTCATAATCATGCTCGCCCTATTGGGCAGCGGGGTTTGGGTTGCCCTTTCATTGACAGCAGTTGGTATTCTTGGTCTAGCATGGTTTTCCAATGCGCCAATTGGAACTGTTCTCGCATCGACCTTCTGGGGCGGGGCTGATTCCTGGGAACTTGCAGCTCTACCAATGTTTATTTGGATGGGAGAAATTCTCTTTAGATCAAAACTCCCCGATGATATGTTTTCGGGACTAGCTCCTTGGATGGCTCGATTACCAGGACAACTTATCCATGTTAACATTCTGGGTTGTGGTATTTTTGCTGCTGTTTCTGGTTCGTCTGCTGCAACCTGCGCAACAATTGGCAAAATGACGGTACCTGAGTTGTCACGACGTGGCTATGATGAACGGTTAACAATTGGGACATTAGCTGCCTCTGGGACTCTGGGCTTATTAATTCCACCATCAATTATCTTGATTGTTTATGGAGTTGCAACCGAAGAATCTATTGCCAGGTTGTTTATTGCTGGAGTTTTACCTGGGGCACTGCTTGTCTCCCTATTTATGCTCTATGTCATGCTGTGGTCGCTTATTCAACATCGCAGGATGCCGGACCGGGAAGCACCTATACCGCTCCTGAGTAGGTTATATCAAAGTCGACGGTTGCTTCCGGTAATATTGTTGATTATCGGTGTAATCGGTTCCATTTATGCTGGGATTGCCTCACCCACCGCAGCTGCAGCAGTAGGTGTTTTAATGTCACTCATTATTGCGAGGATACAGGGACGGCTGAGCTGGAAGATCTTTATTGATGGTTTAGAAGCTGCAACCAGAACATCGGTTATGATTGCTTTTATTTTAGCAGGTTCAGCTTTTCTCACCGTTTCCATGGGCTTTGCTGGAATCCCGGTTCAGCTTGCGGAGTGGATAGGATCACTTGGGCTAACTACTTATGAACTGTTAGCTGCGCTTACATTTTTTTTCGTATTACTGGGCTGTTTTCTCGATGGGATTTCAATTGTAGTTCTTACCACCGCCATTATTTTGCCAATGGTTGAACAGGCTGGTATAGATCGAATTTGGTTTGGCATTTATGTTGTCGCAGTTGTTGAAATGTCACAAATCACACCACCAGTTGGTTTTAACCTCTTTGTCATTCAGGGATTAACAGGACGAAATGTCTTGGATATAGCGCGTTGTGCCTTCCCATTTTTTATATTGATGCTTGTTTTCATTGCTATCTTGACAGTTTTTCCGTCCATAGCCACATACTTGCCAATGGTTATGTCTCGCTGACAACACTTAAGCCTTCATTTCCTAAACATCCTCAATTATCTAAAGCAGTTAAGATAGTTCAGTAGGCTCAGAAGTTATGTTTTCATATCTTAACTTTTGTCATTTTCTCAACTCGGAAAAGTTCTGATAGAAATTCTAGAAGGAGTTTTTTGGTCCAGATGTTTGACAAATTGGCATATACCAGATTACTGTGTTTGCATAATCCCTTGTCAAATTTACATTGTAATATTCACTGTATTTCAACCTTGACCGAAGTAATTTCATTCTGAAAAGCTTGTGGTGAGGGAGTAGGTTCCAAAATTGTTCGAGCTTTTGTTAGTGTTTCTGCACAAGAAAGCTGCGAAGTAAGACTATAGCCTTATTGGCTGAACCATCAACAGCATTTCGTGCTATTTAATGGGAGGATCTTTATGAAAAAGTCAATGTTCACACGATCTAAACTAAGCACTCTCTTCGTATCACTGCTCCTGCCCCTGTTATTTATGATTTCACCTGCAATCGCAAGCGATGTAGAGGAAATCCACTTTCTCATTCCAGGCGGTGCTGGCGGCGGCTGGGATGGGACAGCACGCGGGGTCGGTAAAGCCCTGCTTGACTCAAAGCTCGTCGGACAGACCTCTTTTGAGAACCTCTCGGGTGGAGGTGGTGGCAAAGCTTTGAACCACCTGATTTCAACCGCTGCCCGGCAGGAAAAAACACTTATGGTCAACTCCACCCCGATAATTATTCGCTCACTCACTGGTGTTTTTCCTCAGTCTTTCAGGGATCTTACCCCAATTGCTTCGGTGATTGCCGATTATGCGGCTCTGGTGGTGCCAAAGGATTCTAAATTTGGTTCGCTGAAGGATGTACTCGCGTCCTTTGAAAAAGACCCAAAGTCTGTCAAAATTGCCGGTGGTTCGGTCAAAGGTGGAATGGATCACCTGGTACCAGCCATGATTGTCCAGGCAGCCGGTGGAGATCCTCTTAAATTGCGCTATGTCCCTTATGATGCCGGCGGAAAAGCCATGGCCGGTCTGCTTTCTGGTGACACGCAGGTGTTATCCACCGGTTTCAGTGAAGCTATCGGTTTGGCCAAGCAGGGTGAGGTGAAGATTTTAGCAGTAACATCAGCAGAAAGATTACCGCAGACTCCAGATGTTCCGACGGTAAAAGAGCTTGGTTACGATATGACCTTTGCCAATTGGCGCGGCTTTTTTGCCATTCCTAATCTGCCACAAGACAAACAGACAACCTATCACGCTCTCTTTGAGAAAATGTATACCACTGCAGAGTGGGAAGAAATCCGCAAGCAGCGCGGCTGGCAGAATCTCTATCAACCTGGCGACAAGTTCCTCACATTTCTGGAAAAACAGGAAAAAGACATTGGTGGTATCATGCGTAAGCTAGGATTCATCAAATAGGCAATATCTACCACATCTTTAGTATCAGGTCCTGAATTTTCCAGGACCTGATACCTCTCTTTTTCCAATGCTCATTTTTGGAGGATGCTATGCCACGGGAAAAAGTAGGGGCACTGATTTTACTGCTCTTCACCCTTTCTTATGGATTACTTGCCACAAAAATCCCCCTAACCTTTCTGGCACAACAAGAATTTTTTACTCCACGGACTATGCCGTATGCGCTCTCCATTGCCGGGATTGTGCTGTCATTGGCGATATTGATATTTCCCACGCGAGACCCTGCTGGCAAGACAACCCTGGCCCAGGAAACAGCTGGGATGGATTGGGCTACCGCCATTAAACTGGTGGTACTCATGACTTTGTTCGGCCTTACCATCAAGTTCCTTGGCTTTATTCTCGCCTCGATTTGTTTTCTGCTTGTCGGTTTCTGGATTCTGGGTGAACGGAGGAAAAAGCTGATGTTCTTCACCGCAGTTCCGCTGGTTGTATTTCTCTGGGGGCTGATGTCCATGCTGCTTGGAGTATATATTGCTCCGGGTGAAATTTTCTTTAAACTGGGGATCTTCTAATGTGGCAAGGAATGCTTGAAGGCATGATGACGGGTATTACCACTACCCTCATTCCCTTCAATATAGTTATGGTACTTTTCGGTTGCTTTTCTGGAAGTCTTATCGGCATGCTGCCAGGACTCGGGCCAATCACTGCTGTTGCATTGATGATTCCGGTCACCTATGGACTTGATCCGGCCTCCGGCATGGTACTGCTTGCCGGAGTGTATTACGGAGCCATTTTCGGTGGATCAACCTCTTCAATTCTTATCAATGCCCCTGGAGAAGCAGCAACGGTTGCCACCGCGATAGACGGGTATCCGCTGGCACGTCAGGGCTATCCTGGCAAAGCGCTGGCTATTGCTGCCTACTCATCTTTCTCCGGTGGGACCATCGCCGTGGTAATGCTGATGTTTTTTGCCCCCATGCTCGCAAATGTGGCGACCAGCTTTCAATCGGCGGACTATTTTGCGCTTATGATCCTTGGCCTCACTGCGGTATCGGCCTTTGCCGGTCGCGGTGGAGTGTTGAAGGCGCTGCTCATGGTCATTCTCGGTTTGATTCTTTCAACCATCGGTACCGATCAGACCTCCGGGGTGCAGCGCTTCACCTTCGGTTCTCTTGAGCTGCTTGACGGGATCGAATTCCTGCTGCTGGCCATGGCTACTTTTGCCCTTACTGAGGCGTTGATGATTGTGTTGAGAAAGGATGCCTCATCGGACAGTCTCGATCCCAAGATGATAGGCTTTAAAAGCCTGAAAGTTTCCGGCAAGGAATTCAAATTCATCACTCCCAGTATCCTGCGTTCATCACTCCTAGGATTCTTTATTGGTGTTCTTCCCGGTGCCGGGGCTACGCTTGGTTCTTTTATGTCCTATGGGATGGAGCGCAACCTCGCACCTCCAGATGAGCAGAAAAAATTCGGCAAAGGCAGCCTGCGAGGCTTGGCAGCTCCTGAAACCGGGAATAATGCCGCCAGTTCTGGTTCCTTTGTACCACTGTTGACTTTGGGCATTCCTGGTTCCGGAACCACTGCGGTTATGCTTGGCGCACTTATTGCCTATGGCATCGAGCCTGGCCCCCGCATGTTTGTCGAGCGAGCCGATGTGTTCTGGGGTGTTATCATGTCAATGTATCTTGGCAATGTTTTTCT
>JASJDT010000244.1 GCA_030065655.1 Desulfocapsaceae bacterium | reverse complement strand
TCTTGCCAAGCTTGTCGACAAAAAGAGCAAAGATGTGCTCCGAATCGGTATCTCCCTGGATAAGATCGTATGCCTCATCGCTGAGGCCGCTTCGCAATTCTCGTTTTATTTGAGCAAAATCGAAGACCGTACCGTTATGCATGAACAGAAAGTTCTTCCAGGAGAATGGGTGGCAATTTGCCCGGGAAAGCTGGCCACCGATGGTCGCCGCTCGCACATGGGCAAAGACACAGCTGCTTTTGGTCACCCTGGCAATATCGCGCAGGTTCTTGTTGTTCCAGGCAGGAGACACTTCCTTATATAGCGCCGGTGCGTCGCAGAACTGCGGAGCATACCAGCCAATGCCAAAGCCATCACCATTAAGCGGTTCAATGCGCTCCTTGGCGTGATAGCTTTGGTGAATGAGCGAGTGCTTTGGTTCAGTCACCAGGGATGAAATATATATTTCCGGGCCAAGATAAGCGGCAAATCGACACATGGAGAACCTCCTTGTTGATATTTACCTGTTAAATCAATGAATATTCCATTGCGGTAATATGGTTCGGTCAGCATCTTTATTCTGCAAGAGACTCAATAATAATCTCCGCTTTGAGCGTTCTATTCACCGGACATTTTTCGGCGATTTCCAATACTCGTTTTTGCTCTTCGCTGCTAAGGTCTCCTTTGAGCTCAATATGCTTAACTATTTTATCAACTTTACCACTGATCGTTTCGCACTGTTCGCAATCCTCAGCATGAATCTTTTCATGGGACATCTCAACAATCACATCTTCAAGAGGAATTCCTTTCCGTTCCGCATACATTTTCACCGTCATGGAAGTACAGGCACCAAGACCCGCCAGCAGAAACTCATAGGGATTCATACCCAGATTTTCACCACCGGCAGCAAGCGGCTCATCCGCCACCAGATGATGATCCTGTGAGTAGATGTCCTGGGTAAACTTGGCATCAGGCCGTGACTGTACGCGAACAAAACCCTCATCAACCCTATCTACATTAACATCCTCAGCAGAGATAAAGCGGTCTACCCAGGCAGCGCAAACATTTGCTGCATAACGGGCATCACTGCGACGGGAAAGGAGATGATCAGCTGAATCGAGACTGATAAAACTTTTAGGATGCTTGGCAGCTTTGAAAATGTTTGCTGCATGATCGATGGAAACGATGTTATCAAGCGGAGCGTGCATGACCAGCAGGGCTTTGCGAAAGGTGCTGATGCCCTCGAGCATTTCTTTTTCGGCAATATCCTCGATCAGCTGTTTTTTGATGGTAAAGCTGCGACCAGCAACAATGACTTTGGCTTCGCCTTCATTATTGATGATGTCCAGTTCGTCTTCAAAAAGGTGATTGAGAAGGGAAAGATCGCTCGGAGCATTAATAGTGACCACAGCTTTAACCTGTTCCATGCAAGTTGCTGCCTGCAAAACGGCAGCTCCGCCAAGGCTGTGACCGATAAGCAATTCGGGTTTTCCGTATTCTTGCCCTAGATGTTCGCAGGCACTGAGTAAATCATCCACATTTGAGGTGAAGTTGGTGTTGGAAAAATCTCCTTCACTGTTGCCCAACCCGGTAAAATCAAAACGCAGAACCCCTATTCCCTTCTCTGCCATGGTTTTGGCTATGACGTCTGCGGCGATGAAATCCTTTGAGCAGGTAAAGCAATGGGCAAACAGCGCAAAGGCTCGTGGAGTCGAAGCTGGCAGCTCAAGTTTACCGGAGAGTGTTTCTCCGTTTTTATTTGGAAAATCAAAACGCATTATCGCCTCCTTTCTCTGGCTCTATGATGATATTATCGGTAAATGTTATTGTTTCTCTTCAAAACCCTGCGGGTTTTTAAAAGGTTTTGCTGCTATGAAATATTTCCATGAAGCCAGCCATTGTTGTTTTCTCGGCTTTCATATTTACTTTTGTCTGCATAGCGATAATATATGGTCAAAGTCATTTTCAACCACCCCCTCGCCCGAAGGAGTTCTCTATGGCAGGAAAAACTTTATACGACAAACTCTGGCACAGTCACGTCGTGGAAGAACGCGCTGACGGAACCGCCCTGATCTATATTGATCGTCACCTTATCCATGAAGTCACTTCGCCCCAAGCCTTTGAAGGAATACGACTTACCGGTAGAAAAATATGGCGTCCTGCTGCGGGAATTGCCACACCCGACCATAATGTCCCAACACAACCTAAGGAAAGGGCTGCCGGAAGCGATGGCATTCAGGACCCACTTTCGAAGTTACAGGTTGAAACACTTGACCGAAACTGCCAAGACTACGGCATCACCGAATTCAATATGTCAGACAGGCGCCAGGGCATAGTCCATATCATCGGCCCGGAGCAGGGGATCACTCAACCGGGCATGACCATTGTCTGCGGCGACTCACATACCTCAACTCATGGAGCTTTTGCGGCTCTGGCCCAGGGGATTGGCACCTCAGAGGTAGAACATGTGTTGACCACCCAGTGTCTTATTCAGAAAAAAGCGCGCAATATGCTCGTGAATGTCGACGGCGAGTTGCCGCGAGGTGTAACCGCCAAAGATATCATTCTCTATATCATAGGTCAGATAGGGACGTCTGGAGGGACGGGATGCACCATCGAGTTTGGCGGCTCAACCGTCCGCAAGCTCTCAATGGAGGGACGCATGACCATCTGCAACATGGCCATTGAAGCCGGTGCCCGGTCAGGTCTGGTCGCCGTCGATGATACAACCATCGATTATCTTCGTGATCGACCATATGTTCCCCAGGGTCAGTTATGGTCTCAGGCCGAGCAATATTGGCGTACCATGTATTCCGACAATGATGCCGCCTTCGACAAAGTGGTATCCATTCAAGCGGCATCCATCGCCCCTCAGGTTACCTGGGGAACATCGCCTGAGATGGTGGCAGCCGTGGATGGCCAGATACCTTGCATGGACATGATGGCAAATGAACAGCAACGTGAATCCCTTCGTCTTGCCCTCGACTATATGGGACTGGCCGAGGGACAACCAATAGGGGAAATACATTTAGACCGTGTTTTCATCGGTTCGTGCACCAATGGCCGTATTGAGGATCTGCGCCGGGCTGCTGCCGTTGTCAAAGGTAAAAAGATCGCCTCCACTCTCAAGCAGGCGCTGGTCGTACCCGGCTCGGGGCTGGTCAGGGAACAGGCTGAACGAGAGGGTTTAAATACAATATTTACCGATGCCGGTTTTGAATGGCGTGAACCTGGCTGCTCCATGTGCCTTGCCATGAACGCAGATAAACTTGGAGAAAAAGAGCACTGTGCCTCCACTTCAAATAGAAATTTTGAGGGCAGACAGGGCTATGGTGGCAGAACTCACCTAGTCAGTCCGGAAATGGCTGCAGCAGCGGCGATTACCGGACATTTTGTTGACATTAGAGACTGGAGCTAAACTCATGGAACCATTTATCCGTCATACAGGTATTGTCGCTCCCTTTGACCGCACCAATGTCGATACCGACCTGATCATCCCCAAACAATTTCTCAAGTCGGTTCAACGCAGTGGCTTTGGTGTTAACCTCTTTGACCAGCTCAGATACCTCGACGAGGGTCAGCCCGGCATGGATGTGGCCACAAGGCGCCTTAACCCGGATTTTGTCCTTAACCAGCCGCGTTACCAAAATGCCACGATCCTCCTCACCAGGGCCAACTTCGGCTGTGGTTCAAGCAGGGAACATGCTCCCTGGGCACTACTGGATTTCGGATTCAAAGTAATCCTCGCTCCATCTTTTGCCGACATCTTTTTTAACAACTGCTTCAAGAACGGCATTCTTCCCATTACCTTGCCCGATCAGGAAATAGATCGCCTTTTCACTGAAGTCGCAGGCAATGAGGGCTTTACCATGGAAGTCGACCTCGAGGGTGAACAACTTACCACCAGCATGGGAAAAACATTGACCTTTTCCGTAGAACCTTACCGCAAACATTGCCTTCTCCAAGGTCTCGATGATATCGGTCTCACTTTACAGCGGGCGGAGCATATAAGGGCATATGAGGAGCGGCGCCGACGCGAATGTCCCTGGCTTTTTCAGGATCTTAACTCAGCTTAAGAAGATCTGGGGAGAAACAGCCGTTTATCCACATTCATATTATATACAAAAAAAAGCGGAGAACCTTAGTCCAGCAGAACCACGATTCTCCGCTTAGTGGAGAGACAAGTTAAGGGGTAAAATCAATCAACTTTGTTTTGCATATATCTTTGCCAAAGCCTTTTCCTGTGGTACTGATGCTTGGGCAAAAACCATTATTTCTGGATCGGTTTCTTCAATATATTTCCGCAGCTTTTTAAGAAGATTGCTCTCTATCTGCCGAATACGCTCCCTGGAAATACCAAATTTCTCAGAGATCTTTTGCAGAGTCATGGGATCGTCGGTGAGGAGCCTACGCTCGAGAATCATCTTTTCCTTTTCATTATGACTCTCGCTAAGATCGTCGAGAAGCGAGCGTATCCTCTTTTTCAAATCACGGCTACTGAGAATATCTTCTATTCCCGGCTCATTGCCGGGTAGGAAGTCTTTTCGCTGGGCATCGGACTCATTTCGCATAGGACTTTCCAGCGATACTTCTTCATTGGTCATGCGATTATCCATTTCCAGAACGTCCGACTTTTTTACTTTGAGGCGCTTGGCAAGAATACCTGCCTCAGCTACATATCCCCGTGCCTCAAGTGCCTTCTTTTCCTTGTTGAGGCTGAAAAAAAGCTTGCGTTGAGCCTGGGTCGTACCAAGCTTGACCAGTCGCCAGTTATTCATCAGGAATTTAAGAATGTAGGCACGAATCCAGTAGGTGGCATAGTACGAAAATTTCACACCCTTATATGGATCGAATTTGCGCACCGCTTTCATCAAACCTATATTTCCTTCCTGCACCAGATCCATAAAATTCTGCATCCAGAATTTCTGAAAATCCATGGCAATCTTGACCACCAGTCTCAAGTTGGCTGATACCAAACGATAGGCAGCATTTTGATCATTTGCTTCTCTCACTTGGACGGACAACTGTTCCATCTCTTCACGTGAAAGCAGTTCATACTGACCAATTTCTTTGAGATATCGATCGAATGCCTGGTTGTTTCGGGTTGACACCGCTGCGTGTCCAGTTATAGCAACAAGGGGAAAACTGAGCGGGCGGGATGCTTCTATTTTTGTTTTAGTAACTAATGTATGCATAACGTATATCCTCGTTCAATTGTCAACTTCTAACAAGTTGTGTTCGTCCGGAGATATTGACCATTATGCACAATGTGTGCCAAATGTTTTTTCTTTATTATTCCATATTATTACAGCGTATTAGCAAGTACTACGGATATCACAAAGGGAAAATTTGGACAATCGGTGGGAAAATACTACGCACAGGGGAAATGATAGGTAACTGCAAAATATGGCAGTTAAAGATGAAAAAATTATGCTGAATATTACACGACATCGGTACGGTGAAAGATGTCTCCACCGTACCTGAATGAGATCTGTAATTGAGTTTACCAGATTGAAAAGAAAAGGGGTCATGCGTATAAAATGGGGAAACTCACTCTGATCCAATTTTTGCTCAAATGCATGAATTTTAGCAACAAAAAGCCTGTCAGGCGCATGCATTGCATTAGTAAGTATGATTCGACTGGATACTGCGGAACAATAACTAAATCATCCGCACTCGGTCCGGAAGAGTCACCATGTAAAGTCAGTTGATTGGCAAGCAGAGCATGGGCCGGCGGTGGGGTTTTGGGCTTGACATGCCATATATCCATGTGTACGATTTCCAAATTAGCAAATTTCTTAAGGAATTTCTAATAATTGCCTTAAGCACGTTATAATACGGTTTACATTATTAAGAAACTGCTTTTGACGATCTCGCCCTTGGCGAGCGGCAGAGCTATCACAATAACCACAGTTGAGACGAGAGATACATCTGGAATGGATACACAAAAAAAAGGTATACCAGTAACTATCATCACAGGATTTCTGGGGAGCGGAAAAACCACTCTGCTTAATCATATTTTAACTAACCAGGAGGGATTAAAAACCGCCGTTTTGGTGAATGAATTTGGTGAAATAGGAATTGACAATGAATTGATTGTCTCCACCGATGGAAGTATGGTGGAACTGAGTAATGGGTGTATATGTTGCACCATTAATGATGATTTGGTTAATGCGGTAAATAAGATACTAGAAAGAGGAGAAAAGATTGACTATTTATTAGTAGAAACTTCAGGACTGGCCGACCCTCTTCCTGTTGCTTTAACTTTCTTGGAAACAGATTTACGGGATATGACCCGCCTTGACTCCATTGTTACTCTAATTGATTGCGCTAACTACAGTGATGAGGCCTTGTCCAATTACCAAGCAATAGAGAGCCAGATACAATATGGAGATATTATTGTTCTCAATAAAACTGACTTAGTCGATGAAGCAGACGTTGATTCTTTAGAGATTAAAATCAGAAATTTCAAAAAAAATGCCAGAATTTTACGTACTCAAAAATCCCAGGTTCCTTTAGCCCTAGTCTTAAGTGTGGGGTTATTTGAGTCTGATAAATATTTTGAAGGTACAGAATCAGAATCTAAAGACGATAATCGTCAGTCAGATAAACTGGAAACTGATGATTTTACCTCCTTGTCAATTCAAAGCGATAGCCAATTAAATTTTAGTGAGTTCCAATACTATCGCTCAGATCACCTAGAAAATGATGGCTTTACCTCCTTGTCAATTCAAAGCGATAGCCCTTTTAAAATGAGAAAATTCCAGTACTTCCTGGATAATCAGCTACCAGAAAATGTTTTTCGCGCTAAGGGGATTCTCTGGTTTGAAGAAAGTCCGAAGCGTCATATTTTTCATCTTTGTGGTAAAAGATTCAGCTTTGAAGATGAAGAATGGAAAGGAGTGAAAAAAAATCAACTCGTCTTGATCGGTCAAAGCCTGGATCATGATACGTTGAGAAAACAAATCGAAAATTGTAGGTATTAAGTAATCGCTTTGAATATGCTACCTTAGTGGATCCTGACTGCTCAACATCTACTTGACCTGTATGCTACGCAGATGCCCGATAAAGGCATCTGCGTAGCAAGCATAGTCTACTTCAGTGATGGATTGTCAACGTCGTTTGACCTGAGATATCACGCAGGTATGGCCTCAAATCCCTGTTTGGGGATATAGCGATACATGATATCATCACTCTCGGGATCGATTACGACAAGGTGCATCCACTCGTTGTCAAACAGCTTGGTGAGAAGATCTGAACGCTCAATAATCCCAAGAACCCTATCTCGTGGAGCCTCAGTCGCAACGAGCAGGCGCATGGGTTCGTGGTAGTTCTGGTCACCACCACTCATGACAGTCTGCCAGGCAAGGCCGGTTCGTAGATCGCTTTGAGGACCAGCCATTAC
>JASJDT010000243.1 GCA_030065655.1 Desulfocapsaceae bacterium | reverse complement strand
TCTAATGCTTCTGCTGGTGTGTATCGGCTGTACTCCGGCAACCAACCTAACTGTCGATAAACCACCAGTGGCTCTTCCCCCTGCTTTTTCGGAGAGCGGTGATAAAGTTATTGCCGGTGTATGGTGGCAGGAATTCGCCAATCCTGATCTGCAGTTGCTCATCGGAGATGCGCTTGGTAATAACTTTGATCTGCTTGCCGCCAGGCAGCGTCTTTTTCAAGCACAGGCATTGACCAGAAGATCGTCGGCTGATCTCTACCCCCAGGTTGATGCGAGCGCTGGTTATACGAAAAGCCGAAGGCGAATCGACGGCGAGAGTACGACGACTACTGACAATTTTCTTGGGCTGGCTGCATCATATGAAGTCGATCTGTGGGGTAGAGTGCGAGCCGAAGAGGACGCTTCCAGGCTGGATGAGCTCGGTTCCGCCGAGGACCTGCAGACCGCAGCCCATTCGATTGCCGCCGAAGTTGCACTTACCTGGTTCCAATTGGCAGAGGCTTATAACCAGGTCGACCTTCTCCAGCAGCAAAAGGATATAAACTCTCTCGGTCTGCAGCTGATCCAGCTTCGTTTCAACGCCGGGCAGGTTGGTATAGCCGATGTTTTGCAGCAAAGACAACTCATTGAATCAAGGTCTGGTGAGCAGGCCCAACAGCGAGCCACGATCAGACTGCTCGAAAACCAATTGGCAATTCTTTGTGGCAAAGCTCCAGGGCAGCTTAAGCTGCCAGGCCAGCCTGAACTGACCGATCTACCTGCCTTACCGGCAACCGGCCTGCCACTTGATCTCCTGAATATGAGGCCGGATGTGAAGAGCGACTATTTGCAAGTGCTGGCTGCCGATCGGAGAGTTGCCGTAGCTATTGCCGACCGTTATCCGCGCTTATCCATCTCTGCTGATGTAAACACTTCCGGATCCGCAGAAGATCTTTTCAGCAACTGGTTTTACTCTCTGGCCGCCAATCTGGTCGGCCCCCTCATTGACGGTGGATCGCGCCTGGCCGAAGTCGACCGGACAACTGCGGTAGCACGGGAGAGGGTATATGCCTACGGCCAGACCATACTCGATGCCATTGGCGAGGTTGAAGATGCCCTCAAACAGGAATTAGAGCAGCAAAAGCTCCTGGCCAGCCTGGCCATCCAGCTTGACCTGGCCACCAAAACGGTGGAAAATGTTCGCAACCGTTACAAGCAGGGTGCAGAGAACTATCAACGTGTCCTCACGGCATTGCTGAGTCAGCAGAGCTTGCAGCGGGATGTGTTAAGCGCCCGGCAGCAACTGATCTCGTTTCGTATTAGCCTCTACCGGGCTCTTGGCGGACCAATACCAGAAACGATGATCGCCATGCCGGCAGGGGCTAAATGATGGTAAAAGAAGATGTGGTTTTACCAACGAATAGAAAGGAAAATAAGCAGTAATGCAGGAGCAAAATTCCAAAAAAATAACGGAGCATCGTTCCGGGCAGGATAGTCTGCGTAGTGTGTTCAGACACATTATTCTACCATTGGCGGTCTTAGGCTGTGGAGTAGCAATTACCGTGTATCTGCTCAACACCTCGCCGGAGGCAAAGCCCCAAAAAAGGCCGCCCGCGGCTACCCTGGTAGAGATAGAAAATGTTGTTGCCGGTCCGCAAAAAACCTTCATCAGTGCCATGGGAGAAGTTGTTCCGGCCCGGGAGATTGAGCTGCGCTCCAGAGTGAGTGGAGAGATAATTGCGATAGCCGAAGATTTTATCCCGGGCGGCTATTTCTCAGCTGGTGAGTTGCTCTTGCAAATTGATCCTGCTGATTATCGATTGATTATTCGTCAACTCGAAAGCGAAGTTGCCCGGGTGGAGAGCGATATCGCTGTGGAGATGGGTAACCAGCGGATTGCGGAGAAAGAATATGCTCTTTTGGGGGAAGCAGTAAGCAGAGAAGAAAGAGATTTGATTTTGCGCAAACCACAGCTGGAAAAACTGCTGGCTGCCCGAGAGCTTGCCCAGGCCCAGCTTGCTCAAGCCAAGCTAGACCTGCAGCGCACCGAAATTACGGCTCCTTTCAATTGTGTAATAGACAGTCGCAAAGTTGATATCGGCGCCCGGGTAAACGAATCGACCATACTTGCTCATCTCGTTGGCTCCGATGCCTTCTGGCTGCGGGTAACTTTGCCGGTGGAGCAGCTGCAATGGCTCAACATCCCAGGCACAAGCAATGAAGAGGGGTCTCTCGTGGGTATCTTCAGTCAGGGTGTAAATGGCATGGGCAGCTCAAGAATACGCTATGGCAGGGTTATCCGTCTAGCGGCTTCACTTGAGGAGCAGGGGCGCATGGCCCAATTGCTGATTCGGGTGGAAGATCCACTCAGCCGCCTCGAAGAAAATAGCGGAAAAACCAAACTCCTGCTCGGCTCCTACGTTCGGGCAGAGCTTGAAGGGATAACCATCGATTCTGCTGTCGGCATAGACAGAGCCAATCTGCATGAAGGCAACACCGTCTGGCTGATGAGGGAGGACAATACCCTGGAGATTCGCGAGGTTGAGGTAGTATTTAGAGACAGGGACAAGGTAATCGTTACTGCAGGGATAGAAGAAGGTGATCGTTTGATCACCTCCACCCTCGTCTCACCCATAGCCGGTATCCCACTCCAGGAAGTGAGGACCGTTGAAGAGATGACCCGGGCCGCTGCCGATGCCGCCGCGAATGGGTCGCAGGAGCCCGGCCATGCCAGATAGCAGAGGATCCAGAATGGGTGGCCCCATTGACTGGATGGTGCATAACCGGGTTACTCCAAACCTTCTGATGATTTTTCTCATTGCGGGCGGACTGTTCATGTCCACCAAGATCAAGCAGGAGGTCTTTCCGTTTTTTGAACTGGATCGGGTGTCCATTGTGGTTCCCTATCCTGGCTCTAGTCCCACCGATGTCGAGCAGGGCATTGTTCTCGCCATTGAAGATGCCATCGAGGGTGTGGACGGTATCAAAGAGATCACCTCTACGGCCAGCGAGGGAAGTGCAGTCGTAAGTGCGGAGCTGTTTGAAGACGCTGATCAGCAAACCGTTTTACAGGATATCGAACAGGAAGTCGACCGCATCACCACTTTTCCCGATGACGCCGAAGATCCGGAAATTTCTCTGGCTTCCCACCGGATGCGGGTGCTGCGGGTCAATTTCTTTGGTGATGTTGATGAACGTTCGTTGCGCGAGGTGGTGGAAAAGGCTCGGGACAGGCTGCTGCAGGCCGAGGGTATTACCCAGGTGGAATTGTCGGGAGCCCGGGATTTCGAGATCATCGCTGAAATTCCCATGGAAAATCTCCGGATGTATGGGCTCACCCTTGGTGAGGTGGCAACCGTCATTCGTCAATCCGCAATCGAAGTACCCGGTGGTAAAATTGATACCAGCGGAGGCGAAATACTCCTGCGTGTGGACAATCGGCGCGACTGGGCCCGGGAATTTGCCCGCATCCCTATCGTCACCACGGCCAGCGGCACAACTGTTTATCTTGAAGATCTGGCTGAAGTAAAGGAAGGATTTGAGAATTCGAACCGGGAAGCAACCTACGAGAATCAGCGCTCGCTCACGCTTTTGGTATATCGGGTTGGCAAGCAGACCCCCATAAGCGTATCCGAGGCAACTCGCCAGGCCATGGCCGGGATCGGCAACGATCTCCCCCCTTCAATCAGCTGGAAAATTACCAGTGATCGCTCAGAAATATACAAACAACGTTTGCATCTCCTGCTTAAAAATGCCTTTATCGGGCTGGCTTTGGTATTGGTTCTTCTCGGTATTTTTCTAGAGTTGAAGCTGGCATTCTGGGTCACCATGGGCATTCCGATATCCTTCCTCGGTGGTCTGCTTTTTCTGCCGTTGTTCGATGTTTCCATCAACATGGTTTCCATGTTCGCCTTTATCATTTCGTTGGGTATCGTTGTTGATGATGCCATCATCGCCGGTGAAAATATCTATGAATTCAGGCAACGTGGTGCTAATTTCATTGAAGCGGCAAAGGCCGGAGCGCGTGATGTGGCTATTCCCATCAGCTTTTCCATCATCACCAACATCGTCGCCTTCATGCCCATGCTCTTTGTCCCCGGCGCCATGGGCAAAATCTGGAAGGTTATTCCCGCTGTAGTCATCACGGTTTTTATTATCTCCTGGCTGGAAGCGTTGTTCATCCTGCCCGCTCATCTCGCCCATAGCCGGACCCGGCCAGGCAACCCGATATTTCGTCACTTAGGCCGTTGGCAACGCGCATTTGCTGAAAAATTCAATAACTTCGTGGTCAACGTTTATGGAAGACTGCTCGGCTTGGTTCTCCAACTGAAATTTGTCACGGTGGCATCTCTGATTGCCATCCTCATGATTACCCTGGCGTATGTATTTAGTGGTCGTGTCGGCTTGATTCTCATGCCACGGGTGGAATCGGACCGCGCCGTGGTAACGGCAACCCTGCCTTACGGCAGCCCGTCTTTTAAAGTGCTGAAGGTAAGAGATCAGATTGTTGAAGCCATGGAGCGGGTGCGCGATAATCACGGCGGTGAAACACTGGTTGAGGGCATTTCTTCATTGGTCAATGAAAACAGGATTGAAGTTTATGCCTATTTGACGCCTCCGGATATTCGCCCCTTAAGTACGCGGGCGGTGACCAGACTATGGCGTGGTGAAGTCGGCACCATCATCGGGGTGCAGTCCTCCGTTTTTGAATCCGACCGTGGTGGACCCGGAAGTGGAGCAGCACTTTCAGTGGAGTTGAGTCACCGGGATATCAGGGTTCTTGACCGGGCCAGCAGCCAGCTTGCTGAACAGCTCGCCGATTTTCCCAATGTCAAGGATATTGATGACGGTTATACACCCGGGAAGTCACAATTCAATTATACTTTAAATGAGCGGGGACACAGCCTCGGCTTGACGGCTGCCGAGGTGGGCCGCCAGGTGCGCAACAGTTTTCAGGGGGTAATAGCTCTTCGCCAGCAGCGCGGGGCCAACGAAGTGACCGTACGGGTTCGGCTGCCTGAGGACCAAAGGGTATCTGAGTTTGACATAGAAAGCATGCTGATCACTACAGCAGCCGGCACCTTCGTTCCCCTGGCCGATATTGCCACGGTTGAGCGCGGCAGAGCCTATACCAGCATCAACCGCAGAGACGGCAGGCGAACCGTGCTGGTGACCGCTAATGTCGATCCCATTGGTGAGTCCTCAAAGATTATGACGAGGTTGGACAACATGGTCCTACCCGAACTTCAAAGGACCTATCCTGGTTTATCCTACAGTTATGAAGGAAGACAGGCCGATCGCAGGGAAAGCATGCAGGGGCTGTTTCAAGGCTTCATCTTTGCAATCATTTCAATTTACTTTTTACTGGCTATCCCCTTTCGTAGCTATATTCAACCGGCGATAGTCATGATGGCTATTCCTTTCGGCATCGTCGGGGCAGTTTTTGGCCATCTGCTCATGGGCTATAATCTCAGTTTGATGAGCATGATGGGGATTGTTGCGTTGTCAGGCATCGTGGTCAATGATTCGCTGGTATTGGTGGACTACGCCAACAAACGCCGCCGCGAAGGTGCCACTTCCTATAAAGCAGTTGAGCTGGCCGCTTTAAGGCGCTTCCGACCGGTACTGTTGACTACTTTGACCACCTTCTGCGGCTTGGCACCGATGATATTCGAAACTTCGAGACAGGCCCGTTTCTTGATTCCCATGGCGCTGTCATTGGGCTTTGGCATCCTCTTTGCCACGGTGATAACCCTGGCTCTCGTACCTTGTCTCTATCTCATTGTTGATGATATACGCTACTTTATTCAGCGCCTTTTTGGTGCTGATGAAGAGTATGAGCATGAAGAGCTTGTAACTGCCCCGGATGGACAGTCGCCGTCGAGGTAGAAATAAATTCTGCTTCTTGGAAGCTGTGATCGAAAACAGGGTTGAACAGACCGCTTTCCAAGTCCACCTGTATAAGGAGGGGAAATGAAACTGATTATAGGTAATAAAAATTATTCATCCTGGTCGCTCCGAGCCTGGCTGCTGCTTTCCGCTTACGAGGTTCCATTTACCGAGGAAAGGATACTCCTCTCACTTCCTGGTACTGCGGCTGAAATAGGCAAATATAATGAAGCTGGCAAAGTGCCGGTACTGCATGATGATGGGCTTATTATCTGGGACTCTTTAGCGATTTGTGAGTATGTCTCGGAGCGCTACCTTGATGGCAAGGGTTGGCCGGCTAGTTTGGAAAAGAGAGCTCAAGCGCGCTCATGTGCAGCGGAGATGCACTCGGGATTTTTTCATCTGCGTGAGGATATGCCAATGAACTGTCGGGCAGATGAGCGCCATATTGAGCGTTCCGCTGCCCTGCAGAAGGATATCGATCGCATCGATAATCTCTGGCAAGGTTTGCGAAAGGAGAATGCTGCTGAAGGCCCCTGGTTGTTTGGTACATTTTCCATTGCGGACTGTATGTTTGCCCCAGTGGCTTTTCGTTTTGCCACCTACGGGGTGGAACTCTCCGAAGAATCACAGGAATATGCGAAGAGTTTGCTCAATCACCCAGAAATGCAACTTTGGCTCAGCCAAGCCCGGCAAGAAACTGAAGTTATAGAGGCGGAAGAAGTGGGCAGGAAATGAAGCGTTGATCAATGTTCATTTTTGTTATGAAGCTGCCAGGCTTTGGCATAGATGGTGTTGAGATTTTCTTCGAGCATCAGGCGAAACTTTTTCAACTCTTTAGCCTTTGTTCCTTCCGGTAAAATCAACGGTTCACCATAGTAGACATTGATTGTGCTGAAGAGTTTTGGCAGGATTAATGTATCCCAGGTCTTGAATGAGTAGTACCTCGAGGCCGAATAGAGCATGGGGACGACGACGGCACCTGATTTTGCCGCCATGAATAAAGAACCTTCCTGGGCGATTCTTGCCGGTCCCTGGCTGCCATCTGCGACCAGCCCGGTGTTGTTTCCCTTCCGCAGTTCCCGGATAAGTTCTCTGGCGGCTTTGGCACCCTGTCTGTTGCTGGATCCCCTGACCACAGGAAAACCTAGTCTTTCCACCATGCGGGCCAGGTATTCACCGTCTTTGCTGGCACTTACCATCAAAGTAAGTGGATAATCACGATAGATGGCAAAGATGGCCAGGATGCAGTAATGCCAACAAATGCCGATTAGGGGTTTGCCGGTCTTCTCCGCTGCATATCTTTTTTCGATCTCATGTGAACGGATTTTTATTGTGGCAAACCAGATCCTATAGAACCAAGATCCTAAGAGCGGCAGGAAAAAAAGTCCAATTCTGCGTTTGATACTATGCTCCATATAACATAATCCATGAAATAGATGTGCTATACTGCAGAAGAGCTGGCTAATCCTGAATGTAATGGTAACGATGTCTTTTCAGAAACTCAACAGAATAAATGATATTTTACA
>JASJDT010000242.1 GCA_030065655.1 Desulfocapsaceae bacterium | reverse complement strand
CATGGGCCGAACCAACCTGATGACAGAAGAATGCATCAATATCACCAGCCGACCAACCGGGCTTGCTAGCGAAGGTTTGCCAGGTCAACTCGGCGGTCTCCACTCCCCGGTGCAGTAATTCTTCCGATTGTGTCTCCATAAGCAGAGATTCCCGGCTGGTCTGTCCGCCGTGGCAGAGATTACAATATCTTGTGTTCGCCCGCCAGGTTCCGTGCTTTAACAGCAACTCACCGTCTCTTGCCGCAGACCGGGACATATATACTCCCATGGAACCCGAGCCGATGGTGAGCGAGGCAAAGGCCGGCTTAATGGTTTTTCTGCTCAAACTCTCATCGGACAGCAGGACGTCTATTGTTGAACTAATGAGTTCTTCAGCGGTCTCGCCGGAGACGACAAGACCGTTTTGTACCTGGCCAAGCTCTATCATGTTGGCAAGCATCACCATTCCATCAAGAAACCCGAGACAGGCATTGGAAACATCAAAAACCAGACACTCAGGCGATAAGGCCAGTTTTTCGTGGACAAAGGAGGCTGTGGCCGGCTCCATCATGTCCCTGGAAACCGAAGTAAAAATAAGACATTCTATACTTTCTGGCGCAATATCGCCCTTCTCCAGAACCCTCCTGCCGGCCTGGGCGGCTGCCTCGCTTGGTCTTGTTCCTTTATCCCAGAGCCTGCGCTGCCGTATCCCGCTCATGAGCTCAAGCCTGCCTGGCGGCAGTTTGAGCCGTTCATATACAAGAGCAAGCCGCTCTTCGATTTCCTCAGAAGTGAGAACATGAGGAGGAAGTTGGTAGGCAAAAGTGTGAAGACAGACCTGAGAGTAATTAATCATGACCATGGAATTGAATACAGAAAAGGGCAGATACTTCGGATTAGCAGAAAAAGTTTTGGTGGATTTGCTGTTTGAATACGGTAGCCATCAGAAGGCTACTATACGATGCCTTTGCCAAAGAAACAAGGGCTTTCACATTTCTAGCAAACATGGAAATTTCGGATGCGCTGGCTGAGTGGTTATAAACAGCGTTTTCTTGTCAAGCCGTCTTTTTCGATTTTTGGGATTGACAGAGTACTGTTGCCAAGGTCAACTCAACGATGGTCAAGCTCTTCGACAACCCTGGCCACATCTTTGGCCATTGTCGGACGAAGATAAAACTCGTCGATGCCGCAGTCGGTATATTGCTGGTACTCTTCCTCTTCGGTGAAACCGGTTCCCAAGATCATCGCCCGATAACCGGAATATTTTTCCAGTTTGCGGATGGTTTGCACCGTTTCCACTCCATCCTCGACCGGCAGAGAAGCATCGATGATGATAATATCGAAGTGGGAGAGAGAAGCCTCGTACATGGCTGATCTCCCTGTTTCGGCAATGACAAAGGCCCAACCGCTGCGAACAAGAGGTTCGATGATCTCATGCTGGTTGGCGGGGTCGCTGCCGACCACCAGGGCTTTTTTGGTCATGAACCTGGCAAGCATTTCCACAAGCTGATTCTTATCAAGTGGTTTGGCCAGATAACCATCCATGCCGGCCTGCAGACAACGTTCCCGGTCACCCCGCATGGCATGCGCAGTCAGCGCGATGATGGGGCTTCGATTTCCCTTTGAACGCTCGTTTCGGCGTATCTTCACAGTTGCCTCGATACCGTCCATCACCGGCATTTGGACATCCATGAGGATGGCCTGGTAGTCATTTGCGGAAACAGCCCGCACGGCCTCGTTACCATCGCTGACCACGTCAACAAGTACGCCGGCCTGCTCGAGAAAAGCCTTGGTGATGGAGGCATTAATTGGTTCATCCTCAGCCAGGAGAACTTTGGCACCTTGTAGCACCATACTGCGATCCCTTACCTCACTAAGCATATCGGAAGGAAGATCACCCATATGCATCTCAACCGGATTGGCCACCGGCCAGGTAAACCAGAAGGTAGCACCGCCTTGTTTCTTGCTTGACACCCCAATCTCGCCACCGAACAATTCAACCAATTTTGCCGCAACGACCAGTCCCAGTCCCCCTTCACTGTATTTTTCTTCATTACCGGAAAGTTCTATGGACATTGGGGTCTCAAAAATAGTGTACTGCACATCATCGGGAATGCCCGGTCCGGTGTCCCTGATGGTAAAACTGAGCAGCAACTGGCCATCGTCATCGTAGCCGCCTTTATCAATAGCAACCGTGACTTCACCCTCGCTGGTAAAATTGATAGCGTTGTTTATCAGCGTATTAAGCACCTGGCGAAGCCTGCCTGGGTCCGTATTGAGGTATCCGGGAATGTCCTTGGCAAAGGTTGCCGTAAACTTCAAGTCCTTGTGCTTTGCCGACAACCGGGCAATATAGAGATCATATTCAAGCTCTTCGAAAAGCTCGAAATTTTTGGTATCGCAGCGCAGTTTTCCTTCAACCAGTTGGGAATAATCGATGATATCACCAACAACGCTGAACAATCGATCGGCGGAAGCGTTTATCATTTCCAGGTAATTACGCTGCTCCTCCGAGAGCTCTGTATCCATGACAAGCTCAGTCATCCCCAGAATGGCATCCATGGGGGTGAGAAGTTCATGGCTGATGCTTGCCCATAGTTTACTTCTGGCCGGGCTTTCCTTTATCACTCCGGAATCCTCTCTGTCACCCCTAGATCCGCTGGCTGAAAGCAACCCCTCCAGGTAAGCGTTCTTAGTTTCCTGATTTTGGAGCTTCTCCTGGAGTTCAGCGATCTGTTTTTGCAGCTCTTCTATTTTCTTCATTGGCTTTTGGGGAGGTAGTTATGGATATCATTCATCAAATCTGTCCGCTATGGCAAGCCAGATATCCTCCTGGGCAAGAAAGGAGTCCACCATTCTGGGATCGAGGTGTTCTCCTCTCTGCTCAACAATTATTTTTTTGGTTTCTTCATGAGAAAAAGGGTTTTTATAACAGCGCTCACTGGTCATGGCGTCGTACATATCCGCCAGCGTGACAATCCTGGCAGCCACCGGAATATCATCGCCCTTCAGTCCAATTGGATAACCCTTACCGTTATAACGTTCATGGTGAAACATGGCAACCTCGTAGGCAACTTTGAGGTAGGGTGAGCCGGACTTATGTTGAATGTCTTTTAACAGTTGCCCGCCAATAGCAGCATGGGTTTTCATTACTTTAAACTCTTCAGGGGTGAGCTTCCCAGGTTTATGCAGGATAGCATCGGGAATAGCCACTTTACCGATATCATGGAGAGGACTGACCCTGGCAAATTCTTCGGCAAGCGGGAGAGAAATACCAAGCTCTGGATGTTTACTTGCCAGATCCCTTGCTAATGTCCTTGTATAATGTTGAATTCGCTCGAGGTGATAGCCTGTTTCATCGCTCCGATATTCGGCAAGCTTGGCCATGGAAAGAATGAGTTCTTCCTGGATTTCCAAGCGCAGCAGGCGCACTCCGCTTTCTACCCGTAACCGTAACTCTTCGGGCATCACCGGTTTGCTAATGTAGTCATCGGCACCAAGCGACAGTGCTTTTACCAGAGATTCTTTTTCTTCTGAAGAGGTCAGGACAACCATGTAGCGGTAGCGTAAATCCGCTTCCCTGACTTTACGAATGAGCTGAAAACCACTCATCACTGGCATGTCAAGGTCGGTAATCACCAAACGAACATCCTGCTCCCTGTCCAGAATATCAAAGGCTTCGGAGCCATTTTCGGCCTCGATAACCTTGAAGTGACCTTGCTCAAGACACATGTTCAACAGTGTTCGCTGAGCGGGATCGTCATCAACGACAAGTATTTTATAACTCTCGCTCAAATGCTCAACCTATCCCTTATTCACCAGCCATCCGTAATATGTATTCAGCCCCCTTACCAATACTTCTGGCTATTTCCCGATAATTTTCCGACTCTCCCGCTGCTGCCGATTTTTCCAAACGACGGGCGATATCGGCCCATTCCAGCTCCCCCATATTGAGCAAAACTCCTTTAAGATTATGACCAAGGTGGGTTATTTCCGCCAGATTTTCTTCTTTTTCCAAAGATTTATAGAGCTGGTCAAGGGTCGTAGACAGGGATCTTGCTGAACTGACCAACATTTTTTTAATCTGGGCTTCGGTGAGCCCGTAGGTGTTACGAAAATGGTAGCGTAAATTCTCTATCTCGATGGGGGCAGGTAGACTGTCTTGATTGTCATCCGGACTCACAACTCGGCCTCATTGTAATAGTTTATTTTTCGATAAGCTCAAGATCGTAGAGATGTTCAAGAAGCTCTTGACGCTGAATGGGTTTGGCGAGATATGCTTCGCAGTGACCGTCCTCGAAGGCGTTCATTATATTATCAAAATCCTCCATGGCGGTAACCATGATGACCTTCAAAAATTTGTGCTCTTTGATGCCTTTGCTTCTTTCAAGTTTCCGTATTTCAAGAAGAGCCTGCTGCCCGTCCAGAACCGGCATGAGAATATCAAGGCACATTACATCATAAGGTTTTCCGGCATTTAGGGAGACCCGAACATTCTCCAGAGCCTCTTCACCATTGCTGGCAATATCGCACTCGCCATACTCTGACAATATCGAGACGAGCAACTCCCTTGAAAGGATATCGTCTTCGACTACCAGACTTCTCATGCTGTATAACTCCCCCAAGCCCTACTGCATAGCTACCTAATAATTTCGGTAGTTGCCATGACCTCTTATGCTGCTCCCCTGTTAGATCCGGCAAATCGTCACAGCGTAATTTTCTTTCCAGTATTCATGATAGGATGAAGCAGGGATGAATGCAAGTCCTCAATGCGCAAAGTAATTGTAAGCTGTTTCCGTCCTAAAACTTGCAATTTTGGTTGAGATCAAGGCGTGCGGAAAATTTTACCACAGGTATATATTTGATATTCCCAGGATAAAAATTTGAGTACAACGAAGATATACGTTAAGAGGGCAGTTTTAGGATGGGAAATAAGTAGTCTATTTTTTCTGCAGGTGCCAACATCGGTGAATCTTTCTTTTTCTCTGAAAATCAAAGGGTATGGTTTCTTGACTGATCTCCTTTATTGTCAATATCTCACTCACCCGATCATCAAGCCGGAACCCTTTGAAGTTTGTCGAGAAAAAGATTTCGCCAGCATTTTCAAGAAGCACAGCGGCTAGACGAAGCAGTTCCAGGTGATCTCGCTGTACATCAAATATCCGTTTCTTTTTTTTACTGTTGGAGAACGTTGGTGGATCGATAAATATCAAATCATATTTTGTCCGGGCCTCCTTTAACCAGACAAGACAGTCCTCTTGCACCATCTCGTGATGCGTATTGCTGAAACCATTAAGAGCAAGGTTATTTTGAGCCCACTTCAGATAAGTTCCGGAAAGATCTATGGTTGTTGTTAATGCTGCACCGCCTTTAGCCGCATGAACCGTAGCTGCACCTGTATAGCCGTAGAGATTGAGAAAGCGTTTGCCTCGAGCAAGAGTGGCTATCTTCTGGCGCATCGGACGATGATCGAGGAACAGCCCGGTATCCAGGTAGTTGGTAAAGTTCACCAGAAAGTGACAATCGCCTTCGCGTACATTATAAAATTTCATTTTTCCATCTTTTTTCTGGTATTGACTCTTCCCTCGCTGACGTTGACGGCGCTTGATAAAGACCTGTTCACGCCTGACCTGAAAGAGATTGCGGACGATCTGAAGTACCCTGGAAAAACGAAGTTCGGCAAGATCACTCTCCACCGAAACAGGAGCCTGATATTCCTGGACCAGAATCCGCCCGTCGTAAATATCCACCGTCACATTATATTCGGGCAGATCCCTATCATAGACTCGAAAGCAAAAGATATTTTGCTTCCTGGCCCAGGACTGAAGCTTTTTGAAATTTTTCTTCAACCTGTTGGCAAAATCTTGGCCCTCATCCTGTTGAAGATTATTATCTATGCTCAAGAAAAAAGGCTTGCTCGGGTTTTTCTGTACGTAGCCAACAAGCAACCGACAGGCCAGAGGACCGTTATACAGCTTATGGCTCTGCTTCACCTCCAGGCCAAGGGTATCGGCAAGATCCGGCTCGTTGATAAACAACCCAGCCCGCCATCCGGAAAAGTGCTCCTCTAATAATTTGCCAACCCCGCTGTAGAGAAACTTTATCTGGCCTTTATCGGCAAGCCTCTCCCCATAGGGGAGGTTGGCCACGATAAAACCTTGACGAGCAGGTCGCTGCAGGTGAGCAAGCTCCTGACACTTTATGGTAATTTTATCCTCCAGTCCCGCCCGCTTGACATTCTCGCGGGCAACAGCCACAATTTGGGGATCTGCATCATAGCCGATAAAGCGCGGCCATTTTCGGGCGAATCCGGCTTCCTCGCGTTCTATTGCTTCATCAACAAGATTGGAAAACAGTGCTTCGTCGTGACCTAGCCACTTGGAAAAACCCATGTATTTTCGGGATAGCCCGGGAGCAGAATCGCTCCAGAGCAGGGCTGCTTCTATGAGCAGCGTGGCCGAGCCACACATGGGATCGATAAAGGTATCACGGCTTGAAATCTCTCTCGTCCAACCGGATAATGCGACAAGAGCGGCTGCAAGATTCTCTTTTAATGGAGCAACACCCGTTGATGCGCGATAACCTCGGCGATGGAGACTTTCTCCGCTAAGATCTATATAGAGTGTTGCCAGGTCATCCTGGTGGTAAAGATGAATATTAAGATCCGGGTGCTCCCTGACCACATTCGGCCGGGCGAGGCCCTGAGAACGAAAACTGTCAACAATACCATCCTTTACCCGTAAAACGCTGTAGTGGCTGTGAGAAAGAACGGTCTTGGGAGCAAAAGTCGCACTCACCGCAAAGGACATCTTCTCGCTGAGATGCTCGGTCCATTTCACCTTTGTGGTGGCCTCATACAGATCATCCGCGTCGCAAACGGTAAATGAGCAAATCTCCAGAAACACCCTCGAAGCAAAACGGGACCACAAACAGACTCGATAGGCGCTTTCAAGCTCTGCCTGCCAAATAACTCCGCCAGTGAACTTCTCCGCTCCGGTACCCTGAAATCCATGTATTTCACCAAGAACAAGATCTTCCATTCCGGCACCACAGTTAGCAACAAATGTATAGGTTGTTTTTTTACTCATTAGACAGCTCTTGCTTGTTAATAACAGGTTATCATATCCTCAAAACCTTCTCTTGGTAACATCCTCGAGAAAGAAACAAAAGACAAAGTTTCACGGGACAGAATTTGACTTGACCTCTGCATATATATGGCTAAAATGAGTTTTATTTCCTGACCGGCAAACTGATGCGGCCGCTCCGTCAGGCAATCCCCATTAAAACACTCGCCTTTTTGAGCAAGAGGAGAACACATGAAGACAGCGAAGATCCGGTACATAATCCTTCCCATTC
>JASJDT010000005.1 GCA_030065655.1 Desulfocapsaceae bacterium | reverse complement strand
TTGGTAGCGGGGGAGGGATTTGAACCCCCGACCTTCGGGTTATGAGCCCGACGAGCTACCGAACTGCTCCACCCCGCGATGCGACGTCCAATATACAACGATGTTCTCTAATGTCAATGGGAATTTTAAGGAGTTATCCTTCCTTACCCGGTTTTCAGCAGCCCATTGAGTTTACTCAGAATCTGATCGGGAAGAGCGGTAAGCTTGCCATCATTATTCACTGAGGCATGGACAGTATGTCCTTTAGCCACTAATTTAGGCCGTTCGAGCTGAGAGTCCATGCGGCGAATGCTGTACTGAAAACGACAGGTAAGCTTAGTAAGCTTGTCGATTGAAGTTTCAATGGAGAGAAGATCATCATAGAAGGCGGGAGCTTTGAAACGGCTGAAGCATTCGGTCACCGGCAGGATAAAACCGAGTGTCTCTATTTCTTTGTAGCTGCAGACCCACTCCCGCATAAGTTCACTGCGGCCTATTTCAAAATATCTAAGATAGTTGGCATTATAAACCACACCTGCGGCATCGGTATCGCCGTAACGCACCCGGATTTCTGTAATATGAATAGGATGCGCCATTTATACTTCGGCCTGCTCCAGCAGTTTGTTGATGAGTCTGTGGCCGTTTGCCAGTATCTCGGTATCGTTCTCTGAGGTAGCTCTTTCAGAGAACGGAAGACCTGTACCCGTTTTGTAGCGGCGTGAATCGTAAAGTATGGTCGGTACCAAATCCGACGTATGGGTTCGCAGCGAGATAGGTGTGAAGTGATCCATGGTTATCACGGCACGAAAATCAACATTCTTGCTCAATAACTCTTTGGTGATACCATCAACAATCTTTTGGTCAAAATCCTCAATCGCCTGTATCTTATTATCAATTGACCCCTGATGCCCCGACTCATCGGGTGCCTCCAGGTGAACAAAGACAAAGTCCTGGCTCTTCAGTGCATCTAAGGCAGCCTGCGCTTTTCCTTCATAGTTAGTGTCGATAAAGCCTGTTGCTCCAGGAACATTAATGATATCGAGTCCGGCAAAAGTGCCGATTCCTTTAAGCAGGTCAACGGCTGAAATCATGCTGCCGATGATACCGAATCGCTCAAAAAGGGATGGCATGGTCGGGGTAGTGCCCTCTCCCCATGGCCAGATACCATTGGCCGGTAATAATCCCGCATCCAGGCGTCGCCTATTAACTGGATGTTCTGCGAGTATCGCTTCGGCTTCAGTTAGCATTGCAGCCCAGGTGCTTTCCTGAAAATAAGCCTGGTGATAACTGCTTATATTCTGGTCAATATAATCATGCGGTGGCACAGTCTTAAAACCAGGCAGGAACCCGCGAAGAATGAGGAGATGGCGATAGCTGACTCCAGGGTAAAAACGGAAAATCCCGCCACCACACCGTGCTTCCAGTACCTCAATGAGCTCGGCCGCCTCCTCAGATGAAATATGGCCGGCAGTAAAGTCGACCATGGTTATCTGCTCAGGTAAGGAACGATCAAGCGTGACTAGATTACAGCGAAAGGCGGTCTCATCTGGAGCAAGTGAGATGCCCATGCTGGCTGCTTCCAGAGGAGCCCTGCCAGTATAATAGCGGTCTGGGTCATAGCCGATCAGGGACAGATTGGCAACATCACTGCCAGGTGGAAAGCCTTCGGGGACTGTTTTCGTGAGAAAAAGTTCGCCCTGGGCGCAGAGTTCATCCATTGCCGGTGTTTTTGCCGCCTCCAGGGGTGTCTTTCCACCCAGTTCATCAAGCGGATAGTCACCCATGCCATCACCCACGAGAATCAGGTATTTCATCTATTGCTCCGTGGGATCAGTTTACACACCATTTTGTTCTTGGATAAGAACTCTGATCGTCACCGTGGCATCTGTGCAGACCTCCAGTGCGTCAATTTCGGTGATGGCTTCCTGCACTTCACTCTCATTGGCCATATGTGAACGAAGCACCACGAAAACATCTTTGTCCTTGGTGACTCCTTTCTGGATCATCGACTTGATCGATATCTGATGCTTGGCGAATATACTGGTGATCTGGGCAAGCACACCAGGTTTGTCCACCACGGTTATGCGGAAATAGTAGGGGCAGCGCAGCTCACCCATGGGTGTAATTCTTGGCTCCCCGATGTGTTCCGGAAGATAGGAAAGTGAGGAAACACGATTGACTGCTCCAGCTATCATATTTCTGCCTATATCGATTACATCCGCAGCCACGGCACTGCCGGTGGGCATCATGCCAGCTCCCTGGCCGTAGAGAAGGACGTCGCCGACGGTGTCACCGGTAAATTCGATGGCGTTGAACGGTCCATGAATATTTGCCAACATATGGGATTCCGGCACCATCGTCGGATGCACCCGTGCTTCCATATGATCGTCATGATTATGGCTGATTGCCAGCAGTTTAATGCGGCAACCGAATTCTCTGGCGAACTCAATGTCGATGGGATGGATTTTACTTATTCCTTCAACGGCGACATCATCAACATGGACATTTTTGCCGTATGCCAGCGTCATCAGAATTGCAAGTTTATGTGCTGTGTCTATTCCTTCAACGTCATAGGTGGGGTCCGCCTCAGCAAAACCTTTTTCCTGAGCGTCCTTGAGCACCTCTTCAAAGGCGTACCCATGGTCGGTCATTTGAGTAAGAATATAGTTAGCGGTACCATTCATGATGCCGCGTATGGAAAGAATCATGTTGGCAACCAGACCTTCCTTGAGTGCCTTGATAACCGGTATCCCCCCACCAACACTGGCCTCGAAACCCACTTCAACATTGGCCTCAGCCGCTGCTGTAAATATTTCTTTGCCATGATTGGAAAGCAGTGCCTTATTGGCGGTGACCACATGTTTTCCCTTGCTGATGGCGGTCAGCAGGAAGCTCTTGGCGGGTTCAATCCCGCCTATGAGTTCGACAACAATATCAATCTGGGGATCATTGAATATATCATCGGCATTTTGCGAAAAGACAACGTTGTCAAATTCGGCTGGCAGGCTATCTAGATTAATGTCGGCCACCCTGGAGAGCACGAACGTCACTCCGCATCGCTTAATAAGTCGCTCTTTCTGGGAGAGCAGTGTTTGCGCGATTCCTTTGCCGACCGTACCGAAACCAATGAGGCCTATGTGTATCTTTTCCATAATTGTTATAAAAAGTTGTAAGCGAATAATAACCAATAAAATGATCCGGAAGATCAAACTTACGTGAGGAGGCTTTCCCAACCAGCAAACCTACCCGCTTTGGGGAGGAATGTCAAAATAGTTCCAGTCCAAAGATTGCCCATTTGGTCGATATCTTCGTCAAGTCCATGATATTATATTATTAATATCAAAGCATTGCGTTATGCGGACATTTATATCAGGGCTCCTTTGGTAAGAATATTCATCTGTCTAAATCTCAATAAGATGAGCGCAGGCTCCGAACTGCTTAGTTTACAGACGGAATCACAATGCTGCTGTATCTCCTTCTAGAGATAACATATGGTAACTGCTAAAGCCAATTCCCAGCTTTGTCATTCAGGAATTTTTTTGATGATACCAGAGTGTTTCAGGAGCATGATACCAAGATATTTTGCTGGCCAGTGGTAGAAAAGTAGTATATAATCGGGTGGTTTTTTAGAATAGCTGAGGGGCAGTTCGATAACATAGAAATCTCAGTAATAGTTATAACTCCATGAGCAGAAGAATCTATTCTGGAGAAGGACGCGGGCGGACTATCTATATGGTATCGAGCTGTGTACATATTTCAAGATAAAGGAGAAAGTAATGGGTAAGAATATTCTGGTTTTTGGACCTAATGGAAGTGGTAAAGGGACCCAGGGTGCTATCGTACAGAAAAAATATGAGATACCTCATATTGAGTCAGGCGCCATCTTTAGAGAGCATATCGGCGGTGGTACCGAGCTTGGCAAGAAAGCAAAGGAATTCATCGACCGAGGCGATCTGGTACCGGATGATATCACCATCCCTATGATGATCGCACGTTTGCAAAAAGATGATTGTGAAGCCGGCTGGATCCTTGATGGTTTTCCACGTTCCAAGGATCAGGCTATTACCCTAGCCGAAACTTTAGAGAAAGAAGGACTGGCGCTTGATTATGTTATCGAGATTGTACTTGATCGTGGCATCGCTAAAGAGCGTATCATGGGACGACGCCTGTGTGTAAAAGACAATAACCATCCAAACCACATTGCCTTTGAGGCCATCAAGCCTGTGGAAAAAGACGGCAAGCTGGTATGCCGTGTTTGTGGTGCCGACCTTATCACCCGTCCCGATGATCAGGACGAGGACGCCATCGATAAGCGTCATGGCATTTACTATGATGAAACCACCGGAACCATGGCGGCCGTGAATTATTTCAAGAGTGGCAGTGGCCCCAAAGTCATTTCCGTTGATGGTTCCAAGTCAATTGGGGAAGTTACTGATTCCATTATGAACGAGCTATAAGAGCGTTTCCCGATATTCTGTTTACGGTTACAATCGCGAGGCGCCTATAACAGTTTAAGGTATTTCCGCTATAACGCGGGAATACCTTTTTTTTTGCCTTTTGTCTCAGGATATCTTAATATATCGCTCGACAATGCGTATTTACAGATTCAGGCCAGAGTATGTGGATAATGTTCTTCATATTCTGGCCTCTTCTGTTAAAAAGAATAGATTACGGAGTGTGGCGAAACTGAAACACACTCTCTTTTAAAGAGTATTACTATTATCAATTATGAAAGATACCAAGGCAAAAGAAAAGATCGGCAAAGTATATCTGGTCGGAGCCGGACCGGGTGACCCTGGTCTCATCACCGTCAGGGGTAAGTACCTGCTTGAGAAAGCCGAAGTCATTGTCTATGACTATCTGGCAAACCCCAAACTGCTCAAACACGTTCCTAAGGACGCTACATTTATCTACGCCGGTAAAAGAGGCGGAGGTGAGCATAAGCATACCCAGGAGGAGATAAATCAATTGTTGGTCGATCATGCCCAGGCGGGAAAAATCGTCGTTCGACTGAAGGGTGGTGATCCTTTTATCTTTGGACGTGGAGGCGAGGAGTTGGAGAGGTTGTTTGCCGCCAAGATCCCCTTTGAGGTGGTTCCGGGAGTGACCTCGGCGACCGCCGCGGCTACTTATGCAGGTATCCCCATTACTCACCGAAATTATACGGCATCGGTTGCCTTTCTCACCGGGCACGAGGATCCTTCGAAGAAAGACTCAAGTATTGATTGGGATAAGCTTGCCACGGGTGCTGGAACTATTGTCGTCTATATGGGTATCAAGAATCTGCCGATAATAGTAGAAAATCTGCTGCGTCACGGCCGAGATCCAGAGACCCCGGTTGCTGTTGTTCGCTGGGCATCAACTCCCGAACAAAAAACCGTTGTCGGTACGCTTGCCACGATAGAAGGTGTGGTCACAGCTTCCGGGATTAAACCGCCTTCGCTCATCATTATAGGTGAAGTGGTACAGTTACGTGAGACCATTGATTGGTTTGAAAAACGCCCTCTATTTGGCAAAAAGATCATTGTCACCCGTACACGCGAGCAGGCTAGCCAGCTGGTTGCCGGTCTAGAAGAACATGGAGCCAACTGTTTTGAGTGTGCCACCATTGATATTCAACCAGTTGATTCCTATGCTGTTCTCGATGCGGAATTGGAAAGGTTGGATGAGTATCATTGGATCCTTTTTTCCTCTCTCAATGGAGTGACCTATTTCTTCAAACGCCTTATGGCTAAGGGAATGGATGCCAGGGATTTGAAAGGACCGCAGATTGCAGCAGTAGGTAAAAGTACTGCTGATCTTTTGAATCACTATGGTATCAATGCCGATCTCATTCCCAACGAATTTACCAGCGAAGGTCTGGCCGAAAGTCTCCTTGATCTGGGGGTGGAGGGCAGGAACATTCTCATCCCACGAGCGGAAAAAGGTAGAGAGATACTTCCCGAGACACTTCGAGGTGCAGGTGCCCAGGTCAGCATTGCACCCGTCTATAAGAACGTTCTTCCCGAAAAAGGTGCTGAGGAGCTTAAAGAAGAGCTAGAAGCAGGTGTTGATATGATCACCTTCACAAGTTCTTCTACGGTGAGAAATTTCTTAACTTTACTTGATGTTGAAGACGATACTCAGATCAACAATCTTTTAGATGGGGTGACAATAGCCGCAATTGGTCCTATCACTGCTAAGACGGTTTCTGATAACGGTCTGAAAGTGGACGTTCAGCCCGAGGAACATACCATTGAGGCATTTATCGAGGCTGTGGTAGAGTATTATTGTCATGAAGATGATGAACAGGCAGCATGAAAAATTACTTTTTTCTCACTCTCTACGTTGTGCCAGAAGATTTTATCATCTGCTAAACGTAGTGGGTGAGATTATGAGATAACAACCGTATGTCTCCGCATAAATTTCCTGTAATGGTTCAACCTTGACTTGGAACGGGAGTAGAACGACGATCCGAGAATTATCATTTTTAAATTGGTTTAAAGAAATTCACCTTTCCTGACGGCTTTGCAGAAGAAGCTTCGAGAAAGTACAATATAGAAAATGGCCAATATGTTACGGCTCAGTAGCTTATTGTTCAGAGCAGAATTTAGTTGAATATCGTCGCCCTATGACAGAGATCTACTTATTCAGGGAACAAGACGGGTCAGCGATAGATACCGATACCATTGAGCGAAGCGAGGAGAAGCCTGAAAAAGCTCTTCTCTGCAAGCTCTGCGGTAACCGCATCACTGTGGCTACTCATGCCATTGAGGTAAATGACGGTCATCATCACACCTTTTTCAATCCAGCCGGAATTATCTACGAGATACGTTGTTTCAGTTCTGCGGAGGGTTGCCTGCAGTATGGACCCTTTTCCGATGAGTTTACCTGGTTTGCCGGTTATTCCTGGCGTCTTGCTCTGTGCTCCTCCTGTTCGGTGCACATGGGCTGGTATTTCAGTTCGGGTGAGATAGGGTTCTACGGTCTCATCAGCAAAAATCTTTCCTCCTGACCAGTTTTCGTCCGACAATCGACTAACCCTTGCGGATAAGATCGAGCAGATCGTCGGAGCTCATCTTGGCACTGATATCGCTTCCCTCAAGCAGACTTCCGGCTAGGTCTCTTTTTTCCTGATGGAGTTTGACAATTTTTTCTTCTATGGAGTTTTTGCAGACTAGTCGGTAAATGGTTACCGGCCTGGTCTGGCCGATGCGATGGGCCCGATCCGATGCTTGGTCTTCGATGGCTGGGTTCCACCAGGGATCCATGTGAATGACGTAATCGGCAGCAGTCAGATTAAGCCCGAGCCCTCCCGCCTTAAGACTGATGAGAAAAAGATCGCCTTCCCCGTCCTGGAACGCCTCGACTCTTTTTTTGCGGTCTTTGGAACTGGTTCCCCCGTCCATATATTGATAGGAAATTCCCCGCATATCGAGAAACTCCCTTATTATCGAAAGGTGGCCGATAAACTGGGAAAACACCAAGGCCTTATGACGACCGCCGATGAGGTCTTCGGTTACCGAAGCAAAGACCCGCAGTTTAGAGCTGTCAATATTCGTCTCTGGACTGATGAGTTTTGGATTACAGCAGGCCTGGCGAAGCTTCATAATCTCAGTCAAGATCTGCAGGTGGCGGCCTTTCTTTTCCTTATTGCTCTCAAGTATGTCGAGAGCGTTTTGCCTGAGTGCCTCGTAAAAGTGCGCCTCTTCTCTGCTCATTTCCACCTCCAAGGTGACGTCCGTTCGGGGTGGAAGTTCCTCGAGCACCTGGGACTTAATTCGTCGGAGAATGAACGGTCTGATCATTTTCTTCAGTTTAAACTTAGCTTCCCTGTCTTGAAACCTTTCGATGGGAATGCCGAACCTTTCGTTGAAACTGTTGATAGAGCCCAGTAGTCCAGGATTGATGAAGTTGAAAAGATTCCAGAGTTCGCCGAGATGATTTTCAATAGGTGTTCCGGTTGTAATCAGCCGGAAGTCAGCATTTAACGACATTGCTGCCTTAGAGCGTTTGGTAGCTGCATTTTTAATGGCCTGGGCTTCATCAAGAATAACGGTCTGCCAGTTAACTTTGGAAAGTAGCTTTTCCTCTTGCTGCAGAAGAGTATAAGTGGTTATGAGCACATCATAGCTGCCAAGCTCTCGAATGGCCTTTGCTCGATTCTTGGCAGGCAGCATTTTGAGATTTAAGGTCGGGGTGAAACGATGTACTTCAGTCTGCCAGTTTGTCGAAACAGATGTGGGTGCAACAACCAGTGAGGGGCCTTTTGAGGCATTCAAGAGAATTATTGCTAGTGATTGCAGTGTTTTGCCAAGCCCCATATCATCAGCCAGACAACCCCCTACGCCAAGATAGGCCAGACGGGCCAGCCAGTTGAAGCCTTCTATCTGGTAATCGCGCAGTTCAGCCTGTAGTGTCGATGGCAATTCCGGGACATATGATTGGGCCTCGCTGATTTTTTCGAGTTGTTCTCGCCAGCCCTTGTCAGCAGAGGTGGCAGCTTTGTTGGTCAGTTCTTCAAGGGGAGCTGCGGCGAGGGGATGGACCTGGATTTCATCTTTATCTTCCTGAGCACTCTCCTCTGAATACATGCTGAGATCTTCGAGACGTTTTTTAAATTCCTGGGTGAGGGCAAGAAACTGTCCATCTTCAAGCTTAATGAATCTCCCTGAAGAATTCTTGATTTTATTCAGTAAATCCTTGAGTTCAATTACAATATCCTGATCGAGAACCAGTTTGCCGCTCATGGAGAACCAGTTTTGTCTGTTGGTTCTGATCTTCAGGTTCATATTCTTAAATGAGGCTTGATGAGTAATGCTTAATTTCTCGCCTTCGGGCCATTCTACTACCACACGATCTTGTATCGCCTGTAATTCCATGAGCGCCTGCAGACAGTCATCGGGATCGAGCAGATGCCACTCGCGGTCATTCTCCTGTTCCATGTCGATGGCCAGATCAAGGATTGGACACAATTCTTCTACATCACGGGCTCGCTCTTCTTCGAGGGCAAGATTTCTTTTGGTCTGCAGACGTTTACCATTGACCTCTGCCATGAAATTCTCCACTCCCTGTCCAGGCTTAAGGTAATGGCTACCCTCAACGAAAGGTTTGACAAACATTTCCAGGCGGAATCCTTCCCCATAGGGTAACAAATGCATATAAATTGTAGGATCAGCCTCGACAAAAGTGATATTGGCCTTTTGGCGTGACTTTTGGTCCACGGCAATCGCGGAATGGACTGTCATGTATGAGCTGATATTGCCGATTGCTGTCAAAACCTGCTCACTTGCCTCTCTGGGAACGACGAGACCGTTCTTACCTGTAATCTGGGCAATACGACGATGGTTCTCGTTAATTGTGATTACTTTGAAGCGAGTTGGAGTTTCTTGAAAAACACTGACATTGCCATCGGTTATTGACTGAGCAAAGCGAATATGTAACTGATCTCCTCTTTCTTCAACAAGAATCTCCGGTTCACCGGCAACGAATTCAACTGGCGTAGTGGGCGATTTGGCAAGAAAAAGCTGGGGGTGGCCAACCATATTGACCAGCAGTTTCTCCATATCAAATGAATATGAGGTGCTGTGGGTTTCTTTGTTATGTTTGCGAGTGATGGCGCGGCAGAGTTTGCGGTCCTGAAGGGTGAGGTAGGGGAGTTTTTCCGAATCGTAGAGTCTGGCCAGAGACAGAGGTTTCCCTTTGCTCCAGTCACCGGTCACGGTCTGTTTCTGTTCACGAGGATTAACTGTGACCTTGTTGTTCTTATATTCTATCATCCAGGCGAGTCTGGTATCCAGAAATTGTTTGTCCACCCCCTGATCTACTGTGGCGTTTATAAGGGCTTGCAGGCTCCTTTTCCAGGGTTCCTCAGGCTCTAGCATTGCTACAAGTGAAATAAGCTCAGTTTCCTGGCGTAGCTCAACGAGAATTTCCTGTAGCTCCTTTTTCTCATGACTAATTTTTTCAAGAATTTCAGCAAAGCCAATGGCCAATAAATTGTAGCCGTTCTTTCTGGCCAGGTTGAGATCTTTTCTAAGTAATAATTCCAGCTCAGATTGTATGGAGCTATTTAACCAGTACTGGCATAAACCGGCGACGAGAAGAGTAAAGCTATGGTGCTGATCTCCCTTGAGATGAAGCGCTTCCTGGACGCCGTGGGCGTTTCTTTGACCACCAATGAATGCTGCCAGCAGATTGTAGGCGGGAACTTCCGCGCCACTTGTAAAATTGGTAACAGCGATGCTGATCCTGTCGGCTATGGCATCATAATCCTGGATATCTTCAAACTGAAGAAGGGCAAAAACATGGAAGATTCCGGCTGGTCCAAAAAATGCCACATCTTCATCACTACTGTACGATTGCAGAATATCGATGTCCTTGTTGAACGCTGCGATGGATTGTTCCAGCTCTCCTTTGAGGAAGAGAATGGTGCCCATTGCACCTGTACCGGAAAACACGTTGTTATTTTGCTCTACCAATATGGATGCAGCCTCGATTTCACCCTGAAAAAGCAATTGGTTAAAGAGCAAACGGGTGAAGGGAAGTGTTTCATCACTACTGTAATTGGCAAACTCTTCCTTGTTTTGAATAAAGGCAATTATGTCCGGGTACGATTGTAGATTGGCCTGGGCATAACGAAAAACATTATCGAGAAGATAAAATTGAAACGATGGTGGAAGTGTCCTGAACCATTCCGGAGAAAACGGCTGAGTAGTGACCTGTACGGTTGGTGGTGGAGTAGGGGCTATTTCACTACATTGTTGTTCAAGAAAATCGGATGCCTCATCGATAAGATCGAACTGCTGTAGGTAGATGCCGATACGGATTTCACGCATGGCTCGCCAACAGCGAGTTGACCATTTACCATAGTAGTAAGATACTGGTGCTTCTGCCTGAATAGTTTTGGCAAAAACAGGAAAAGTATTTTCTTTAATGGCAATTTTACTCAATGTTTCGATAATCTCGGCAGCACATTGTTGCTTTTTGGTTACCAGGCCAAGCTTTTGTAGTTTAATGAGGTAATGATTGAGGTTGGCAATCGTCGGTTTACTTGCCCGTGGACCTCGTAAATCAAGTTTTCTCATGCAGTTGACAATGAGAGTAGTATGGGCAGGCTCATACAATACTGAAAGAAACTGGAGAAATGTTTGCTCAAAAGTGTTAAGGGCCGTATATTTCTGAAGTAACTCGGAATCAACAGTCATGTTTAGTGATTTACTGATGGTGGTCGTTTTCAACGTAAATTTTGAAAGTCAGTGAAACAAATAGATTATTTATCTATATTGCGAAGGTGGAGCCTGTTTTCGAAAGAGTATGATCATCTGGATTGACATCCCAGCAATTAACTTATATCCAATCAACGAAAAATAGGCGGCCGAACATGCTACTATAGCATGTATATTATGGAATTGAACAAAAAAGTTGTAAAAATATAAACTTCCGTTGCCTCTGCGATAAGATCTTGAAGTAGCGGCAAAAATTAGTTTTGCTGTAAGTGTAAGCACAGGAATTTGGTCTATTTCTCCACTTGGCACGTGACTGGATGTATTTTTCCGCTGCTTTTAGTTGGGAGATATTTCTATGCTTGTTATGAGGAGAGACGATGAGTGCTGTAGGATATATTTTTCAATCAGCATACGATGCTGAAATCCCTGATGCAGATGGGCAACGGTCCGCTTTGGAAAAATACGCCAGGCAGTTGGATATAGAGATCCAATATTATTGTTTTGAGCGAGATTCTTCTCTCAGGCGGCCGTTTCGCGAGAGAAAAGAAGGAGCAAAGCTTCTTGGCGGTTTGCAAAATGGTGATATCCTGATCACTTGCAAGGCTGAGTGGGTGCTTTGCTCAGCGAAAGAAGCACACAAATTCCTCAGCCAACTAGAGAAAAGAGGTGTTGCTCTCTACTGCGTCGATCTTGACGCCAATATTTCTTTACCGCAGGAGAGAAAGCTGATGGTTTCAGATGGCCAGGCCGGGTTCACCAGGAAGTTGCTCAAGTCGCTTGCGGTCTGTGAAAGCAGTAAGCATGGTGAAGCAATTAGGGCTGCAAAGCAGGAGATGTTGAAAGAGGGAAGATATATTGGTGGCCCAATACCTTTTGGTTGGCGCGTAAAGGATGGTTATCTAGTAAAAGACTCAGAGCAGCAGCGGATTATTCGCCAGATGAAGAAATGGCGTATGGACAGGTGGTCCTATCGGGATATAGCAGCTAAATTGCATGATAACTTTGGTATCAAACTATCCCACGAAGGAGTTCGTAAAGTTCTCATGGGAGATGAGGGTAGGCAATAACCAGGTTTAGATCACCTTTAATTTGACTTAACCTCCTCTCATACCGCCAAAACCCGGAGCGTTCAGGCTAGCCGTAATATTCCACAAATCAAGATAGTCTGCTGGGCAAGACGCGCAGGAATTTGCTCTATTCTTGTTGGCAAATTACTGCAGCAATACGAGATAGCAGCCCATATTGATTCGCCTAAAAGTAGGAAAAACTGTGGCTAAACATCTGACTGCAAACGCTGGTGAGTATAGACCTTAGCCTGGTTGCGTCTGGACTCTAACCAACTGGTAAGGACCTGTTGTTGTTTGCGTTGAATAATGGCGCTTCTATAACGCTGGGACTCTTGCTCATTCAGTTTGCCCATGGGAATTTTTCTATCGACGAATTCGTAGACAAATAATTCGGTATCGGCTGAAAATGGCTCATCGGGGTATTGTTTATTGATGGAAAGCTCGAAAGCTGCCTGCACCAGACCACCCGGGAGTCCGTCGTTTTCGCTGCTGTTTTTCTTGAGGTAGGATGAATTTTTGACGATGAGTCCTTCTTCCTCGGCAAGATCTTTCAAGGTGCCTTCACCTTCTTGCAATCGCTGAAGCAAGTTTTCCGCCGTCTGGCGAGCAAGCTCTTCAGCGCGGAATTGCTTAAAATCATTGCTGACCTGATCGGTGACGGTGCCAAAATCAGGCACTTGCGGCTGCTTTACCGCTACTGCATAGAGTATCGCATAACCGGAGTCAGTTTCAATAAGGGAACTGAGTTCGTTTTCCTTTAAAGCGAACGCCGTCGTCAGGAAAGTTACATCATTGCTAAAGGCTTGGGGGGGATCAGACCGCGAAAAGAAATCGGTTTCCCGCACAGTAATCTCAGGGTTCTCTTCGAGAAAGGACTCCAGGCTCCCGGCAGCAATAATACCTTCGTAGGCTTCATTGGCGAGTTGAAAGGCAAGTGGCCTGGCTTCTTCATTTTGCAGCGCAGTCTTTATCTCATCCTGGATCTCGCTGAATGGCTTGATGACCGATGGCTGAATTTCTTCAACCTTAATGATGTGGTAGCCAAATGAGGTTGTAACCACATCGCTAATCCCTCCCAGCGGAAGTGCGAAAACTGCTTCTTCAAATGGCTTTACCATCTGTCCCCGGGAAAATAGGCCGAGATTGCCTCCTTGAGCTTTAGATGGGCCTTCCGAATATTCTTTGGCAAGTGCGGCAAAATCCTGGCCGCCCTGCGCCATGGCCAGCACTTCTTCTGCCTTTTTGCGTTGTTGCTGGTGCACCTCAGCGCTGCTGCTCGTATCGGCTTTAAAAAGAATATGTCTGGCTCCCCGTTTTTCACCCTGGGTGTACTCATCGAGATGTTCATCGTAGTAGCTTTTTATCGCACTCTCATCCACGGTGATTTTTGCCCCCACCGTCGTGTAACTGAAATCGAGATACTTTAGTTTGACTTGAGGAGTTGTTTTGTAGTTTTCCTCAACGGTCGTAAACCATTCTTTAATTTTATCAAGATCAGTATCTACCGCTTCCACATATTCATCTGGATCTATTTTCACGTACTTAATGGCCACAGACGCATTTTCCAGACGATTGAGATCCTCAATCTCATGCTGGGTTGCCGTGGTGGCAAATTTGGCGATATTGAGTTGCACCTTTTGGGCAAGCATGTCGCGTTCCACCTTTTCTTCAAACTTCTGCGGGGAATAACCATTCAGGGCGAGAAGAGATGTATATTTGTCCATACTGAAGGCGCCGTTTTCCTGAAATTGGACCATACTTTCAATGGTGTCACGAATCTCTTCCTGGCTAATGACTATGCCCATGTCGGCTGCTCCCTGCCTGAGAAGAGCGTCCTGGATAAGCTGGTTGACCACCTGGTTCCTTATACCGAGACTTTCGGCTAGACCTTGAGGCAATGTACCTCCGAACTGTTCGCGGAGATTGTTATAGGTCCTATCATAGGCGTCCTGGAAATCCGTGAAGGTAATTTCCTCATCATTGACCACAATTGCCGCCTCCCTACTGTTCATCAGGTTAGGCCCCACTCCCCAGAATATGAAGACAAGGGCGATAATGACGACAACAGCTTGAATAACTATGGATTGGGCTTTATTTCGGAGAATTTGCAGCATAGAAATACTCGTATGATATTTAGGATTGCGGAATTAAAGCAAACATGCAATGTGTGCATATGCTGAAATCAGACAATGATCAACTTTCCAATTAACAGGAATTGGATTTACTCTTTCTAGATGTCAAGCGCAAGGAAAAATCGAAATCTGTTCCTCTCAAATTGGCTAATTTAGTAATCTAAGGTTGTTTTTGGCATCGATTCTGGATAAGATTCGGTTAGGAGATTAGTAATAGATTGGTGACCGACATACATCTGGCTATGACTGTTTGAGTCCAAATCTGATGTGGTCTAACAACCTTGAAATATTGCTAGGAGTTGCTTGAAAAAGTGGTCTGTCTTGGCATTTTTTTGACCCAAATAATCATTGTAATAACAATGGAATAACTGCTAATTAGAAAATGATTCGTCATTCACTTGACAAACGATTGCGGCTATAGTATTAAGCCTAATTAGTTTTTTCATTTAGATTTTAAAACGGCGAAAGCCATATGCAATAAATTTAAAGGAGGTTGTACAATGCCAACATTAGAGCACAATGGATCGACTTTCACAGTAGACGAAGATGGTTTCCTGCTGAAAGGTATGGATGAGTGGAACGAAGACTGGGTTGACTACGTAAAAGGTACCGAAGGCATCGCCGAACTGACCGAAGAGCATCAGAAAGTAATCGATGCCCTCCAAGAGTACTACAAGAAAAACGGTATTGCCCCAATGGTACGTATTCTTTCTAAAACCACCGGTTTTCCGCTCAAGCGCATCTATGAGCTGTTCCCATCCGGACCTGGTAAGGGAGCCTGTAAAATGGCTGGACTGCCTAAGCCTACCGGTTGTGTATAATTAGCTGGTCGCCTGAATTGTTTAAAGGGAGTTACCCCTCGGGTAACTCCCTTTTTTTATATTGAATCGCTACTTACCGCTTTTTGTTTTCCTCTCCTCATCTAAAATATCATCAACGAGTTGTCTCTCAATCTCTGCTATCTTATCCTTATATTCCTTTGTTGAAATTCTGGCTCCGTGCAGGCCGCCCCGAAGATTGATCTCAGTAAGATAGAATGTCTTTTCGGAAATGAGCATGAGGTCGAGATGGCCATAGGGAAAATCTCCTCTTTTCATCACTTCTCTACAGAAACTGAGGGCTGGGGGTGAGAGCCTAGAGTTGGTGTAACTTCCTCCACAGTGGAGATTGTTGCGGAAATTATCAGGATTGCTACGAGTGTAAGCCTCCAAGTAATCACCTAAAATCACAACGCGGATATCCCGGCTTTCTTCAATAAAGGGTTGGATGACAAACGGATATGAGAGCAGGTTATGGGCCGCCTGATTGTAGATATCCTCTATGGAATGGTAGAGGAGGATGCCCATACCTGCATTTTTACGGTCCTGTTTTAAGACGACCTTGGTTATCTTACGGCGATGGTAAACATTGGTGATCTCCAGTAGCTGATGCCTGTTATAGATCACCATTGTCTCTGGAACCATCCATTTCCCGAAAATGGCTGCCTGGAAAACTTTAGATTTGCTGGCTAACTGCGCTTTGGCCGATGGAACCAGATGCACGCCTCTGGATACAAGATCCAGGAGCAGGTGCTCTTCACCTGATCTTAATTGCATCCTGCCGCTGACAATGTCACCGCGACATAGATTTTCAAACTCTGCTATAAGGGTTTTTCTGTCGCAAATAAGGCGGGGAGAACGGCTCAAAATATCATCTCACGAAATCGATCATGGAATGCGTCAAGGTTCTCACCGCAGTTTCCACAATAGAGGCGGACACTTCCCATAATTTCAGAGTTCTGATCATTTGCGGTAAAGCTGCCGTCTTCGTTCTGGCCGTAATAGGTGGTAATGAGGGCGTCCTCGGCAACTTCAAAGAACTCTTTGCTGTTTTCACAGAATGGGCAGCTCAGCAGATTGACTATTTTCGTAGATTTGGATTTCGATGCCATCACGCAAAGCCTTGAGTAGGAAGGGAATGAAACTATTTACTCTCAGCTGTTTTATTCTCACTTTTGAGTATGGCTGGTTTTAAATTGTTGGCTGGCATAGCGGTTGGAGCAGCATCCTTGGCGGCAGCTTTTATCTCACCATCAAGGCTAGCCCCTGGTTCTACCGTGAGGTTGCCGGCAACAATCTTGCCATTGATCGATGAGCCTCTCTTCGCCGTGAGAATTTTGGTTTCAATATTGCCAACAAAAACTCCCTGGCAAATGAAGGAGGTAACTTTGATATCACCGTTTATTTTCCCGTCCTTGCTGAGAATAAGATGCTCACCAGTGATATTGCCGTTGATAACCCCATCGATTCGGGTCTTCCCTTTGAATGAAATCTCGCCGGTAACGGACATGCTTCCATCAATAATTGATGAAATCGCCTCACCTTCAACTTTCTCAAATTCTTTTTCCAATGCCTCTTTCTTGGCGAACATTATTCTGTCTCCAGATCCGTGTTGAATTTGCATGTCAGATTTGCAACCTTCATGAGTTTAGCGGGGTTTATCGGCCTGCCATTCAAGTTGACTTCATAGTGCAGGTGAGAGCCGGTAGAACGACCTGAGTTGCCAACGGAACCGATTTTCTGTCCACGGGTGACTCGGTCTCCCCAGCTCACGAACAGGCGATGCATATGGGCGTAGCTGGTCGTGTAGCCGTTGCCATGGCTAATTTTGATGAAGTTGCCATAGCCACCGTTCTTCCCGGCATAAATCACCTTGCCGTCGGCTGTCGCGCGAACTGGATCACCGGTTCTACCACGAAAATCTATACCTTCATGAAAAGCATTTCTTCGGTTAAGAGGATCTCTGCGCTTGCCGAACCAGGAAGAGACCGAAGTATTGACTGGTCTTCCGAGTGGTGTGGTCTTAAGTGTTTGCAGGTAATTATCGGCACGATAAAGCAATTCGTCATACTTGCTGTCTTCTGCCGCAATAAAAGGACCACCTTTCTGTGTTCCCTTGATCTTTGAAGATTGCTTGATTACTGGTGGCTCTATGTCTATGCCGATATCAGTGATGACATCTTCAATAAATTTACTCCGGGTCTCCAGCTGACTTACCGTAGTTGACAAAAGACGCTCTTTTTCTTCCTGGAAGGCGATTCTCTGTTGCTCATTGACTTCTTTAAGCTTCGTGACCTGAGTAGTATATTTTGCTATTAAATTGTTGAGTTCTTCGGCGTGTTTTCTTTCCAAGTGAGCTATGTGTTTTTCACTCTCTTCGTCCTGCTGGTCTATACGTTTACGTAGATCAATGTTGGCAGCCAACGTTTCCTTCACCTTCTCCTTGGCTGAAGACATGCCTTTGGCCATGATCCTGTTATGGGTGTAAAGGGCTGAGGTAAAAAAACCAGTGGAAAAAAGAACTGATGCGATAAAAAGTACTGATGCTACTGTGATGATCGCGTTCTTTTTGGAGATCTTACAGGAAAATGGTCGATGCTGGTCACCCGCGATGATAATGTGAAAATGTTCACTCATTGCACTTTCTTTTATATAGTTGTATAAAAATGCTTTCATTTATTGCCTGAATTCCTTAACACCTTGGTATTTTAACTCAAACTCACGCCATTATTACAAATATGTTACTCGGAAGCTTTTGAAAAATCAACCAGAAAACGATCATATAAGATATTAATATAATTGATTTTCTCGGTCATGTTCAAGCCTTCTTTAAAAAAAATGGTCGTATAGACCGTTTTTTCAGGCAAGAAATTTTTGCCCAAGTGTGAGTATATGCCATAGAAATTTGTATGTCAAATCTAGTTGCCTGCCAATCACTGGCTAAGTCCTTTGGAGCCGAACCGCTTTTTCAAGATATTGATTTGATTATTCATCCTGGAGACCGAATTGGTCTTGTCGGACCGAATGGCTCTGGGAAGTCGACACTCTTGAAAATTATTTGTGGACTGGAGGAGGCTGATGAGGGTGCCTTGCTATATGGGAAGCAGGTAAAACTCGGCTATCTTGCCCAGGAGGATATCTTTGATGAGGAGTTGACCGCGTCTGAAAACCTTTATGCTGCACTGGCAGATCATACTCTTGAGGATGCTGACAAACATGCCAGAATTGCAGAGTTGTTGAGCCGAGCCGAGTTTGGTGATGATAGCCAACAGGTAAGATACTTGTCTGGAGGTTGGCGAAAGCGCCTGGCTATCTGCCGGGTCCTGTTAAACAGACCAACCCTGTTGGCCTTTGATGAGCCAACGAACCACCTGGATATCGAGGGCATAATCTGGCTGGAAAAGTTAATTCTCAGTAGTCTGCCCGATGGTCCCTCCGCCTTCATTTTAGTGAGTCATGACCGGCAATTCCTCGAAAATTGCGCCAACAGAATGGTTGAATTGTCACCCATGTATTCCGGTGGTTCCTTTCAAGTGCAGGGTGCTTACCGTGCTTTTGAGCAGAAGCGCCAAGTGCATCTGGAGCAGCAGATGGAAATGGAACATCGTCTCAGCAATAAAGTTCGGCGTGAGAATGAATGGCTCGATCGAGGCCCGAAAGCACGAACTTCGAAGGCCCGCTACCGTATTGACAAAGCTCACAGACTCCAGGATGAGTTGGCCGACGTAAAAAGAAGAAATCGATCTTCTGGAAAGTTTGATCTAGAATTTAGGGGAACAGGGAGAAAAACCAAAAAACTGCTTGAGGCCACCCAACTTACTAAATCTTATGGTGATAAAAAGCTTTTTGCGACCTTGGATATCGTCCTATCTCCGGGCTCGCGACTTGGCCTTCTGGGGAAGAATGGCTGTGGTAAGTCGACGTTGATGGAGATTCTCGCTGCAGGAGAAGAGAGTGTTGAGTTTCTCGATGAAGGTTCAATCAAAACAGCAGATAAAATTAACATTGTACACTTTGACCAGAAAAGAGCCAAGCTTGATACTTCACTGAGTCTACGACGAGCTCTAGCACCGGAAGGCGACTCTGTTGTTTTTCAGGGAAGATCACTCCATGTGGTTTCCTGGGCCAAACGTTTTCTTTTTAAGGCTGATCAACTCGAAACGCCGGTGAGAGAACTCTCAGGTGGTGAGCAGGCCCGTATTCTCATAGCTTCACTTATGCTGCAGCCAGCTGATATTCTCCTACTCGATGAACCGACCAACGACCTGGACATTGGCTCCTTGTACGTTCTGGAAGAAAGCCTTACCGAGTTTGCCGGCGCTCTCATACTAGTAAGTCATGATCGATATCTGCTTGATCGTGTGTGTGATAGGGTTATTGGCTTTACCGGGGAAGGGGATGCTGGATATTACGCTGATTATCGTCAGTGGCTTGCCGCCCTACAGGAAAAAACAGTGAGCGATCAGGTGATTGCTCCTCTCACGAACGATGGAAAAGCTTCCCAAAAAGAAAAGGGCAGAGCGGGAGTGAAGGCGGGAAGGTTGTCCTATCTGGACCAGCGGGAATATGATCAGCTGGAGGGTAAAATTGAAGAGTTAGAGACCCTTCAAGCCATACTTGAGGAAGAGCTTGTCAACCCATCCTGTTCAGCCGATCCGGAAAAGCTTGAGGAGTGCTGGCAGAAACTGGAAGCGGTTAAAAAGGAGGTGGAAGCACTTTATGACCGCTGGCAGGAATTGGAGGAAAAGAAAGGATCTTCCTGATCAATTCGGGGTAAATGAGTAATTGTTTTTGCCTATACGCTTGGTGTAATACATGGCGTCATCAGCTTTTTTCATTAAAATTCTGCTTTCTTCACCATGCTCCGGATAAACTGCGATGCCTATACTGACACCAATAGATATTTCAAGGTCACTGTGATGCAGCGGCTCGGCGATGGTACCGATAATTTTTTCGGCCACTTTAGCGATGGCGGAACGGTCAGCTACCTCAGTCTGAATGACCAGGAATTCGTCCCCTCCTATTCTGGCAATGGTGTCGGTCTGGCGTAAACAATTCGTTAATCTATCAGCTACCATCTGGAGAATTCTGTCGCCGACATCATGACCATGAGAGTCATTGACTTCCTTGAAACCATCAAGATCGATAAACATCAGGGCCACCATCCAGCCCTTTCTTTTGGCAAAGGAGAGTGAGCTGAGAAGTTTTTCCCGAGCCAGACGGAGGTTTGGTAAGCCGGTAAGGGGATCGTGGTTGGCGAGATCACTCACCTTAATGAGTGCTTCTTCGAGCTTTTTTTCGGTGTTTTTTAAGCTGGTTATATCGAAGAAGGTCAGCAGCCTGCCATCGTCTGGAAGTACCGTACATTGATACTGCAGTACCCTGCCGTCGGCGCGTGCCATCTCCATTGGCGGGATATTTCCTTCCTTGATTGCCTTTATCCTTTTTTCAATATAACTGTTGAGGTTTTCCGGAGCGACATGATAGATGCCGCTGCTGCTGGTAAATTCAATTATCTCCCGCATGGTGGGAGAGGCGTCGATAAATGACTGAGGTATCTGCCAGAGGTCACGATAGGCCTGGTTGGCGATCCGCACCCGCAGATCGGCATCGAGTAGGAGTATACCGTAATCAATGGTATTGACTACGGCATTGAACTGGTCAAGCGCGCGAGCCAAACGATCTTCAATGTTTTTCTGGAGGCTAATGTCCTGAAGGATACCGATGATGAAATAGTCATCGGCCTCCTCGACGGCAACCAAGTTGAGAAGAACTTTGCGTTTGTTCACTTCAAGGGGAGACGAGAAGCTGGATCGAAAAAGCGTGGACTCGTTTTTAAAAGTACTATTGATCCAGTCGATTATACTTTGTATTTCTCCGCCTTTCAGGTAGTCAACAAAATTGCTGGCCAGGATGTCTAGCAGGCTTTTACCAAAAAGTCGTTGAGCGGCAGTGTTGGCCTGGACAATCTGTCCGCTAGAGTCGAGCTCGACGACAGCCTCTGCTATGTTGTCGAAGATGGCCTGGTAATGTTTTCTTTCTGTCAGTAGTTCTCTGGTGATTTCACGAGGATGCAGGCTTTCTTTACCATGCGTATTTTGGTCCCTTCGAACACCTTTTTTGAATTGCTTGAGAACATGATGGACATGATCTTTAATATTGGCTTGCGGGCCTTTGGCAATATATATATCCGCATCAATATTGAGAATCTGGCGGTTATCCTCCAATGAGGTTGAGGAATGGACCGCGACAAAAATGTCCTTAAGTTTGTCGTTCTTACGGATAATGTTGCACAACTGGTCGCCGCTTACCTTGGGCATGATGATATCGGTGAAGATGATATCGGGTACCTCCTGATCGATTTCAACTAGTGCTTCCAGGCCATTGCCAACAGTTCTTACCCGGCAATTCTCTACCTCAAGATGGCGGCAAATCAATTTAAGGATCGTGGGATTGTTTTCAACAACAAGAACGTTAGTCAACCTCTTTTCTCCATAGGAATAAAATTCAACACCAGAAACCTCGTCTTTTTATTTGGTTCTGAAAAAAGGGTATACAGTTAAATAGTAGCACAGGAAAACATATCCTGTCTAAAAGAATGTGCAGAAAGAAAAGTGTCTATCATGCGGTATGACGTTGGTCAAGAAGCTCCAAAAACTCTTTTTCGTTGATGATTGCTTTGCCTAGTTTACGTGCTTGTTCCAGCTTGCTGCCTGGTTTCTCGCCGACAACGATATGGGTGAGTTTAGCGCTCACCGAGGTGGCGATTTCGCCACCATTTTCCTTTACCAGTTTCTTTGCTTCACTTCGGGAAAGTTTTTCCAGACCACCGGTGAAAAGAATACGCATTCCACTCAAGGTCCCTGTTGAGTCGGGTGCCGAACGTGCCGGAGAGACTCCCTGTTCTTCGAGGCGCCCCAGTATTTCCCTGGTTCGTGGATCACCAAAATAGGTAACCAGACTTTCCGCAGTACGCGACCCGATACCATCGATTTCGAGGAGGTCTTCCTTTTGGGCAGCAGCCAATGCGCTGAGGCTGGCGAAGCGCTGCTCCAGCATGCCAGCGGTGACTTCGCCAATGAAACGGATACCAAGTGCTGCAAGAAGCTCTGCCAACTGCGGAGACTTCTTGGCCTGGATAGCATCCACAGCCTTGTTTGCTGACTTCTCCCCCCAACCTTCAAGTCCTGCAAGTTGAGATGAATCAAGAGAAAAAATATCGGGAATGTCGCTGATAAGTTGTTTTTCAAATAACTGTTCGATATTTCTTTTTCCTAGTCCTTCGATATCAAGTCCGGCTTTTGAGGTAAAATGAATGAGTCCTCGTAATTTTTGAGCCTCGCACAATGGATTGGGACAACGGATTACCGTTTCTCCTTCAGCCTTGCGGAGGCTGTGTCCGCATACCGGGCAATCGGTTGGAGGAACAACGATATCCTCCTTGCCGGTCCGTTTTTCAATGATTGGCTTGATCACTTCAGGAATGACATCGCCGGCCCGTTGAATGAGAACAGTATCGCCGATCCGCAGATCCTTTCGCTCCATTTCCTCCTGGTTATGTAAAGTTGCCCTGGCCACCATGGCACCACCTACGTTCACCGGATCAAGTAGAGCTACCGGGGTTATGGCTCCGGTTCTGCCAACCTGATAGGTGATACCGTTGAGTTTGGTAGTGGCCTGAGTTGAGGGAAATTTGCAGGCTACCGCCCAGCGAGGTGCTCTCGCCTTGAAGCCCAGTCGTTCCTGTAGAGAAAAATCGTCAACTTTTACTACCATGCCGTCAATGTCAAAGGCTAGCTGATGCCGAACCTCTACGAAGTAATCGTAGGCTTCAATCACTTCTTGAACATTGCTGCACTTTCTGGTCATCTCGTTTACCGGTAATCCGCAGTTTTGCAGGTATTCAAGCAGGGAAGATTGCCCCTGGCAGTTGATGCTGTCTGTTGCTGAAACGCCGTAGGCAAAAAACCGCAGTGGCCGCTTTGCCGTTATCTGGGGATTGAGCTGACGCAGAGAACCTGCTGCGGCATTTCTGGGGTTGGCAAAAAGTTGTTCTCCTCCTTCCTGGCGCTGTTTGTTGAGATTTTGGAAACCCTCTTTATCCATGAACACTTCACCGCGTACCTCAAGTAACTCCGGAACCTCCCGGCGCAGTTTAAGTGGAATGGCCCCGATGGTCTGTACCTGAGCAGTGACATTTTCGCCGATTCGACCATCTCCTCGGGTAAGCGCCTGGGTGAGCTTGCCATTCTGATAGATGAGCTCAACCGCCAGACCGTCAAGTTTAGGCTCAGCTACATAGTGCGGGGGAGTAGTGGTGTTGAGATAGCGAACCAGCCTTTTTTCAAACTCGTAAATATCGGCTTCGTCAAAAGCGTTCTCAAGGCTTAACATCGGGACCCGGTGGGCAACCTGCTCGAACTTGTCAAGCGGGGGTCCTCCGATACGCCTGCTCGGCGAATCATCGCTTACCAGTTCCGGATGCAATTCCTCCAGTTCCAAAAGCTCAGCAAAGAGCTGATCATATTCGCTGTCAGCTATGGTTGGGTTGTCGAGGACATAATAGTTATGGGCATGTTCATTGAGCTGTTTACGCAACTCAATGAGCCGTTCTTGAGCTGCCGAAGCTTTACTGAGGTTCATCGAGCAGCTTGCCGGATTTTGCAATATTTTCACGACTAACCTCATCTATGAAAATCAGAATGGCTTCCGGAGGTTTATTGGCTGCTTTGGCGATTACTTCGGTCACACCTTTACTCATTTCCTGTTTTTGTTCCCGGGTAAGTTCTCCAGCTACCCGAATATTGACATAGGGCATGCTTGTCTCCTTGATTGTTGATACGGTGATCTTGATAGATAGCAAAAAAAAGAGGCTATATCATCTCTGCCTCCAGGAATTTAAACCATCCTTCGGATTACCGATGGGTGGTTAGTGCTTGAATAATAATAAGAGAGAGGCTAGTTTGTCGAGAGTTTATCTACTTGAATAACAGATTAAGAAAACCATGGTTGAAAGACGATGAAAATCCTGGTAACCGGCGGTGCCGGCTATATTGGCAGTCATACCTGTTATGAATTACTCATAGCAGGTCATGAGGTTGTGGTCATAGATAATTTAAGCAACTCAAGTCCTAAATCTCTGCAGCGCGTTGAAGAACTGGCCGCCAAAGCCATTCTGTTTTATGAAATGGATCTGCTTGACGAGGATGGCCTGGAGAGGCTCTTTAGCGAGTGTACCCCTCTTGACGGGGTTATCCATTTTGCCGGGCTTAAAGCCGTTGGCGAATCGGTTGCTGAACCTTTGCGCTACTATAACAACAATATCAAGGCGACTCTTAATCTGTGTGAAACCATGGTTCGCCATGGAGTGAAAAACATCATATTCAGCTCCTCCGCCACAGTCTACGGCAACCCGGCAAGTGTGCCGATAACCGAAGATTTTCCGCTGTCCTGTACTAACCCCTATGGTAGAACCAAACTGATGAGCGAAGAGATTCTCTCGGATCTCTGTGAAGCCCAGCCAGACTGGAATGTGGTGCTGCTACGCTATTTCAATCCAGTCGGTGCTCATGAAAGCGGTCGGATCGGTGAAGATCCTGGTGGTATACCAAATAATCTTATGCCCTATGTCGCCCAGGTAGCCGTGGGCAAGCTGGAGGAGCTCTCCGTTTTTGGCGGTGATTATCCCACCAGCGATGGGACGGGAGTTCGAGACTATATTCATGTTGTTGACCTGGCGCTTGGCCATGTCAAGGCCCTGCAGAAAATCCAGGGGAGCCATGGCCTATCCATCTACAACCTTGGTACCGGCAATGGCTACAGCGTTCTCGAAGTTGTAGATGCTTTTGCCACGGCCTCTGGCCGAGAAGTGCCCTACCGGATCGTTGACCGTAGACCTGGCGATATCGCTGAATGCTATGCCGATCCCCAGAAGGCTTTCAAAGAACTGGGCTGGCAGGCTGAGCGCGGCATAGAGGAGATGTGTGCATCTGCCTGGAAGTGGCAGAAAAACAACCCGAGTGGGTTCTAGCACCTTATACCCCAGGTCGCCGCACCCTGGTAACTGTGCGAATTGTGCTTGAAGAAATGGCCATGTTGTGATATCACTGAGCTTTTATAATTGCATAGAGGCGCAGTTCGCACAATGGCACAACGGTGGTATTCTACGGTAATTTTTGGGTGTGGCAACCCGATAATGGGGGATGATGGTTTCGGGCCAGAGGTCATTAAACGGCTACTCTCCAACTATTCACTTCCTCATGAGGTTGGTGCAGTTGACGCCGGAACCGGGATAAGGGAATATCTTTTTGATTATCTACTCTCAGAAGTGGGGCGGCCAGAAAGGATAATACTCCTTGATGCCGTCGATATGCCAGGGAAAAAGCCCGGCGAAATATTTTCAATTCCAGTTGCAGCCATTCCTTCTCAGAAAATACACGACTTTTCCCTTCACCAATTTCCCACAGTAAATTTACTTGCAGAGCTCGAAGAACATACCGGTATTAAGGTCGAGGTTCTGGTGGCTCAGATAGAATATATTCCCGAGCAGATTGAACCTGGACTCTCGGTAAGCATGAAAAATGCCGTTCCTGTTGCCTGTGACATGGTCTTGCAGGCTATCCGGAGTGCAGAATCAGTCTGCTAACAGATATAAGAGGTGAGCGAGAATGATGTACGAGTTTAAAGTCAGCGAAATGGCCGAAGAATTTGGAGTACATCGAAATACCATAAGAAACTGGATAAATGCGGGAACCCTGCCTGCAACGGAAGGACCCGGCAGAAAGTATCTTATGAAATTTGATGATTACCAGGAACTCTGCGAAAAATTCGGACGCAAACCGCATATTCGCCCAAACAGTCATGTAGACCTGGAAACGGTCAAGTCGCTGGAAGAGAAGAATTCCGAGTTGCCGGTGATCGAGCTTGGCCGCTTTTCGCAAAAAATATACGATGACCCCAGCTGGGGGGATTCCTGTCTAACCTGCGGCACCTGTGCCAGTGCCTGTCCAATTTCTGGCGTTGACGGCCTTGATCCCAGAAAAATAGTGAGAATGGCCTTCCTCAGCATGGAAGAGGACCTGATCAAGTCGGATTGGCCCTGGAAATGTACTATGTGTGGAAAATGTGAAAACGTTTGTCCGGCAAATATAGAAATTGTTCAACTCATCCGTAAAATCCGGTCACGTCGCAAACGTGAACTCATACCCGGGCCGATTCAGCGGGGGGTGACCACCTGTCTTGAGCGAGGCAATAATCTGGGAATTCCCAAGGAAGATTTCATTGCTCTGCTCGAAGGCCTGGGACAGGAACTCGCCGAAGATGGTTGTCCGGGGTTCGCCACTCCAATTGATGCGCATGGTGCCAGAATACTCACCCAAGTCAACTCAAAAGAACCTTTTGCCGAACCGGACGATATGAAGTGGTGGTGGAGAATTTTTCATGCCGCCGGAGAGTCATGGACGATTTCCTCGGAAAATTGGGAGGGAGTGAACTGGGGGCTTTTCTCCGGTGAAGATTCTTCCATGAAAACCGTGGTTGGTAGGATTGTTGATAACATGAGGAGGCTGAACTGTGAAGTTCTGCTGCTACCGGAATCCGGACATGCCTACTATGCCACCCGCTATGGTTTAAACAGATGGTATCCGGATGCCTTAAAGGAGTTCAAAGTCGCTACACTTTTTGATCTGCTGTTGGGCTATATTCAGGGAGGACGCATTCGGCTTGATCAAACGCGTCATCCTCAAAAGACGGTGTACCAGGATCCGTGCAATTATGGCCGCAAATCTCTGCGTACTTTTGGTCAGGGCTATTTTGAAGAGGCCAGGAGAATTATAAGTTCCTGTTGCAGCAACATGGTTGAGATGGAACCGAACCGGGAAGCCAATTATTGCTGTGGAGCCGGTGGTGGAGCCTGGGCAATGCCATTTTCAGCGGAACGTATTTACTATGGTCGGATGAAAGCCAGGCAGATAAATGAATCTGAAGCAGAACTGGTGATCACTGCCTGCCATGGCTGCCGGGATCAGTTGCAGAAATCGCTGGTCCAGGAATACGATCTCGAAGTCCAGGTCAAGTATATCTGGGAACTTGTTGCCGATTCAATAATATTACCCAAAGTGGCATGAGCCTTGGGTAGACTTATAAATGCTCAGGTGTGTTCTTATCCTGAAAATAGCGGGAAATGTTGCGGTTGAGGAGTGAGTATATGTTACGCGATTCCATGAATGTCGGTGCGGTTCTCATCGTTGGTGGCGGAGTCACCGGTATGCAGGCGGCTCTTGATCTTGCCGAATCGGGCTATTACGTCTATCTGGTGGAAAAATCAGGAGCTATTGGCGGGGCTATGGCACAGCTGGATAAAACCTTTCCCACCAATGATTGCTCAATGTGCATTCTTGCCCCAAAGATGGTGGAATGCGGTAGACATGCAAATATTGAGATCCTCACACTCAGTGATGTCACGGATATAAGTGGTACGGCCGGAAATTTTCAGGTTAGCATAAATCAGCGACCTCGCTACGTCGATCCAGAAAAATGCATAGCCTGTGGAGTTTGCACGGACAACTGCCCGCAATTGGTAGATAGCGACTACGATGCCAAGACCGGCAAACGTAAATCCATCTATGTCAAGTATGCTCAGGCAGTTCCTCTAAAGTACCAGATAGATCCACATTCCTGTATCCGTCTGAACAAGCCGGGTAAGTGCGGTATCTGTGAAGAGGTGTGTGTGGCCAACGCAATTCGCTTTGATGATGCAGCAAAAAAGAGAAAGCTGGCGGTGGGCGCCATCATCCTTGCCCCCGGTTATGAGGCCTTTGATCCAACAGCCGCGGGAGTTTGGGGCTATGGCAGGTTGCCCAATGTGATCACCTCCCTGCAACTGGAGCGCTATTTATCCGCCACCGGCCCAACTGCGGGACGCTTGTTGAGGCCTTCGGATAATAAGCCGGTGCGGAAAATCGCCTTTCTCCAGTGTGTAGGTTCACGAGATGAAAATCTCTGCGGCAACGGTTATTGCTCCAGCGTCTGCTGCATGTACGCAATCAAGGAAGCGGTGATTGCCAGGCAACATGTTCCCGGACTATCGGCAGCAATTTATTATATGGATATGCGTACCCACGGCAAGGATTTCGATACCTATATGGAAAAAGCCAAGACTGAAAGCGGAGTCCGCTTCATCCGTTGCCGGGTGCATGGCGTCGAACCCTATTCCAGGAATGGAGACCTGCGCTTGCATTATATCAATGAAGAAGGCAGGCAGGTTGAAGAGTTGTTTGATATGGTCGTCCTGTCAGTGGGGCTACAGATTTCTACCCATATTAGGGAGCTAGCCGAAATTGCCGGTATTCAACTCTCAGCCAGCAGCTTTGCTTCCACTTCTGATTTTGCACCGGTTACTTCATCAAAAGAAGGAATTTTTGCCTGTGGTGCCTTTTCCGGCCCCAAGGGTATTCCCCAATGCGTCGTTGAAGGTTCAGCAGCCGCTGCCGCCGTGGCCGGTCAGCTTGGCCTGCGATGCGAGGAGACACCTCCGCTTCCGGAGTATCCGGAAGAGCGGAACACTTCTGAGGAGGAAGCCCGTATAGGTGTTTTCATCTGTCACTGCGGCTCCAACATTTCTGCCGTTGTCGATGTTGCCGATGTTGAAGAATATGCCAGCGGGCTTCCCGGTGTTGTTCATGTGGAGAGGAACCTGTTCTCCTGTTCCCAGGAAACTCAAGATATTCTCGTGGATGCCATTCGGCAAAAGCAACTGAACAGGGTGGTGATTGCCGCCTGTACCCCGAGAACGCACGAACCTCTGTTTCGGGAGACGCTTAAATCTTCAGGCATAAATGAGTATCTCCTGGAGATGGCGAATATCCGCAATCACAACTCCTGGGTACATGATGATACCTCCCAGGCTACATTGAAGGCCAAGGATTTGGTGCGAATGGCTGTTGCCAAAGTGGCCACGGCCGAATCTCTTCGGCCGGAGGCTGTTCCCATCACCCAACGAGGACTGGTAATCGGCGGCGGTATTGCCGGAATGACCGCAGCCTTGAATCTTGCCAACCAGGGCTATGACGTCGATCTGGTGGAAAAAAGTGATCGGCTCGGCGGTAATGCTCTAAATCTGAAGCATACCTATTCCGGAGTGCACGTGCCTATGCAGGTAGCCAAGCTCATCGACAAGGTCAGTGTGCATGACCGCATTCAACTCCATATCGAAACGGAGGTGAGCAAAGCCAAGGGTTTTGTCGGTAATTTCAAATCCACTCTCAAAACACCAGGCCGAAAGAACAGGACAATCGAGCATGGCGTGGCCATCATGGCCACCGGCGGTCAAATCTTTAGACCGACGGAGTATGGCTACAAACAAATCCGTTGCGTGGTTACCTCCATTGAGTTTGAACGCTTGCATGAACTTAAGGAAAAACATGTCAAGCAGGGAAAATCGTTTGTTTTTATTCAGTGTGTCGGTTCCCGTGAAAAAGGCAGAATGTATTGTTCAAAGGTGTGTTGCACCCATTCGGTACAATCCGCCATTGAGCTCAAGCGTGAGGATCCAGGGCGAAATGTCTATATCCTCTACCGGGATATGCGAACCTACGGAGAGCGTGAGTATCTCTTCAAGAAGGCTCGAGAGATGGGTGTTGTCTTCATCAACTATGAATTGCATGGCAAACCGAAGGTTACCGAGGTAGATCGTCAGATCAACGTCGATGTATGGGATCACGTACTTCATCGGCCAGTACGAATAAAAGCGGATATGGTCGTTCTGGCAACAGCCATTGTCGCCAATGCCGAAATCGATAAATTGGCGCAGTTATATCGTATTCCCCTGGATGAAAACGGTTTTTATCAGGAAGCACACGCCAAACTGCGGCCGGTTGATTTCACCACGGAGGGTTTGTTCACCGCCGGTCTGGCGCAGTATCCCAAACCTGTGGATGAGTCAATTGCTCAAGCGTTGGCTGCCTCGGCCAGGGCCACAACCCTGCTTTCCAAGAAAGAGGTCTATCTTGACGGTATCAAGGCAGTGGTCAACGAGCATAAGTGCGATGGTTGTGCATTGTGTGTAGATGTCTGTCCGTACCATGCCATCGAACTCATCGAAATAGACAGGGATAAGGATGACCAGCCGGTCAAGCTGGTGAGGATCAACAGCGCCCAGTGCAAGGGCTGTGGCATGTGCCAGGGAACATGTCCCGTGCGGGGGGTTGACGTAGCGGGCTTCACTATGGAGCAGCTGAGTCACCAAATCAAGGCAGCACTGGAAATATAGCCACCTGGAGACATCCTGACTGAAGGAGTAGAAAATAATGGATAGAGAACCAATCATAATAGCCTTCTGCTGCAACTGGTGCTCTTATGCTGCGGCCGATCTTGCCGGCAATTCCAGGCTAAAATATCCACCCAATGTCCGGATTATCAGGGTGATGTGCTCGGGCATGGTGCATCCCGAGCTTGTCGTGGAGTCGCTTTCTCAGGGGGCGGATGGAGTGATGATCATGGGCTGTCATATCGGCGAATGCCACTATATCGACGGCAATCAGAAGGCTTTGGCCCGCTCCGATATGATCACCGAGCTGCTCGAAGATTTCGGTTTTGAAGAGCAGCGGTTTGGTATATTCTGGCTTTCCTCAGCGGAACCGGAAAGATTCGTTGAAGCGGTCAGTGACATGACCGAACGAGTGAAGAAGCTGGCTCAGGCTGGCTAACCCGAACATTGCGTGAAAGGAAGAGTCTTTTAAATAAAAACTTGTATTATTGGTGCGTTATAGATGAATTTTGGAGTGTTTTTTTGGGTGCAAAGCGTGCCACAAGAGAAAAAAATTCTTTTCACCCTCCGGGCGAGCCTCACGTGCCCATGGCCAGCGTTATGTGGAGCTTGCGGTAGTTTACTACAGCTGTACTCCCCATGCCTCGTCCATGTACCCGCCAGACTCGCGCAAAATTCGAATTAACAAGGAGATCATGGCGCTGCGAACAGCATTTGAGTGGCTGGGGGCCTGCTCCGGTTGTGAAATCGCCTTTTTGAATATCGGCGAGAAAGTCGTTGATCTGCTCAATGGCGAACTTGAGATCGTCCATGCCCCTCTGCTTATGGACCATAAGTATGGCGCACCTGAAGATGAGCAAGGCGGTATTTCTCTGCCCCAAGCTGATCTTGGTTTTGTTTCCGGTGGCGTGAGTAACGAGGACCATCTCGAGGTTCTCGAAGAGATGCGGGCGAAATGTGAGTACCTGATTGCTTTGGGTACCTGTGCCACCCACGGCGGTATACCGGCGCTGATGAACAGTCGTGACCAGAAACAGAGTTGGCAGGAAGTTTTTGCGCCGGCTCCCCCTGAATACACCAACGAAGATACGTTACCAAATAGTAATGTTCCGGCGCCTCTGGAGAGGGTGTATGGTTGTGATGAAAAGGTAAAAATCGATTTGCTACTACCTGGATGTGCACCAAATCCGGAGCAGATGTATGCGGTCATCAGGGCCGTACTCGATGGTGCGGAGCAGGATCTGCCCACTCGCAGTGTCTGCGACACTTGCCCGGTCAAAAGGGAAGGTAAAGGTGCAGTTGCCAAGGTGAAGAGATTTATAGCCAATGCCGACTATAACGAGAACGAACCTATCAGTGACATGCGCTGTTTATTAGAACAGGGGTATATGTGTATGGGACCGGTGACTTTGGCTGGCTGTGCCAAGTCGGGTGCGCCAAGCTGTATCCAGGCACGGGTGCCCTGTCGCGGCTGTTTCGGACCTGTTCGTCCTGGCGGCAATCAGATGCTTGATATGATGAATGCCATGGCGAGTAACGGCATCGATATAAAATCAGTGGTCGACAGGCGTTCTATCCTGAGGTTTAGCGGAGCGCATGGCCGGCTTCGTCATTTGAAAAAAGGCGGTAAGTGATGGGTAAGGTTATTAAGATTGCCCCGGTTACCCGCATCGAAGGACATGCCAAAATCGCCATCCACCTCGATGATGCTGGCAATGTCGCCGACGCCTTTCTGCATGTTCAGTCACTGCGTGGCTTCGAAAAATTTGTCGAGGGCCGGCCCGCAGAAGAGATTCCCCGTATAGTCAACCGCATTTGCGGAATTTGTCCCTGGATGCACCATCTTGCCGCCACCAAAGCGGTGGACAACGCCTTTGGAGTGACACCAGCACCTGCGGGTCATCGGCTGCGTGAGCTATGCCAGGTTCTGGCCCATGTTAACGATAAAATTCTCCACTTCTTTTTTCTGGCGGCGCCTGATTTTCTTTTAGGACCGGATGCGGACTATGCGGTTCGCAATGTCGTTGGCATCGTCAAAGCCAATCCTGAATTGGCCGGCAAGGTAGTCAAAATGCGGCAGCTCGGTCAGATGATGCTGGAGCGTTTTGCCGGCAAAGCAATTCATCCCATAGCAGGTGTCGTTGGCGGCTTTTCCAAACCCATGCTGGAGGATGAGCGCCGGGAAATGTTAAACGATGCCAGGGTCTTGCTAGATTTTTCCCGTTATGCCATGGATTATGGCAAAGAAAATGTCTTTTCTCTCTATCGGCAAGATCTTCAAGAGCTTGGTAATATTACCACGGGCTTTCTGGCTACCGTGGATCGTCAAGATGGATCATTGAGGCTATATGACGGCATACAACGTCTTATGCACAGTGATGGCAGCCATGAGGATTTTGAAGCGAAGCAATACCAGGGGTATATTGGGGAACAGGTGGTGCCCTGGGGGTATGCCAAGATACCCTATGCCAAAAGCTGGCAGGAGGGTTTTTCCCTTGATCATGAAGAGCCGCAGGGAATTTATCGGGCCAACACCCTTGCCCGGATCAATGTCTGCAGCAAGATCAGCACTCCCCTGGCGCAAGCGGAGCTTGAGGAATTTCGCGCTACATTCGGGCGACCGGCGCAGCAGACCATGCTTTATCACTATGCCCGACTCATCGAATTGTTGTATGCTTGTGAACGCACCATTGAAATACTCGAACGTGAGGATATCACCGATACCAATGTTCGAGCGAAGGTAATACCAGCAGCCGGAAGGGGAGTGGGTATTGTCGAGGCACCCCGGGGTACTCTTATTCATGAGTACACAACGGATGATCAGGGATGCATTACCGGAGCAAACCTCATCGTAGGCACGACCCATAATATCGGCCCGATGAATATGAGCGTAAAACAGGCGGCGCATACACTTATTAAAGAAGGGCAATATTCACCTGAATTGCTGAACCGGATCGAGATGGCGGTACGGGCCTACGACCCCTGAATGTCATGCGCAACACACCGTCTGGATGGCGGTATACCGGTAACTGTGAAAATCATCGATGCCCAGGGAGAAGAGGTGGAGACACTTACCGGGACATGAACCAGGAAAGGTAGGTTAAACCTTCTACATCAAATAACAGCGAGATCAAAGATGACATCAGGAAAAAAGACTGTGCAACGTAGAAAAGTGCGGGCGGAAAATCCCACCGGAGCATGTGGGTACATAGATCACATGACCATTGATGAACTACGGGAGCGAGCCGTTGGTGAAGAGTTTGATGCCACCTGCCCAAGCTGCGGCATGTTCCATCTGACCCGCAAGGAGATTGATCAGCTTAACAGTGAAAAATTTACCGAATCGCAGGACTTTGCCAAGCTGCGCGATCAGGCTGAAGAGTCTGGTTAAGCCAAAGATCAGGCACTGCCTGGAAATCTCCAGGAGTGTTCCGGAGAAGTTCAGCCCTTTCAACATTTGGCAGTCGAACAGCCTGAACTCAAGACCTAAATGGTCTTGCGGCCAGAGGGGGGTTAGAGATATTCGGCAAATCCGGTGAAAACCAATAAGAGTCCAACAATTTCAAGTAAATTGCCAATCCCATTCGGTCTACGTTTCCGGTGTTTGATTCGTTGAAAGATAAAGTTCTTTTTGTCCTCTACCGCCACTGATTTCTGGAGGGGATGATTGATCCATTCGCCAAGACCAATAAGGGTTATACCCATCGCAATCTGCTGCAAGCCACCGAAATATTTACCCTCCTCAGCAGTGACGAATGAAAAAATCAGCAACACGACACCAGCCAAAAGCAGCAGAATGAAAAAATAGCTGAGGTAGCGTTGGATTGTAGAGTCTTTATTTTCTGAGATCATATACTGCTTTCCTCCTACGCCATGCGAACTCAATACCATGGACAAAAGAATTCGAGGTCATCTGTATTGTAGCGCTTTCAGGAAAAAAAGCAAATATTCTGAAAGTATAGCAGATCTCAGGCGGCCTATTCCAGGGTTAGCCATTATCTATCATAGCTATCTTTATCCGCGAAAAGGTACTGTTCTTGGTCAACAGGATTAACGAATTTACCTTCTCTTTGACTTATTCTTAATTCAAATCCGTAACACCTTGTTGATAGAAAAAACCAATTGGACGAACATCAATATTATCAGTATTTTGCTCTGGAAAGATAGGGGTGTGTTGCTCTTCTTATGGGCCACCTGTCATCGTAATTGCCTATCTTCCTGATAGACGAACTAATCGATAATTATACAAAACAGGTATTACCCGGAAAGTATTTCCAGCTGCATGCGTATGTATTCTCTCAATCTTATTCAATACACAGCTGTGGGGTGTCGTTGGCTGCTCGCTCTAGTATTTCTGAGTGCAGGTGTGCCCAAGCTTTTTGAGATTGATCGTTTTGCCGAGACCATTGCAGCCTATGGCCTCATCCCTGATGCGGTTGTGGTGCCCACCGCTTTCTTCATTGTGGCACTTGAAATAGCAGCCGCAATAGGTCTTCTCTTTAATAAACGGTGGGCCTTGTTGCTGACCACTGCCTTAATGGGTGTTTTCATTGTCGTCCTGACCTATGGAATCTGGCTCGGGCTGGATATTGACTGTGGCTGTTTTGGTCCGGAAGATCCTGGCGCACAGACTTTTTCCAGTCTGAAGGCGGCTCTTTTCCGTGATATACTGCTTCTGCTTCCGCTGGTATATCTCTTCATTCATCCTTTTTTTACATCATTACTACCCAAAGGAGTTTCTCGATGAAATTGTTACAAAAATTAATAGGTGTTGTTTGTGTATGTCTGTTGTTCGGAGTTGCTGCCGGTGAAAGCTACGCTTTCGGTACAAGTAAATTTGAGGCTGAAGTTGAGAAAGAACAAGCCGCAGTCAAATTGCTCCGGGAAGTACAGCGTGGCAAGTACAAAATCATCACCACCGCAGAATTGCAAGATGTCATGAAATCCGGGAGTGAGGCGCTCATAATTGATACCATGCCCTATGAAGCGAGTTATAAAAAAGGCCACATTCCCACAGCCAAGCAGTTTTTGTTTCCGATTCCCGAGATGACTTCCTGGGAAGAGTCTGAAACAGACGGTAAAACCCAGGAAGATTTTCTCAATCTTCTGGGTCCGGACAAAGATCGTTTGATCGTTATTTATTGCGGTTTTGTCAAATGCACCCGAAGTCATAACGGCGCCATGTGGGCTTCAAAGCTGGGTTATACTAATGTATACAGGCACCCAGGCGGCATATATGCCTGGAAAGGAGCCGACCTGGAGGTGGATAAAATTAAGTAGGCGCTATTCTCCGCTGTAGATCCATTCCTCACCTTGATGATCTGCAGCGGAATACAAGTTTGAAAACACCTTCCCTGCCCGGGGCTATCGGGCTTGCCTAGCGATTTTCCTATCTTTCCATAATTATCCCGGCGAGTGCACTTACCGAGAAAATTCAATCTTTTATCTCGATCAGGCAGCTTTTTAACTGGAGTTTGTCTATTTCCTGAATTAGTGTTGCTAGGACAGACCAGATATTAGATGAGGTTTCTTTAATGCATGCGGGAATAGTATTCATCATTTTTGCGATTATAACAATTGCTCCTCTCCATTCCGGATCAGGTTTGGTCAATGCCAGTGAGATTCGGCTTTCAGTCGCCGCCAGTATGACGGATGTCTTTAAAAATCTGATTGGCGACTTTACCAGCACTCATGAAGATTTTAAGATACTGCCTAATTTTGGCTCATCTGGCGGCTTGGCCAAACAGATTACTCAGGGAGCACCAGCTGATCTCTATGTGTCTGCCAATACCAAGTGGATGGACTACCTTATCGACAATAACCAAATTGAAGCGGAAACGCTTCACACCCTTGCCCATAACTCACTGGTCTTAGTAGGCAGAGAAGCGGGCAGCATTAAGAGTTTAGCGGACCTTAACGCCATGAAAAGAATTGGCATCGGCAGCCCGGCAAGTGTGCCGGCCGGACAATATGCCAAAGAGGCATTAACCAAACTGAATCTCTACAACGAACTGTTACAGGCCGGCAAATTGGTTATGGCCAAGGATGTACGCCAGGCTTTGATATACGCCGACAGAGGAGAGACCAACGGATCATTCGTGTATAAGACAGATGCCCATTTAGCTAGAAATGCCGACATACTCCTGGAGGTGCCGACACAACTCTATTCGACGATATCATATCGCATGGCGCTCACATCAGCAGGAAATGAAAGAGAAGAGGTGCGCATATTTTATGACTACATTGTCGAAAATAGTCCTACAATTGTGAACCGGTATGGTTTCCGTTCCCCACAGTAGCCCATTTGACCAAAAGAATGTAAAACAATCATGTTGACCCTCTCACCACAGGATCTGAGTGCCATTGAACTGTCTTTGATGGTTGCTGTCAGCGCAACACTGGTCTCTACACCGCTTGGCATCGGCGTCGCCTACTTCCTTGCCCTGAAAAAGATGCGTGGCAAAGCCATTCTCGAGGGAATCATCAACCTCCCTCTGGTACTGCCGCCGGTGGTTGTGGGCTATCTATTGCTACTCGCTTTTGGTCAGAATGGTATTATTGGCAAGTTTCTCAATAATCTTGGCATCCAGGTGGTATTCTCGCTCACAGGTGCCGTTATCGCCTCAGCCGTGGTTGGATTTCCACTCTTGGTGCGTTCCATCCGAATAGGAATGGAATCAATCGAGCCGGCATATTTTAACGTAGCCAGAACCCTGGGGTCCGGCTGGTGGGACAGCTTTTTTACGATTATCCTCCCCTTGAGCGGCAGGGCCATTTTTGCCGGTATGACCCTTATGTTTGCCCGCAGTCTCGGCGAATTTGGAGCTACGGTAATCCTCGCCGGCAATATTCCCGGAGTCACCCAGACAATCCCACTGGCCATTTATGAGTACACCAATGTTCCCGGAGGAGATACGATGGCGCTCACTCTTTGCCTGGTTTCCATCGGTTTATCCTTTACCGTTTTGCTGGTGAGCGAGGCTACCGCTCGCCGTTTCAAAAGGGGGTAGACGATGGAGCTTGAGGTCAGGCTGGTCAAGAGAAAAGGTGTATTTGACTTGAATGCGTCCTTCAGGCTAACCGCCAATAAAACGGGCTTGTTCGGCCCCTCCGGCAGTGGCAAATCGACATTGATGAATCTGTTGGCGGGGCTTGAGCAGGCCGACAGCGGCTACATTCGCCTTGATGACCACGTTATCTTCGATAGCAGTAATAACATCAACATCAGGCCCGAGCAGCGCCGAATTGGTGTTGTTTTTCAGCACGCTCATCTCTTTCCCCACCTGAATGTACGCAGTAACGTGCTTTATGGCTACAAACGGACGGCTCAGGAAAACCGGCGAATAGTTCCCGAAGATCTCCTGGAGGCACTGGGCATTACCGAATTGCTCTCCAGAAAAGTAGCCAGCCTCTCTGGTGGTGAGCGTCAGCGCGTAGCGCTTGCCAGAACCATGCTCACCTGTCCGCGTTTAATCCTTATGGATGAACCTTTGAGTGGTCTCGATGAAGAACTGAAGTTTCAAATCATCCCCTATCTCACCAGGGTATTCTCGAATTTTGAAATTCCTCTGCTCTTTATCAGCCATTCTCTTCTTGAAATGCGGCTTATGACCCGGGAGATTGTGGTGATTGACAAAGGTGAAATTCAAGAGCAGGCCGCCACGGAAACCTTTGCTAAATCATTGTGGGATACCGGGCGTAAGGGCTATATCAATCTGTTGAAGCTGGGCCCGTCCGAGCAGCATCACGATCTCTATGGGTATGAGTGGGGGCAAAATCGATTGGTTTTGACAGAGGCAAATGGTTCCGCCAAGGCTATTTTCGAGCTTGATGCCCGTGAAATCCTGCTCTTTCGTCGACATCCCGAAGCAACAAGTGCTCGTAACCTGCTGGAGTGTAGGGTGAACAAGATTTTTCGATCAGGAAACCGGGTCCGAGTAGAACTTCTTAGCGGTGGCGAACAACTGATTGCCCAGATCGTTCCAGAATCCGTGGAAGAGCTTGGCATCCGTGAGGGTTGTACAGTGGTGGCCGCCGTTAAGGCTTCAGCATTTAGAAAGATCTTCTAGCTCTGAGGCTTTATCTCACAGGTGTTGAGGAGATCCTTGAGGTTTTGGACGTCGTCGAGTTTGCCAAAGACCGTCACTACGTCACCCGACTCAAGCCTGGTGTTCCCCCTGGGGATGATAACATTGCCGCCTCTTCGGATCGAGACCAGATTGATGGTCTGCGGCAGCGGCAGATCCTTGACCTTGGCATGGTTACAATTGTCTTCCTCTTTGAGAACAAATTCCACAAAGCCATTTTCTTTGAGGTTTCGTAGCGAAGTCTGTCCTTCGGCAATTTGACCTCGTTGTTTCCTGACTATGCCGACATCATAGGCTCGAAGGATGTCGCTGCGGCTGATGACACCAAGTAGCGTTTTCGAGCCATCACGGTCAATGACCGGAAGGCGCGCCAGATCACGTGGGGCCATTTTCTGGATGGCCACCCAGATAGGTTCGTCGGGATAGACGGTAATCGGATTTTCGATGGCCACGTCTTTCACCGTCATACCCAACGGTGAAAAGTCCTCCCTCGACTGCAATTTGTGGATATCCTGGAGAGTGACAATACCATAGAGCTTGGAATAATCCTGCATGACCGGAAAGCCAAGAATATTGCTTTCCTGAAAGAGGCTCATCAATTCGTAGAGGGGCTTGTCTTTATGGATGGTGACTGGATTTACTTTCATCACTTCACTGACTCGAACACCCTGCATGATATCCATGTCACGGCCCTCGGAGAAGCGAATCCCCCGCTTGGAAAGTTTGAGGGTGTAGATTGATTCAGGATGGAGCCACTGGGCAAAATAGCAGGCGGTGACCCCGGCGACCATCAACGGCAGAATAATGAGATAATCATTGCTCATTTCAAAGACAATGAGCATGGCGGTAAGCGGAGCTCTGGCCGTAGCCGAAAAGACAGCGGCCATACCGACCAGGGCATAGGCCCCGGCCCCTCCTGAGATGGAGGGAAACCAGAGTTCGAAGAGATGACCCATGGCACCACCGAACATTGCCCCAATGAACAGTGAGGGGGCGAAAACGCCGCCGGAGTTACCAGACCCGAGCGTAAAGGACGTTGCCAGAGGTTTAAGAAAAACGAGCAGCAGGAGTATCCATAACCCACCGCTGCCCTGCAATGCCGTTTCAATGAATTCAAAACCTGAACCGTACATGTGTGGCAGGCTCTGCAGAATGGGATTGTCCATCTGGTCACGAACGGCTTCAGGAACGCCTACACCCGGTATGAGGGTATAGGTTAACCCGATGATCCCCAGACCGAAGGCACCGACAGCGGGTTTGAGCAGTTGGGGGAAATCCCAATTGTCAAACATCCTCTCGGAAAAGTCGAGCATACGGATAAACATGATACCAACCAGGGCGGCAAGCAGTCCCAAAACGAGATACAGCAGAATCGACAGCGGTGAAACGAGGCTGTAAATCGGGACTTCAAATGCCGGCCTGGCGCCGAGAAAAATTCTTGAGACAATGGAGGAAGAAACGGCGGCGATAACAACATTGCCAAAAGCACGAACCTGCAGACCTGACATCAATACTTCAATGGAGAAGATGACCCCGGCAATGGGAGCATTGAAGGTAGCGGCAATTCCGGCGGCAGCGCCACAGGCAACCATATTGCGGATTCGCTCGTCGGAGAGATTGAGAATCTGGCCCAACGTTGAGCCGAAGGCTGAGCCCACCTGCACGATTGGGCCTTCCCTACCGGCAGATCCCCCGGTTCCTATACACAGAGCAGAGGCCAGAATCTTGGCGGCGGCGACCCGGGCTCGGATTCTTCCTCCGTGCACGACGAGTGCTTGCATAACTTCGGGTACACCATGTCCCTTGGCTTCGTGGGCGAAGTAAATCAGAGGGCCGACAAGAATACCACCGATCACCGGGATGAGCAGGTATGCCCAGATATCGAGTCCGGGTAACAGCGCTGGTAAATAGGCATAGCAGAAATATTGAATGCCATGAATGAGCTTGATGAAGAAAACTGCAGCCAGTCCGGTGGTCGCCCCAATGGCAATGGAGAGAATGATCAGCATGATCCCCAAAGGTGGGGCGGCTCTATCGAGGAAGCCACTGAGTATATTTGGTTTGGTGCTCATTTCATAGATTTATTTGATTGTGGTGCTCATTCCATAACTTTTCAGTGTCTATCCATGATCAGAGGGAAAGCTTCAAATGCTTTAGCCGTCAAATCATGCCTCGGATACATACTCTTTTTACTGTATTTGTACAACGACGAATATGTATTGCAGCACCAAGTCAGATTCAATCGGTGCAACATAAGCATTATTGAGAATATCTGTAAGCGTTTTCTTCGCTGTCACTATATTTATCGGGCCAATGATCCGATTCGGTGACCTTGAAAATACTACAAAATGGTGTGAACGCAACTTCTTTCATTTTGCCATTTCAGGTTTCTTTGGTATCCGGCCGGCTCAGGAGTTCATGATCAGCGAACCAGATCGGCCATGAACATGGAGAGAGGAGGATAGAAGGAGATAATGAGCAGGTCAACCAGCAGGATGACCAGAAAGGGTATGATAGCCCTGCTGATGGCGGAAAGCCTGTCGCCTGAGATTGATGCTGAAACGATGAGGCATATTCCCATGGGAGGGGTCAGCATACCGATGGCCAGGTTCGTCACCACAATCACCCCGAGATGGGTCATGTCAATGCCAAGGGCAGGTTGCATGGCAGCTATCATGGGAACGAAGAGAATCAGGGCGGCTGTTGTTTCCACCAGGGTTCCAGCGACAAGAAGTATTATGTTGATAATCAGCAGAAGCAGTGTCGGATTTTCGGTGAGACTAAGTAGACCCTGACTTAACATGCCTGGAATGTCTTCAATCGCTGCTATCCAGCCGAAAATGGAAGCTGTGGCGATGATGAACATGACCAGCGAGGAGACTAATGCACCTTCGGTAAAAAGGCGGAAAAGTTCCGTAGGACGGATTGATTTGTAAACAATAATTCCAAGAAAGAGACCGTAAGCAAGGGCGATTGCCGCCGATTCGGTGGCGGTGAACACACCGCTGAGTATCCCTCCCAGAATAATGACCGGTGTACCTAGAGGAAGTAAACCCCGGCGCAGAGAATGCAGCAGGTGACTCAGAGAAAAAGCAGCTTGCAGGGAGTAATCGTTACGGATGGAGATGTACGTTGCTACAAGAATCAGCGAGAGGCCGATCAGTAAACCCGGTAGAATTCCAGCAGCAAAAAGCCTGCCGACAGACGCACCGGTGAGATAGGCGAAGACAATCATCGGAATCGAAGGCGGAATTATTACCCCTATTGAGCCCCCGGCGGCCTGGACGGCTGCGGCAAACTCGGAACGATACCCGGATTTTTTCATGGCCGGAATCAGTATCGCACCTACGGCTGCGGCATCGGCGGCAGCCGAGCCGGAAATACCTGCAAAAAACATGGCCGAGACAATTGCCACTGCGGCGATACCGCCGGGCAGCCAGCCGACGAGACTGTTGGCCAGATCGATAAGCCGCTGACTGATGCCTCCAGCTGCCATGATAACTCCGGTAAACATGAACAGCGGTACGGCACTGAGATGGAAGGAGTCGACGCCGCCTGCCATTTTCTGAATGACAATCATCAGCGAAAAATCACCGTGAACAATCAATGCCAGTATGCTGGCTGCCCCAATGGCAATGGCAATGGGGGTATTTATGAAGAAAAATACCAGCATACTGATCAGAAGTATCTCAGCGGTCATGGTGCTCCCTTGAGAACTCGCTAAAGAGAAGGGCGAGGCAATGCATGAAGAACAGCACGCCACTGAGGGGCACAACACTGAAAATTAGCCATTTGGGAATGGCCATGGCAGGACTGATCTGGGCTCTGACAAAATAGGCGAAGATCGTGCCGTGGTAAATCATCACACCGAAAAAAACCAGGGAGATGAGATGAACGCAAACGGATAAACGTTGTTTCCAAAGAGGCGGCAGCCGGTTGGAGAGCACATCGATACCGGGATGAACGTTGCGGTGATACGCGCAGCTGGCTCCCAGGAAGGTAAGCCACATGAGCAGATACCGGACCAGCTCTTCTGACCAGAATAGTGAATTATTCAGGATGTACCGAAAAATGACCTGCAATACAACCACTGCAACCATGGTCATACCCAAAATGGCTAGACTCTGTTCGATCCAGGTATTGCAAAAGGCGCTGAGGCGGATGAGCCGTTGCATTGGTAAGATGGTGAATTGCAGGATCAGCGGGTTGCCTGCAACATTCTGGTCAGCAGAGCGCGAACCTTTGGTTGCCGGTAAATTTCGGCATCTTTAAGATCGGCAACGGCGGCCCGCAGCCCTTTATAATCTGGACTTTCCTCAATAAAAAAACCTTTTTCTTTGAGCAGCTTGAGGCGGTCGCTGTTTTTACTGCGATTATCCTGACGTTGGAATACCGCAGCTTCATACATGGCTCTTTGCAGGAGATTCTGGGTTGATGGTTCCAACGTCTGCCACCACTTCAGGGAGGCGACATCAATATGGGGAGAGTATACGTGCCTGGTAAGCGTCAAATATTTCTGCACTTCATAGAGCTTGTAGACCTCCATTACCCACAGCGGATTTTCCTGGCCATCGATTACGCCCTGTTCTAACTCAGTATATATGGGCCAGGGCATGGGAGTGGGATTGGCACCAAGAGCCTGCCATATTTTCTGGTGCAGAGCGGAAGCCATGACCCTGACCTTCAAACCTTTTATGTCTGCCGGAGTCTTCACCGGGTGACGATTGTTGGTGAGGTTCCTAAAGCCGTTCTCGGAAAAGCAGAGTCCTTTGAAACCGGAAGTTGCTAGATTGTCGAGTATTTCCTGACCGAGAGGACCGTCCAGAATTTCATCGGCCTGGGCATGATCCTTAAATAGAAAAGGATAGTTAATTACCCGTACCATGGGGTCAAAGGTATCAAACACGCCGGCAGTAATAATACCCATCTGCAGGGTGTTCATTTGAATTTGCTGGAGTATCTCCGTTTCCGTTCCCATGGACTTGGAGTGAAATATCTTTACAGTAATCTCCCCAGCAGTCTCTGCCTCCACTGTTTGCTTGAATTTCTCTGCAACAATATTTTGGGCAGAGCCGGGTTTGGTGACCACACCCAGCTTGATGGTCATGGCATGGGCAGAAGTAAGAAAAATGAAGGAGCCAAGGACAAGAATGAGAGATACGATTGACCGTGCCATATTGTTCCTTAGTTAAATTTCTGAGAGTGACAAGTTATTCTGGTGGTAGAGCATTCGTGAACGATCTCTGTCACGTTTCCTAGCAAAGCCTGATTAAAAGGTCAAGAGGCTATCTGTCAGGGTGTCGGTAAAGTCGGTTTAGAATTTGTTGAGATCAAAATTTCATTCCAGTACCGTTTATGGTTATAATACATATTGATGTTTCAAAAAGACTTACAATTACGAATATGACCTCACGTGAAAGCAGCCTTAAGCACAAAGATTACGCTGGTAAAGAGTTGCCCATCACCTATTGAATATAACCAATGCGGAAGCCATGAAAAAGATTGGAACGGATAAGGCAATGAATACCTATAACCGACTCTCGAAAAATATCGAGAAGGTGATAAAAGGCAAGTCACAGATGATCAAAATGATCCTGGCAGCATTTTTCTGTGGTGGTCATGTTCTGCTCGAAGATGTTCCCGGCACCGGTAAAACCACTCTCGCCAAAGCCCTGGCTAAATCGATAGGCACCGATTTCAAACGCATCCAGTTTACCCCGGATCTGCTGCCGGCTGATATTATCGGCGTTTCCATTTTCAATCATCAACAGGGAAGTTTTACCTTTCACCGAGGACCGGTTTTTACCAACATTCTCCTCGCCGATGAAATTAACCGGGCCAACCCCAGAACCCAGTCAGCTCTTCTTGAGGCTATGGGGGAAAAGCAGGTTTCAGTGGAGGGAAGGCGGCTCGATTTGAGTTCACTTTTTTTTGTTATTGCCACCGAGAATCCCATTGAGTCGCATGGTACCTATCCTCTACCAGAGTCACAGATGGACCGATTCATGGTTAAATTATCTCCTGGCTACCTTAACCGTGATGATGAGGTCGAGGTGATATCCGATCAACTTTTCGATCATCCTCTCGATATGACCAAGGGTGTTGCCTCGGAGGAGGATGTTTTTGCAGTAATGGATGCTGTCCTGTCTGTCAGGATTTCCGAAGAACTGCGATACTTTATTGTCGATATCATTGGTGCTACAAGAAAAAATGAGTATGTCGGTGTCGGGGCAAGCGTTAGGGCCTCGCTGGCCTTGATGAAAATGTCTCAGGCGCTCGCTCTTTTTACCGGCAGAGAATTTGTGGTACCAGAAGATATCAGGATGGCGGCCGTACCGGTGATAGGCCACAGGCTGCAGGTGTTGCCGCAAGCCAAATTCTCAGGGATTACTCCCCAGGCGGTAATTCAACAAATACTTGAGGATATTGAGATTCTCGAATGATTCGTCGGTTGCACACCCTCTATTCCAAAACTGAGTACCTTAAATCTTGGTTCTCCAGACGATTTTCCCATTTAGGAAGAGTTCTGCTTCTGGTCTGCGCTCTTGCCGCTGTTTTTGGAGTGAATGTGCAGAGGACCATGATCTTCCAAATTTTTACCCTGAGCTTTTTTTTGGTGCTGGTCGCTTACCTGTCTTCCCTGCGTTTTCGTACTAGGGTTTCTGCTACAAGGGTGCTGCCTGACACCTGCATTGCCGGCAGTGAGTTGCATTATCAGGTATATCTCGAAAATCAGGGGGTGAAAGCGGAAAAAGGGTTGTTCTATCGGGAGTCGGTGGCTTTTTACCTGCCAACTCCGGAGGAGTTTCGCCAGGCCCGGGATAGCGATAGCATGACCCGCAATTTTTTCGATAGACAAATGGGGTATTATAGCTGGCTGCGACTCCTGCGGCTTGGCCGGCTGGTGAAAGAGGAAAATGTTCCTCTGCCTTCTCTAGCCCCTGGGGAGATCAGAAAAACAGAAGCAACCTTGCTTCCCTTGCGCCGGGGGAATCTCTATCTCAACGGCTATGTTTTGGGCAGGGAAGATTCCTTTGGCCTGTGCCGCCAAGAAAAAGCGACTCATGCGGCAACCAAGCTGCTGGTATTACCGAAGCTCTACCAGGTGCCGGAGCTTTTTTTCTCAGGTGCGCGAAAATACCATCAGGGTGGGATTACTGCTGTTCAGCAGCAGGGGGATGCCAACGAATTTCTGGCTTTACGGGAATATGTTCACGGCGATCCGATAAAGCACATGGATTGGAAGGCGACTGCCCGTACTCAGACTCCGATCGTCAGGCAGTATCGTGATGAATATTTTTCCCGCTACGGACTGATTCTCGATAGCTTCACCACAACTCCCTTTAGCACTGTTTTTGAAGAAGCGGTATCGGTGGCAGCCTCGATACTCATGAGCCAGGATAGTGTCAACGCCATCCTCGATCTTCTTTTTGTGGGCGACGAATGTGTCACCTGCACAGTGGGCAGCGGGCATACCGGTCGGCAGCGGATGCTCGAGATTCTCGCCTCGGTGCAAACCTGTGGAGACAAACCTTTTGCCCAACTTGCCGGTTTAGTCAAAAAGCATGCCTCGCTCCTCTCCGGCGTTGTCGTGGTTTTTATCGATTTCGATGAAAAACGAAAAGAACTAGTTGCTTATCTTCGTACTCACAAGATTCCCGTGCTTGTACTTTTGCTGACCGAGAACAAGGATGATTACCAAAAAATTATCAGCGATTTTCCCGTGAACCTTATTGAATGCGGAAAAGTGGAGGAACAGTTAGCCAGGCTATGAAAATCCCTCCTTTTCTCATCGGTGGTGGTGCCGTTTTTTGGGGTATGGAAACCGGCAACCTTATTCCTGGCATCCTGCTCTTTCTCGTGTTGGAAAGTGTTCAGGTTATCAGGACCCGTTTTGCGCTCACCGATGAGGATTTTATCAAGATCGCCGATCTCAGCTCTCTTCTGCTTATTGGCTCGGTTGCTCTGGTTCTCTTGAATTACGAGCCTAGAAGTTTCCTACGCATCACGGCAAGCTGGCTGCCACTCACCCTTGCCCCGCTTATCCTGGCTCAGTTGTATTCGGAAGGTGATACGCTCGTCATCGGCACCCGGTTCGGCAGAAAATCACAGAGTTACTCCTATAAACCGTTGGATTTTAGAATCTATTACTTCATTGTCTGCCTCTTTGGTGCAGCCGCTGCCAATGACCGGTCCTTCTGGTTTTTTGTGGTACTTGCCGGTTTCATGGTGATTCTGCTTTTCTGGAATAGGGGAGGAGCAACATCGCCAGGCAGGTTTTTGGTGCTTTTCAGCCTCTGTTGTCTTCTTAGCTATTTCGGCAGCCTGGCTATGGAGGCGGGGCATCGCTACGTCCTCAAGAGTTCCTTCAGGATGCTCTCCAGGTACTATCACAGCCAGCATGTTGACCCATATAAAAGCCATGTGAATTTCGGCGACACCGGCCAGCTTAAATTTTCCGGCAGGATTGTCATGCGAGTGGACTCTTCCTCACCGCCACCAAACCTGGTCAGAGAGGCGGCTTATCCTACCTATCATCGCGGAGACTGGCTGGGTGGTCAAGATAACTACTCCTACCTGTTGCCGGTAGGTATGCAGCAGTGGAACCTCATCGAACCGCCGCATCAGGAAGGACAGAGGCTTACCATTGAAATGGCCCTACCTCGGGAAAAGGGCATGCTCCCCACCCCTTACGGTGGTTTTCGATTTACCAGTTCAGAAATATTCAGCGTGAACCAGCATCGCAACGGTAGTGTCAAAATTCTTGATGGCGCACCACTGGTAATCTATGATCTCGATTACCATCGGAACATGTTTAAGAAGGACGATATTCCTACTCAGGATCATCTTCTTATTCCCAAAGATGAGCTGTATGTTCTGGAAGAAGCCTATGGTTCTCTTGAGGGGACCGGAGGAGATGCCGCCAACCGGATAAAAGCGTTGAAAAATTTCTTCCAGAATGATTTCCGTTACTCTCTCAAACTCGTCGGCCGCGGAGACTACGCTACCCCATTGGGAAATTTTCTTCTCAGCGAGAAAACCGGTTTCTGTGAATACTATGCCACGGCAACTGCGCTTTTGCTGCGTTACATGCAGATTCCCAGTCGGTATGCCATAGGTTATGCAGTTGTGGAAAAGTCAAATCTGGAGGACAAATATGTCGTCCGTGACCGGCACGCTCACGCCTGGGTGGAAGCCTATGTGGACGGACGGTGGATCACCGTTGACACCACCCCGGCAACATGGGATCAATATGATGCGGAAAATGCCTCTTTTTTTGAACCAGTATGGGATCTGCTAAATCTTCTGCGCCATAAATACAGAATTTATCGGGTTGGTGCAGGCAGCGACTACACGGCTTTTCTCACCATCACGGTAATTGTCTTAGTCGCTTTTCTTTCCCTGCGCATCTATCGACGAATTCGCCTTGATCGAGCTGCTGAGGAGCAGCACCAAAGCAATCGCATGTTTAGCCGAGTTGTGACGCCGTTTACGCCAATTGTCGATGTATTGAGCTCAGCTCAACACAAAAAAGGTGATGATGAATCGGTGGCCAAGTGGGCAATGAAGTGCACCCAGTGGCGTGAATTCGACAAGGAGGAATTCACCAGGCTCTATACTCTCCATCTACGCTGGCGTTTTGACCCTGATGGGATGAAAAAACAACAGCAGGAAGAACTTGCTGAAGGAGCAGAAAAGTATCTTGCTCTACTCGTCAGGGACTTGCAACCTTCGTCCGAGCTATCCTCCCAGCTACACCAGTCAGCCAAATAAATTTAAGCCATACGTCTGGCAAGCTGTGCTGAAAATCCTTCCGTTGTAAATCTCTTAACGGTAAACTGTGTCCTTCTTTTTTTAATTCAATTAATACTGTGTCCTGTGCGAAACTGTAGTGCTGTGACTGTTAATTATTTCTGAAACCGTTATGGTCAGGGTAGTGCTTAATCGAGGAGTGATGGAAATGAGCGGGAAATATCTCTATCAGACTATTGTCGACAAGATAGCGGAATTGGTAGATAACGGAACCTATAAGCCGGGAGATCGGGTGCCTTCCATACGGGAGCTCAGCCGCCAAAGCGGCGTCAGCATCAATACAGTTAAAGTGGCATATGAACATCTTGAGGATTGCTGTCTGATAGAGGCACGACCGCAGTCGGGGTACTACGTAAGTGCCCGGCTGCCGGAAATACCCAGGGAGCCAGAGATAGATGAAACCAATATTATCCCCTCGCAAGCCAGCTCATGTAGTCTCGTGGTCAGGATAATGAAGGATGTGCTTGTCCCTGACAAAGTACAGTTTGGTGCGGCTATTCCCGATCCCGACCTGATTCCCGGCGACAAGCTTAGCCGCATTCTCGCTTCCGAGACTCGCCGACTCAAGATTGAGAGCACGGCCTATGCCATGCCTCCCGGCCATCACAGGCTTCGCCAACAGATAGCTAAGTGGATGACGAAAGCGGGGTGTGTTCTCAATCCTGAGAAGCTTGTTGTTACCAGCGGTGCGTCGGAAGCGGTGTTTTTGGCTCTTCGAGCCATTTGCCGACCCGGGGATACCGTGGCAATAAGTTCACCTATCTATTTTAACTTTGTGCAGATGTTCGAGATTCTTGGCCTACGGGTTATTGAGATCCCCAATTCCCCAGTGGAAGGGCTGCAAATAGAGCATCTCCGTCATGCCCTTGCGCATAACAACATTACCTGCTGTATCGCCATCTCAAACTTCGATAATCCTATGGGAAACAGACTTAGCGATGCGCGCAAGGAGGAACTTGTGAGTCTGCTCTGGGAAGCGAAAGTGCCACTAATCGAAGATGATATTAATGGAGATTTGGCTCACGACGGTGAGCGCCCAACGGTGGCCAAAGCGTGGGATCGCCATGACAATGTGCTGCTCTGCTCATCCTTTTCCAAGACCCTGGCGCCAGGTTATCGGGTTGGCTGGATTGCTCCGGGAAGATTCATGGATGCAGTGCTTCATCAGAAAATCGTCTCTAACATCGCCACTGCCAGTCCAACTCAGCTGGCGATAGCCGAATTTCTGGAAAACGGTGGATATGCTCATCATCTGCGGACCATCTGCAAAGCCTATGCTGCCAAGGTGGCCAGAATGGCGGAGGCCATTGGAACCTATTTCCCGCAAGGGACCAGGGTCACCCGACCTGAGGGTGGTTTTACTCTCTGGCTCGAGTTGGCTGAAAATATCGATACGGTGGCACTGTATGCGATGGCTGCCCAGAAAAAGATTACAATTGCCCCCGGTTCTCTGTTTTCCACAGGTGAACGGTACCATAATTGCCTGAGACTTAATAGTGCCTGCTATTCTGAAGAGACGAAATGGGCTGTAGAAGCACTGGGTGAAATGGTGCATGAGTTGGCGAATAGTCAGGATAATCACGTGAAACACTGAATAAAATGAAATTTCGATGGAGTAGCCGATGAAGAATAGTGCTTTTTACATAATCACAGTCCTGATCTGGGGGTCAACCTGGATTGGTATCAAAATGCAGCTAGGCTTGGTCGAGCCCATAGCATCGGTAACCTATAGATTTGCTTTGGCGTCTGCTATTCTTCTTCTCTGGTGCTATCTGCGTGGCTTGAATTTGCGCTATTCTATTCAGGAACACGGATTCATGTTTCTCCAGGGTGTACTGCTTTTCGGATTCAACTATCTCTTGTTCTATATAGCGGAGCTTCATGTCACCAGTGGTCTTGCTGCTCTTGTCTTCTCTACTATCTTACTGATGAACGTAGTTAACGGGGCAATTCTTCTGCGCTCCTCGGTCAATGGCAGTGTGCTCATTGGTGGTGTGATCGGTCTGACTGGTATGTTTTTGGTTTTTCGTTCTGAAATCACTACATTTTCACTGGAAAATGATGGTGCTTTTGGGATAGTATGCTGCTTATTGGCAACTTTCTTGGCATCATTGGGAAATATTACTTCTGCTCGCAATCAGAAAAGGAGTTTACCCATCCTCCAGACGAATGGTTATGGCATGGGTTATGGAGCATTGGCTATGTTTGTCGTTGCTTTGCTTAGCGGTAAATCGTTTAGTTTCGATCCATCCGCCGTCTACATCGGCTCACTTTTCTATCTGTCTGTCTTTGGCTCGATTATCGCCTTCGGCTGTTATTTAAAACTTGTCGGATCGATCGGAGCCGATCGGGCAGCCTACGCCACGCTGTTATTTCCTGTTGTGGCCCTCATAATTTCAACTATTTGGGAAAACTATATCTGGACGCCTTCCTCGGCAACGGGAGTGGCTATGATTCTCTTTGGCAATTTATGGATGATCAGGAAAAAACGACCACAGAATCAAGACCAATCTTCTTCAGAGGATTCAAGGCATTGGATATCGTCAGGCGGTGAAGGTATCGGAAGACAGGATAAAAAAGAGGTGAGACCCATCCGGAGGAAAATATGTACGCCGAACGACTTGAAAAACTAGCTCAGATCATTGAAGAAAATGGTTGTCAGGGAATGGCGTTGAATGCCGGTCCAAGCCTCAGTTATTTTACCGGTCTCCATTTTCATCTCATGGAGCGGCCAGTCGTCTTCCTTTTCGTGCCGGGCAATAAATCGATTCTCATTCTTCCTCGCCTGGAGGCTGCCAAAGTAGACAAGACAGGCTGGTTGAAAACCTTTTTCTATGATGAAAATCCGCAAGGCTGGCAGAAAGTTTTTTCTGACGCTTTGAATTCACTGGGAGCGGTGCAGGGGAAGTTCGGTGTCGAACCGCTGCAGCTGCGCTACCTGGAATATAGCCTGTTGAAGTCTAATGGTGAACTGAGCCTGGTTGATGGTTCAGGGTTTATTGCTGCTGTGCGAAGCCTAAAGGATGCCGGTGAGCTTGAGTTAATGCAACAGGCGGTTAACATTGCCGAGGATAGTTTGCAGGCGGTGCTTCCTCTCATTCGTCTGGGAATGACCGAAAGAGAACTTGCTGCAGAGCTTGTTCTGCAACTTTTCAAACACGGTTCAGATCCTGATCTTCCCTTCGCTCCGATTATAGCTGCCGGACCAAACGGGGCCAATCCTCACGCTCAGCCTTCGGAGCGGAAGCTCCAGGAGGGCGATCTGCTTGTTATTGATTGGGGAGCCCGCTATCAAGGCTATGTTTCTGATTTGACCAGGACCTTTGGAGTGGGAGATATTGACGAGGAGAGTGTGAAAATTCATGAAATCGTCCAGCAGGCAAACAGAGCTGGTCGTGCAGCCGGTAAAGAAAACGTAGCCTGCCGGGATGTGGATCTTGCCGCCAGGAAGATGATCGAGGAAGCTGGTTACGGTCGGTATTTTACTCATCGAACCGGCCATGGCATTGGTATGCAGTGTCATGAAGAACCATATATGCATGCAGACAACGAACAACTGCTCAGAGTTGGCATGTCCTACACCGTCGAACCGGGTATTTATCTTCCGGGAATAAACGGTGTACGAATTGAGGACGATGTGTATATCAGCGAGGATGGAGCCGTTTCATTGAGCTCTCTGCCTCGTTCACTTATCCGGGTAGGCTAGTGTCCTGTCATGCCTCACCCGTTGCTTAGAGCTTGTTATTCTGGCCTCCTGACGTCGTTGCTTAGTCAGTAACGTAGCGCTGCTACGCTCCTTCCTGCGCGTCTAGCGGGAAACCAGAATCCCGGCGCTCTATTGCAACATTTGAAACATGACATGACACTAGTTGTGAAGCCGGGAAATCTAGATAATCAGGTGAACAACTTCGCTTTGCCGGAAGTAAAATCACCGAAAAACAGTAAATACTAGTCGAGTGAAATATGGGCAGAACATTGATGGACGGCAATGAAGCAATAGCACATGGTGCCATCCGGGCAGGATGCAGATTTTTTGCCGGCTACCCGATTACTCCAGCCACCTCGATTCTTGCCAAAATGTTGGAGCTGCTGCCACCTGCGGGAGGTTGCTGCCTGCAGGGCGAGGATGAAATAGGCTCTATTGGCTACTGCCTCGGAGCTTCCATGGCAGGCAGAAAAGCCATGACGGCCACCTCGGGACCGGGACTCAGTCTCTACAGCGAGCAGATTTCGTTTGCCGTGGGAAGCGAGATCCCACTTGTTATTGTCAATGTACAGCGACTGGGACCTTCGACGGGTTCGGCAACCAAGGGAGCAGATGGCGATATTCAGTTCATGCAATGGGGCAACAGTGGTGGCTTACCTGTAGTTGTAATAGTCCCCACAGATACCAGGGATTGTTATTTCCTCACCATTGCAGCCTTCAATCTTGCCGAGAAATACCGTTGCCCTGTTTTTCTGGCATCCAACAAAGAAATCGGTCTTACCAGGGAGAGTGTTGATCTTGATAGTCTTGATGTTCCCGAAATTGAGGAACGAACTGTTTTTACCAGTGATCCCGAAGATTACCTGCCTTTTGCTGACAGAGAGAATGATGGGGTACCTGATTTCCTGCCAATAGGCGATAGGACACTCGTGCGGCAGACCTCATCCACCCATGGCCAGGATGGCTATATCACCACCGACAGTAAAGAGATAGCCAGGCAGCGGCAGCGCTTGAAAGACAAGCTGGAAAATCATGTCGGCGACTTCACTTACTACGAATACCTGCCGGCTGATAAGGCGGAAACTCTCATTATCACCTACGGTGTCACCGCCAGAGCAGCAAAGCAGTCGACTTTGGCAGTGGCTGCCAAGAAAACCTCGGTGCTGGTGCTAAAAACTCTCTGGCCGGTTCCCGAAGAGTTGATTGTTGCAACAGCAGCATCCTATAAAAATATTCTTGTGGTTGAAATGAACCTTGGCCAATATGTCAGGGAAATTGAGCGGCTGATCCACGATAAACCCATACGTTTTTACGGGAAGATGGATGGCAACCTCATATCGCCGGTGGAGATTGGGGAGGTGCTCAATAATGGCTAGTTTACTGAACCATTCCCGTCCGCTGGTATTTTGTCCCGGCTGCACCCACGAGAGGATAGTCCGGGCGCTTGATAACGCACTTGGCCAAATGAACATCAATGGCAGTGAAGTCGTGTTGGTCAGCGATATAGGCTGTTCGGGACTATTTGACGTTTTCTTCCACACTCACGCCTTTCACGGCCTGCATGGCAGGGCCCTTACCTATGCCTTGGGCTTGAAAATGGCCAGGCCCGAGTTGCAGGTCATCGTCACCATGGGAGATGGCGGTATGGGAATAGGCGGTGCCCATTTTTTGAGTGCCTGCCGCCGCAACGCCAACATCACCCTGTTAATTCTTAATAATTTTAACTTTGGTATGACCGGTGGGCAATATTCCGCCACCACCCCCGTCGAGGCCATCACCTCATCGAGATTTCTCAATAAACTTGAGCACCCTCTTGATATTTGTCAGATTGCCGATGCTGCTGGTGCGCCTTATGTTATGCGCTGTTCAGGACTCGGTGAAGACCTGTCGAATAATATTGAGGATGCCATTTCATACGATGGCTTTGCCGTTATGGATATCTGGGGTATTTGTCCTGGTCGTTATAGCCGCAAAAATGCCATGCGGAAGAGTGATATCCTCGATCAGATAGCCAAATTGACTCCTTATAATGGCGTGATTGAGAAGAATGAGCGTAGTGAGTATGTGAGCAGCTATAACCAGATCTGCAGCGAGCTTTCTCAGCCGACACCACCGTTAGTTGTAGATAAAGAGCATTCTCCTGTTATTTCAGGGAAAAAAGAAATCCTCATTCTTGGCTCAGCCGGGCAGCGCATTGTTACCGCCGGAGAGCTGTTATGTCTGGCGGCCATGACTGGTGGCATGCAGGCAACACAGAAAAATGATTATGATATCACTGTGCTCAGGGGGCCTTCTATTGCTGAAATAATTCTTTGGCCAGAAGAGATCGGTTATACCGGTATAACTTCTCCAGACGTAATCGTGGTGCTCTCTGAGGATGGAATACCGCGACGCCGACAATCCTTTGCCCAGATGGCTGAAGGTGGTCTGGTGATACATAACAGTCGGATAAGCGTACCAGACTGTCAGGCTCGCACCATTGCCGTCGATTTTGCGGGCAAAGGTGTGGGAGCAAAGGACCAGGCTCTTGGCGCCCTGGCATTTCTGGCTTCCTTAAACGAGGGGATTTCCTTAGCCATGCTGAATTCTGCGCTGGAGAAAAAATTTACCTCCACCCACCTTGCCACCGCGCAGCAAACCCTTGCCAAAATGCAGCTGGTTGAACAACCAGGCGCGTAACCGGTTAAGATATCACAACGAGAGGGTGTTTGGCAAAATGAATACCCTGACAAGCTGGATGTGTTGACCTGTTAATTTCCTTGTCTGCTTGCAAATGCTACTAGGCTGGAGAATAGCTATATGAAGTAGCCTTTTTGCATTTTCCTGACGACCGCTCCAACAATTTTCCATGAGTTCTTTCTGAATATTATGTGCGCAAGAGTTGCATGAGAATTTGGTAAACAAAAGAAAATTAGGGGATTTAAATTCAGGCGATTATGTGATATTGAGAGGCTGGAGAATCCGAATTGACGGTGCAGACAGAATATCATCAAGGTAGTATATGAACAAAGGCTTGGCGGATAATTATTCAGCAGGGAACTACAGGTATGCCCTGATCGGCAATATGAATGTCGGTAAAACTTCTATTTTCGGAAGTGTTACCACAAAAAAAGTACGACCGCTCAACCTTCCTGGATCCACGGTTACAGTTACCCGGGGGCAGCTTAAGGGTGATCGCGGTTTGCTCTATGATACTCCTGGTCTTGCCTCTATTTTCTCGGATAATGAGGATGAACGCACCGCCCGTAAGATTCTGCT
>JASJDT010000241.1 GCA_030065655.1 Desulfocapsaceae bacterium | reverse complement strand
TGAAAAACATACTTGACAGAGGCTTTCGAATATGGCACTTGACTGAGATGAGGCATTAATTTAAAATATTAATTATCTATTCAAAAAAAGAGAAATTCGGTCTTTTTTTCGTATAATTCATTTTTGTAATTAATTGAAACGAGTGTAAAAACAGACGGTGTGGGTGAAAGTTTTAATCATGTTGATCACAATAAGGAGAGGGTCATGAGAAAAAACGGGGCGTTATTGGTTTCAATAGTTGCAGCCGCAATCTTTTTTACATCAAATGCGATAGCCGGAAAAGTTGAGGTTCTTCATTGGTGGACTTCGGGTGGCGAAGCAGCTGCTGTTCAGGAACTTCAAAAAATGTTGGAGAAAGAAGGACATGACTGGCAAGACTTTGCTGTGGCAGGTGGCGGTGGCAGTGCCGCAATGACTACCCTGAAGTCACGTGCAGTATCTGGCAATCCGCCGACGGCAGCTCAAGTTAAAGGTCCGCAAATTCAAGAGTGGGCTGAATTAGGTGTACTCACCAGTCTCGATTCGGTAGCCAAAGCTGAAGGATGGGATAACAGTGTGCCTGGTGTTGTTGCCAGGGTAATGAAATATGAGGGGAGCTGGGTTGCCGTACCGGTAAATGTTCATCGCGTTAACTGGATGTGGATGAATAAGGCAGTATTTGCTGACAATAATCTTTCCTATCCCAAAACATGGGATGATTTTTTTGCGGCAATGGAGACCCTCAAGAAAACCGGCATTACTCCTATTGCCTGGGGCGGACAGGACTGGCAAGAAGCCACGGTCTGGGAGATTGTCGTTGCTGGCGTAGGTGGCAACGATTTCTATCAAAAGGCACTTGTTCAGGCTGATATCGATGCACTAAAGAGTGACACCATGGTGGAATGCTTTGAAGTTATGAAGAAGATGAAACAATACACAGATGCCTCTGCACCTGGGCGCGATTGGAATCTTGCCACAGGAATGGTAATCAAAGGAGAATCAGCCGTACAGTTCATGGGAGACTGGGCAAAGGGCGAGTTCACCGCTGCCGGCAAGACTCCCGGGGTTGACTACGATGCCGTGCCGGCTCCTGGCACCGACGATGCATTTCTTTTTAACGTCGACTCGTTTATCATGTTTGATGTTAAAGACAAAGAAGCCAAAAAGGCGCAGAGCGCCATGGCGAGGCTGATTCTTTCACCTGAATTCCAAACTGTTTTTAATCTGAACAAGGGTTCTATCCCGGTTCGTTCAGGTGTTGCCGCAAAACCTTTTGATGCAGTGGCAGTGGCTTCAATGAAGGATTTTGCCGATACCGCAAAGTCTGGTGGTCTTATGCCCTCGATGGCTCATGAGATGGCGGTTTCGCCAGCTGTCCGGGGGGCGATGTTTGATGTTGTTACCAATTTTTATAACTCGAATATGTCTGCTGCGGAAGCTGCCAAAAAACTTGTGGCGGCAGTGGAAGAAGCAGGAATGTAGGTTTTAAGGGAAGAGATAGTAAAGCAGTAGCTAATAGGTGAAGGAGATTTCTCCTTCACTTTTTTCAGATGGCCGAACTAATGCGAACAGCGGAACGATCTTATAATCCCTTCACCATCCTAGAAAGAGTAATGCCGAAGCTTGTCGTGGCACCTAGTTTTGTGGCCATGCTGATCTTTATCTACGGCTTTATTCTCTGGACGGTGTATATCTCAATGAGTAAGTCTACTTTTCTGCCCAATTATGATTTCGTCGGCCTTGTTCAATATGTCAGGCTCTGGAAAATTGACAGATGGTATGTTGCCTGCAAAAATTTGTTGCTTTACGGTGGACTTTTTATTGCATTTTGTACCGCTATTGGTTTGCTGCTGGCGATATTTCTTGACCAGAAAATTAGGCTTGAAGGTGCACTCCGTTCAATCTACCTCTATCCATTATCGCTTTCCTTTGTGGTCACAGGCACGGCATGGCGCTGGATGTTGAATCCTGGTCTGGGGCTTGAACGGCTGGTGAGAGAGATGGGCTGGCAGAGTTTCAGTTTCGATTGGCTGGTGAATTCTGACATGGCCATTTACACCATTGTTATCGCTGCTGTCTGGCAGTCTACAGGTTTTGTCATGGCGATGTTCCTTGCCGGTCTCAGGGGAATCGATAATTCCATAATAAAGGCAGCGCAGGTGGACGGTGCTTCACTGCCGAGAATATACCTGAAAATAGTCATTCCCAGTCTGCGGCCGGTTTTTTTTGGTTCGTTCATTATCCTTACCCATATTGCCATAAAGAGCTTCGATCTGGTGGTGGTTTTGACCAGAGGAGGGCCCGGCTATTCTACGGATCTGCCAGCGACATTTATGTATGCCTACGCCTTTACCCGGGGAAGGCTGGCACTTGGTGCTGCGAGCGCTACCATGATGTTTATGATGGTAATGGCTATTATTGTCCCCTACCTCTACTCTGAGCTACGGAGCAAGGCCAATGGATAGCACCAGCACCGGGACAATGAGTCTTCCGCAGATGATAGGCAGGGCATCGCTCTATGCAATTCTTTTTTTGTTTGCCCTCTATTTTCTTGCCCCGTTATTTATCATGGTGATCACTTCGGTAAAACCCATGGATGAGATAAGAACCGGGACCTTGATAGCACTGCCGAAGGCACCCACCCTTGAGCCATGGCTCAAGGCCTGGGGGTCTGCCACCATTGGTGTTGCCAACGAAGGCATCAAGGGCTTCTTTATGAACTCCTTACGCATTGCTATCCCGGCAGTGCTTATCTCCACGCTGATTGGAGCAGTGAACGGATATGTGCTCTCAAAGTGGAAATTTAAGGGCAGCGACACCTTTTTTGCTATGCTGCTGATGGGATGCTTCATCCCATTTCAAGTTATCCTGCTTCCCATGGCCAGAACTCTTGGCGTGCTGGGGCTTTCGGGAACGGTGAGCGGGTTGGTGCTGGTTCACACCGTATACGGGCTTGCTTTTACCACGCTCTTTTTCAGGAATTTCTATGTGGGTATACCCGATGAGTTGGTTAATGCTGCCAAAATAGATGGGGCCGGGTTCTGGCGCATCTTCTGGAAAATCATGTTGCCGGTAAGCAAACCAATTTTCATGGTTACCATCATCTGGCAGACAACCCAGATCTGGAATGATTTTCTCTTCGGCGTCTGCTTTTCAACTGGTGAAACCCAGCCGGTAACGGTGGCCTTGAATAATCTTGTCAATACTTCCGCGTCAGTGAAGGAATACAATGTCGATATGGCTGCGGCTATCATCGCAGCACTACCGACACTGTTCGTCTATTTTGCTGCCGGTAAATATTTTGTCCGCGGTCTCACCGCTGGTGCTGTTAAGGGGTAGAGCATGGCTTCGCTTGTCATTGATGAGGTATTTAAACGATTCGGCAGCGTCGAGGTACTCAAAGGGATTAATATCTGCATTGAGCCTGGCGAATTTCTGGTTCTTGTCGGCCCTTCCGGCTGCGGCAAATCGACCCTACTCAACCTTATCGCCGGTTTAGACAGTATTTCCGCAGGCGAGATTCGTATTGGTGATCGGGTAGTCAATGCAATACCACCGAAGGATCGAGATATTGCCATGGTGTTCCAGTCTTATGCGCTTTATCCCAATATGACCATTCGCAAGAATCTCTCATTTGGACTGGAGACCCGCAAAGTACCAAAGGCGGAAATTGAACAGCAGATAGAGAAAGTGGCCGAAATTCTCCAGATTGAAAATCTATTGGACCGCAAACCATCCCAACTTTCCGGAGGCCAACGGCAGCGAGTTGCCATGGGAAGGGCCATTGCCAGAGACCCGCTAATCTTCCTTTTCGATGAGCCGCTTTCCAATCTTGATGCAAAATTGCGGGTGGAGATGCGGGCTGAAATTAAGAAGCTGCATAAACGACTTGGGACCACCATCGTCTATGTCACCCATGATCAGATTGAAGCAATGACCATGGCGGACCGGATTGCCATCATGAAGGATGGTGTCGTGCAGCAGTTTGATACACCGAACGGAGTCTACTCAAACCCCAGTAATCTTTTTGTTGCGGGTTTCATCGGCTCGCCGTCGATGAACTTTATTCCGGTAAGCTTTGAACAGCAGGAGCGATCCTTAGGTGTCGTTCTTACCAACTCAAAGGGGCAAGAATGCTTCATCCCGGTGAACAGTGATTTTGTCCCCGGTCAGCGTGCGGTGATGGGAATCCGGCCGGAAAACATTACGGACACAAATGCAGGGCTGGGCAACCGCCAACAGATAGTGGAGTTGGAAAGCGAAGTGAGGGTTATCGAGCCAACCGGTCCTGATACATTGGTTCATGTCGAACTCAACTCCACCGAGGTCATTTGTAGGTCCTGTCCTGAATTTGCAGGTGATGCCGGAGCGTCCATGAAGCTTGCCCTCGATACCAGCAAAATCCTCTTTTTTGATGAAGAGAGTGGAGAGCGCCTCGATGGACGGTTGAGTTGATTTACAATTGCGTCTCATGCACCACCTGCATGAAGTATTGAGTTCAAGTGCTCATTGCCAATTCAGAGGATGTTGAGTCAAATAAAAAATGGCGATTGTCCTCGCAGCCTGGAACAAAGCAAGCCGTTCTAATATACGAATAAAAGCTCATTCATCAGCCAAGCGCTTAAGCATCAAGACCATACTCTTTAATTTTATTTAAGAGGGTCTGACGGGCTATTCCAAGCTTTTTGGCGGTGGCGCTTTTGTTGAACTCTGTCCTTTCAAGGGTTGATTTGATTACTTCCCGCTCCATATCACGGAGGGTGAAATCTTCTTTTGTATGGATGTCAATTACCTGGGCAGTGACTCCTTCAGGAAAGAATTGGGGAGGTAGCTCCTTTGGTAAGATCTGTTCCCCCAGACAGAGGATGGTGGCACGCTCTATGGTGTTTTCCAGTTCACGAATATTGCCTGGCCAATCATATTGCATAAGCAGATTTAGTGCCTCTGGATGAAAGCCTTTGATGTCCTTGCGGTTTTTCTGGGCGTATTTTGTAAGAAAAAATTGTGCGAGTTCAGGTATATCTATGTTGCGTTCCCGAAGCGGCGGCAGATGAATAGG
>JASJDT010000240.1 GCA_030065655.1 Desulfocapsaceae bacterium | reverse complement strand
AAAGAGACAAAGCAAATTACCAGCATACCGATTGTCTCGATCTGCTGGATCGGTTCTGCGGCTTTCCGGCTCTAAAACGAATTCAACAATCAATATGCCTTACAGATCCAAGATAACGGCATGGTACAAGAAATTGATCATTTTCCACTTAACAATTTCCATGAAACATATGGCCAAGAAGAGTATGTTGGCAGACGATGGTTGACAGACGGAGACTCGATATTAAGAGTTAACATGTTTGCTGACAAACAGCTGGTCGGCACCACCCGGTGGCGACTCTTGCTTAGAATAGTTAATCTTAATTTTTGAAACTGGAGTGTGGAAAAAATGACTGAGCAGGTAATGTACGACGTGATTATCGTAGGCGGTGGCCCGGCCGGGTTGACTGCTGGCATGTACGCAAAGAGGGCCGCGTTAAATGCCGTTCTCATCGAGAAAGGTGTACCGGGTGGACAGGTGGCGATCACCACAGGCGTGGAAAACTATCCGGGTTTCAAGGAAATCGGTGGTTTTGAGCTGTGTGAGAAATTTCTTGAGCATGCCAAAGCCTATGATTTGGAAATCAGGAATACCGAGGTTGTCTCCACGGAACCAGGAATCGACTATCACGGCGTCACGCTTGCCGACGGCACGGTTTTGACCGGCCATGCTGTCATTCTTGCCGCTGGTGGAACTTCCAAAAAATTGCAGGCCAAGGGTGAAGATGAAAATTTTGGTAAGGGTGTCTCCTACTGTGCAACCTGCGATGGCTTCTTCTTTCGCAACAAGGTTGTGGCCGTTATTGGCGGTGGTGATACCGCTCTGGAAGACGCGCTTTATCTCGCTAAAATAACCGAAAAAGTGTACCTGATCCATCGCCGGGATGAATTTCGCGGCAGCCGTATCCTCCAGCAGCGCGTTTTCGCCGAACCAAATATTGAGATCCTCTACAGCACCGTCGTTTCAGAAATCGTTTCAGACCAATCAGGCGTCACCGGGCTTGATCTCAAAAGCACCAGGAACGACGAAACTTCCCATATTGACGTCGAGGGAGTATTCATTTTTGTCGGATTTTCGCCGAACAGCCAGCTGGTTCCTGCCGGAATTACCATTAATAAGAGCGGTTATGTCGTCACCGATGAGAAATGTGAAACTGACCTTCCCGGTATTTTTGCAGTCGGCGATCTTCGCCAGAAATATGCCAATCAGATCGTCCTCGCTGCTGCCGATGGCTGCACCGCTGCCCTGGCCGCAGCCCACTACGTCGAAACCCGTAAAGTCGTCGAGGTTGAAAAAGAAGAAGCGTAGAAGTCTCTTCCAATGAGGCTAAGAATAAAAAAAGCACCTGCAGTTTTTCTGCAGGTGCTTTTTTTATCTGATAAAATTGTAACCCGAACAACCACTACTCTCGGATTTATCCGCACATACTGGATTGTGTTGGAGAATATCCTGACATCAAATTCGGCAGATCCTGTAATTCTTGGCTTTCAATAACCATATTGTTTTCCCATGATCCGGCCGGAGAGGAGATCATCACGGTGCATTTTCTCCGTCTCGAATGTAGAGAACCCGCCAGTTGAGTTCCTATGTAGATATTTGAAATTGCAATGGATATAACTAAAGCCATAGAATAATCCTATTTGTTGTATCGCCCAAATTGATCTATAGTTACCTGGTTTTATACCCAAGGAGATTCAAGATCTCCATTGCAATCTGAACGTATGTCATGAACAAACCCGCCAATATGCCAGACTGGACCTTCGATGATGAGTTTGATGGCGGTGATGAAACCTGCGGCAGGGTCATCATCAACCTTCACCTCTACATCAAGGATCAGGCCCCTGGGACCAAAATAGTGGTAATTTCCAGAGACCCGGCGGCACCGGTGGAGTTGCCGGCCTGGTGCCGGATGACCAAAAACGAACTGTCGAAAATGCGACACCCCTATTATCTCATAACCCTTAAACCCCATCTTACGAGGAATTAACAATGTCCAATACCTTTTGCGTTACCATCACCCATTGTAAAACAGATCCCGATAAAGCGACCCTTGGATTCGTTGTCGCCAATGCCGCCCAAGGAAGTGAAAAAGAAACCATGGTTTTTCTGAGTTCCGACGGTGTCTGGTGCGCGGTTGCCGATGAGATGACCAAAATCGATGAAGGCGCCCCGTTTGCCCCGCTCAAGGACCTCGTTGATAAGTTTATGAAAGCGGGCGGAAAGATCTATGTTTGCACACCTTGCATGAAAAAACGCAACATCGATGAAAGTCAGCTCATCCCAGGGGCAACCCCAGCCGGCGGTGCCGCTCTTGTCGAGTGGCTGTCCGACGGTTCACCGGCAGTTGCCTACTAAGCCAGCCAGATACGGGAGATCTTGCAATGCCACATGAAGATACGGTTTTTCAAGCCGACGCGGTTTTTGACGGTGGAGATCTTGATTGCGGCTCCGGTCTGATCCTTCTAATCCGTGATAATATGAGTAAAACACCGGTTGGCGGTATTCTGGAAATGCGCAGCCGGGAGCCCAGCGTGGCAGGCGATCTCCCCCCTTGGTGCCGTATGGCTGGGCACGAATATCTTGGTAAGAAGGAAGAGGACAGATTCACCAGATATTTTATCAAACGGGGAAACCAGGAAAAAAGCGAAGAAAAAAGTCTCAAGGAAGATCTCGAACAGGCCAAGAAATATGAGTGGCGTCTACGTACCCGCTCGACCGGTCATCTGAAATCCACGGTATATGCACGGAATTTTTCCTTTGATGTTGGCCAATCCGCCAGCTTTGAGGAAAAGGACAAGCATCCCTGTGCAGTTGAGTATCTTTTTGGTGCTCTGGCAGGTTCACTGACAACATCGTTTGCCACTGAATGTGCCAAGGAAAATCTTGACGTTGACGATATCGAGATTTCTCTCAGTGGCGGATTGCACAATATCTTAGCCCACATAGGAATTGAAGCGGGCGACCCCTCCATAGAGAGAATCGAGTTGAAATGCTTCGCTTCAACCTTCGATGATGAAGAGAAGGTCAGAGCGGTGTGGGAGCGCACGGTGGCCAGATCTCCCATAGCAGCGACCCTGGCAAAGGCAGTTGACCTCAATATTAAACTCGCCCTGGTGTGAAAATGATCGACAAGAAACCTTTTTTGACGACCCAGGTCGGCTCCTGGCCCCGCTCCCGGCAGATGCTCAAAGCACTGCGCGGCTTCCAGAAAGGAGCTGTCAGTAAATGGGATTACCTGAGCGTTGCCGAAGAAGAGATACGGCGCACCGTCGATCTTCAGGAAAAAGCAGGTATCGATGTACTTGTGGACGGCGAGCACAGGCGAGAAAGTTTTTACGCTTTTATTACTGAAAAGGTAGCCGGCACCAAACTTATGTCGCTTGCCGAGATGCTTGACTATGTTGAAGATAAGGCCGAATTCGAAGAAATGCTGCGCACCATGGACATGCCTGCTTCAGCGGTTAAAAATCCTACCTGTATCGGTAAGCTTTCCCGGCGTGAATCTCTGGCCTTGGAAGACTACCACTTCCTGCGAAGCCTGACCAAAAAACCGATAAAGATAACCCTGCCCGGCCCCTATCTGCTGACGCGATCCATGTGGGTGACAGCCTTGACTCGAAAGGTCTATCGCAACCATAAGAAGATGGCGGACGATATCGTGAAAATCCTCAAGGAAGAGCTGATCGACCTGAGAGATGCAGGCTGTGATTTTGTCCAGTTTGATGAACCCGTGCTTACCGAACTCATCATGTCAGAGGAATGCGACCGGCGCACCTTTATGTGAGCCACGCTGGCAACCCGCCGTGACGCGGGCAAAGAACTTAAATTCGCAGCTGATCTCATAAACAGAATAACCAGGAAAGTAGAGGGAGTGAAAACCGGAGTTCACATCTGCCGGGGTAACTGGTCAAAACAGGAAGATGTGCTCCTCTCAGGCGATTATGCCAAGCTGTTACCGGCACTGGAGCGCATGAAGATTGACCAGTTTGTTCTGGAATACGCTACTCCCAGGGCTGGTGATATAGATATCGTCGGCCGTGCTCTTCATGACCGGGAGCTCGGCCTGGGAGTGGTCAATCCCAGGACCGATCTGGTCGAATCCCTTGATTTTATTGTCGGCAAAGCCGAAAAAGCGCTGGAGTACTACCGGCCTGACCAACTTTATCTCAATACCGATTGTGGCTTTGGCTGTTTTGCCAGCCGTTCGGTGAATATTGAAGATGTAGCCTACAAAAAGCTTTGCGCTATAGTCGAGTCCGCCAATCAACTGAGAAGCAGATTCAGCTAACCCCGAAAAATCGCACCTGCTTGAAAAACTGCAGGTGCTTACCATCACTGCTTCAGATCATTTAATCCCCAGTCGTAGGGCAGGTAGGCAATTATTACATCCGATCTATTTTGTTGAACTAGGTCGGCAATCTCCGGCGAGAGATACAGCAGCACATAATCGATAAGGGATGGCTGTTCTACCGGACTTCTATTTTTTAACCAGCCGGTAAAATCTTCCTCATACCAATTGAATATCGATGAGAGATAGAGGGTTTTGGCAGCCGGATCGTAGCGTACTTTCTCAGGATCATTGATAAATTTGCGGGTTTCCTGATCAAGTTGACTTTCCAGGGTTTCCCCTAGAAATGGTACCTGAGGTAAGACAGGACAGCCCAGCGAAGCACAGTTGAGGGCGAAATGGAAGCGCGGATCGTCGTAGCGTCCTCGGATAACGTAATTTTCCAGATAATAGAGACTGGTTTCCTGTCCTCCGTAGGTAAATCTCTGAAAAAAGAAGAACCCGCTTTTATCTGGGAAAAAGAAGAGAATACCTGGATGTTCAACATCCTCGACGCTGTCAATCGGATAATATTCCACGACTCCCTTAAGAACCGTGGCGTTGTACGCATTAATCCAGTATGCGAGTTCGTGATTTTCTGAAGGGAAGAGGGCTGGATGACTATCCGGACTAAAGGAAGCAAGCTGAGCGTAAAATTGATCTAGTTGTTCAGGATCGGCAACGAGGTTTTTATAATTCACCATCCCGTCTTGATTTACATGGGTGGACAAGACGGCAGCATAGCTGGCATAGGAAAACTGTT
>JASJDT010000033.1 GCA_030065655.1 Desulfocapsaceae bacterium | reverse complement strand
AAAACGGTTTTTTCATCATGTGGAGTGGAATGCTTAAGAATTTTATCCTGGATGTTAGTAAATGGCTTTTCCGAACGGCTTTTGGCAGGCATGCTGTCATCCCCTGTAAGTTTAGACCATTGATTGCTATTGACTGACTTCGATACGTCAGAGATTGCGTACATTCCTTATTGGCTGCGGGAGAAATCGATCCTGTTGTGTACGTGTCTTATTATCCTAGCTTTTTTATGTAGCTTTTTCTAGGTCTTTCTCAGATTGGTGTTCTGCATTTTTTCTGAATAATAGAATCAGAAGTGCCTTACTCAGCGATCATTAGAAGTCAGGAATATCATTGTAACTGATGTGTACAAGCTGAATGAGCTTCCCACACTTCACCTGAGTTCGGGGAAGCGAGACCTGCATCCTAGAGTTTCCGTCTTATATCAATAGCGGAAAGTTCGATGATTGAGGTGCTTCTGTTGATGTTGAGTTCAGCCTGCTGCAGAAATAGAACTAAATAAGTTATCCACTGGTTAAAGATGGTCCGTGTTGAAGACAAGAAATATTAAAAGATTAAACCCATGTAATAATTTCAGGAAAAAACAGCTTGATTTAAGACCGATCGGTCTTAAAATGAGAGTATGAATAAGGGAGCCGAAACAAAAAAGCGAATTATTGAACAAACTGCAGGTCTCTTTAATTCGAAAGGGTATTATGCTACGACCCTATCAGAAGTGATGCAAGCTACTGGTTTGAAAAAGGGGGGAATCTATAACCATTTCAGCTCTAAAGAGGAGCTGGCACTGGCCGCTTTTCAGCATAACGTCACCCTCATAGGCAGAAGATTTTATAAGACGCTGCAGATGCATGAAACATGTAAAGAGAAATTGATGGCCCTCATATCTGCTGGACTGGATGTGTATAAGGGAGATCCAGTGAGTGGCGGTTGTCCGATAATGAACGCTGGAATTGAGTCAGACAACTATTACCCACCCTTGCAGGAAGCCGCTGCTCAAGCTTTGGGCGAACTAAAGAGAATGATAAAAAAAGAATTGCGGGAAGGAATAGATAATGGGGATTTGTCACCAGATATAGATGCTGATGAACTTACGGATTTTTTTATCTCCGCCTACGAAGGAGGAATGTTTGTTTCACGCATGGAAAACTCTGACAAATCTATGCAAGCAGTCATGAAAATGCTGAGTTCTGTGGTTGAAGAATTGAGCATTGGTTGATTTTTTTTGGACAAAAAAAGACCGATCGGTCTTTTCAGGTTTAACCTGGAGTAGGTAGAAAATATGAATAATGCGGCGAGTGTCGATCATCTCACACTTATCGGAATGACCATTTCCACCAAAGGAGGATAAAAAATTATGAAGGTAGAAAAAATCACCATACCCGCCCAAGACGATTATCTCTTGGCAGCAAACCTGTACAGTCCTAGTTTACATCCTAACAAGATTATTGCAGTTATCAGCTCGGCAACGGCTGTCCCCCAACGCTATTACAAAATGTTTGCTCTTTATCTTGTGAGGCGGGGATATACTGTGGTCACTTATGATTATCGTGGTATTGGTGGATCACGACCCGATACGCTGAAAGTTTTTGCAGCGCGGGCTCGTGATTGGGCACTACTGGACATGGCTGGTGTTATCGAGTGGGCAGCCGAGACACACACAGACTATACGTTGGTTCATATCGGACACAGCTATGGTGGACAGACGCCTGGTTTACTTCCAAATGCAGATCACATAGCTGCAATGATAAGCTTGTCATCACAAAGCGGTTATTGGCTTTTGCAGGGAGGAATGCAAAAGGCAATAGTTGCGTTTCATGCTTACATTACCCTGCCTCTACTGTCTGTCATTTTTGGCTATATGCCTTGGAGCAAAATTGGCACTGCCGAAGATCTGCCCAAAAACGTTGCCCTCGAATGGGCAGGCTGGTGTCGGAAACCAGGGTACCTTCTTGATGATGAGTCACTGCCTCTTCAGCGTTACACCGAGTTCAGAGCTCCGGTACTGGCGTACAGCTTTGCCGATGACAATTGGGGTACACGTAAAGCCGTTGATGCTATGATGAATGCCTATCCAAATGTCACCAGGCGGCATGTTGTGCCAGCAGATGTCGGATTGAAAAAACTCGGGCATTTTGGTTTTTTTCGGCCCTCGGCAAAACAGCTTTGGCAAGATGCAATTGACTGGCTAGAAGAGCAATTGGATCAAGAAAATGTCAGGGAAAAAAGAATGTCGCTCGTTCATTGATTTTAATTGGCCAAGACAACAACAATCAATTGGTGCACTTTCGAGAATGAAGGCTGCCTGTTTTGCATTGACATAAGGAGTCAGAATATGCCTAAAATTACTATAGAACCAGAAATATATACCTACGATATCGATTCTGGCCATCATGTGAGCAATATTAGTTACATCAAATGGATGGAGATCGGCCGGCTAAGGTTATTAGCAGAAGTTGGTATGCCGGTTCATGAGATTGAGAAATTTGGGTTTGCTCCGGTACTGACACGTACGGAGATTGCTTACAAAAAACCCTTGTATCTAGGTGACAAGATTCGAATTGAATTATTTCTGTCCAAATTAGGTAAAATTTCCGCAACTATAAAATTCAATTTCATAAAAGAGCCAGATGAAATAGTAGCAGAAGGAGAGCAAGATGGACTTTTCTTTTCTCTTGCCACAAAACGAGCACATAAACTTACGGATGAGCAGCGCATGCTCTTTGCCATGTATGTAATTGAAGAATGATAGTTTTCCTAGTGCTTTTTTGGTATTGAGGAACTCCGTAGTTCGTTATAGAAAAAGAATGAATGGGCCGAGTTTGACAATATGCCAGCAGATATACCATTAGGTTTGATATCATTGCTGAAAACCCACCAAGAGACCAAAGGATATCAGGGTTTCAATTCCGGTCGTCCAACGATTATTCGTCGCACGTTTTGATAATCAGCGCAAAGCTTTTATCAAGCTATAACTTGCCGGCTATGTATCAATTCTTCAGATTTTGGAGAAATCGCTGATCTGACAAGTCTCACTCTCAAGAGACAATCTCCCTTGATAATAAGAGTATAAATTATCTTTGGCGATCTTAAGCTTACAATTCGTCATTTACCTTGATGACAAGTTTGCCAAAATTCTCGCCCTTCAACATGCCCGTAAATGCCTGTGGTGCATTCTCCAAGCCTTCAACCAGATGCTCCCGGTAGTGAATCTGGCCTGCTGCCACCATTTTTTTCATCTCCTTAGCAAATTCATGGTAACGATGGCCATAATCTTCAAAAATGATAAAACCTTTGACCTTAAGCCGTTTGATCAAAATTGTAGCCATAAGAACGGATAATCTGTCAGGACCATCCGGCAGTTTGGTTGCATTGTACCTGGAGACAAGACCACAAACCGGAATCCTTGCCCCGGTATTCAGCAATGGCAAAACGGCATCAAACACTTTGCCGCCAACATTTTCATAATAGATATCAATGCCAGCAGGGCAGGCCTTTTTCAGCTGATCGGCAAAATCTGGATCTTTATGATCAAGACACTCATCAAATCCCAGCGTTTCTCTGGCATGACGGCATTTTTCAGGTCCTCCGGCAACACCAACCACATGGCAACCTTTTAATTTCCCAATCTGTCCCACCGTAGCTCCAACCGGCCCGGTCGCAGCTGCCACCACCAAAGTATCTCCCTGTTGTGGCTGGCCGATGTCCAGGAGTCCCATATACGCGGTAAATCCAGGCATTCCTAGAATGCCCAGAGCGTATGATGGTTTTTCCGGTTTTCTCCCCAACCTGGTGAGATCGGAACCATCCGATATGGCATAGAGCTGCCAACCGCTATAGGCCAACACCCACTCTCCTACGGTAAAATCTGAGTTACGGGACTCTTCAATCTGACAAACAGTACCACCCACCATCACCTCATCAATTTCAACCGGGGGAGCATACGAAGGCCTATCACTCATCCGGCCACGCATGTAGGGGTCAAGCGACAGGTAGATGCTGCGCAAAAGCACCTCCCCTGCACCGGGTACGGGCTTTTCAATTTCTTCCAGGCGGAAATTTTCGGCAGTTGGTGGGCCCTCCGGTCGAGATGCAAGCACAATTCGACGGTTAATTTTATTGCTGTGTTCCATTGTATCCTACCTCCACTGTCATTAAACAAACTTAGCGAAATAGTCACTCCTCGATCAGTTTTGACTGTAGCTCTTTAACCTGTTGTTTTTATTATTTTTTCTGGTAGGCCCCTGCGGAATAGGTGAGCTCGTAGCTGTGGGAGTAAATCTCGATAATATTTCCAAAAGGATCTTCACAGTATACCATCCGATAAGGCTTTTCCCCAGGATAGTACTCCCTCACTGGCATTCTCTGCTTGCCGCCGTTTTCAACAATTGTAGCTGCCAGTCCTTCAACGTCAGGATCCTGCACACAGAAGTGGAACACGCCTGTTTTCCAGTATTCAAAGTTGTTTTCAGGTTTTTCCGCATTTTTAAATTCAAAAATTTCAATGCCAATACTATCACCGGTTGCAAGATGAGCAATTCTAAAACTTCCCCAGCCATCACCAAAAACATCATCACACATAACGCCTATGGCGGAGTTATCTGAGACGATTTTTGTCGGTGGCATGATGACATACCAACCGAATGTAGTGGTGTAGAATTCTACTGCCCTCTCAAGATCGGTCACCGATATGCCGATGTGTGAAAATGTTCTTGGATATGTCATTTTACTGCTCCTTTTTATTTCATTGTTGATTCAATGTCATCCTGGCGACATTGATACCTTAATATTTTGGCTAAGAGTATCAAGCAGGGGCCATTGTCACCTACTATCCTCAATATCAAAGTCCTTTACTTTTAAACACCTCCCAAGTAATTTTTTGAGAGTTCGGTCGGCATCAAGTAGCCTATGGTGTTGAGTAGACCAATAAATTATTATTCACAGGAGATTGCGGGTAAAGCGTTGGTTGTTTATGTATTTCAACTATTTGAGAGGAGGTTGATGATGTACAAAACTAATGGCGAAATTCTGAAACTTGAAGAAGCTTTACAGAAGCAACGCAAATATCGCGACATGGAATTGGCATTAAAGCCGATGGACAACTATAGAAACACTCCAGGTGGACCGAACAAACAACCGCTAAGTTTTTGGGCTTCCTGGGACTTGCAGGATCGCCCTCGCAGAATAGCCCTGCTTCTTGATGACTGCCAGGAAGAGTACCGACCCTATGCAGGAGGCATTCTCCCGAATCTCATCAGGCTGGTTGATGTGTTTCGGGAGGCTCAATCCAAGAGTGATGGCATCCGCATTGTGTGGAGCGCTTGGACCCGTACGTTTGACGACGGCATAAGTAACGCTATGGATCGATGGTATGGTCCCAGAGGGCTTCGTCCGGAAGATCCTGAGAATGCTGTGTACATTTTTAACGGCTTGCCGGGAATGGAACCGTTGGCAGAAATTGCCCCGACAGATGAAGAGCTTGCCGATGGCTGGTTTTACCATGGAAAACATTTGGATATGTTTTGGAATTTTGATGAGAACGGTAATTCTTATTTAGATGAAAAGCTGAAGGCAGCCGGCATCGATACCATCGTGCTTATTGGTCTCTGGACGGATGAATGTATTCTCAGCACGGCCTACGCAGGCAACTCACGTGGCTACGATGTTGTGGTGGTGAGTGACGCCGTCGCAACGGCGACCGCTAATCAGGAAATCGCCCTGAAAGTGGCTGGAAGTACTGTCGCCAAGGTGCTTTCAACCGATGAAATGATGAGCTATATGAAGAATGATTTCGTCACCGGAGAGCCGGGTGCTGTCAAAGGCACGGGCCATCCCGACGGACGAAAAGAAGGCTGAAGTGTCGCTGTTCTTCTGGCGTGCACCAACAAAGAGAAGACTCTATTGACCATTCCTGGCCCGAATTTCTCATAAACAGTGTGTTGAATTTCAAAAAATATATTGAGATTCCGAATTACAGGCTTTAAATTTCCTGCCTCCTCAAATCAACACAATGTTAACCTCGGCCGGTGAGAAATTCGGGCTAGTCGAGCTGGTTTTCAATATGGCAATAAAATTTAATCGCCTTCAAATTCACAGAAGGTGTGGACTGCTAGGCCCGCATCCCGAAGTCTGCTGCTACCACCGAGATCGGGGAGGTCGATAATGGCGGCGGCCTCGATGATTTCTACGCCCATTTTCTTAAGAAGAGTCGAAGCTGCCAGCATAGTTCCGCCAGTGGCAATCAGGTCATCGATGAGCAGAACCTTGCTGCCCTGCTTAAGGGCGCTTTTCTGCATTTCAATCTCGGCGGTGCCATATTCCAACGTATAGGACTCAGAGATAGTTTCTCCGGGCAGTTTGCCTTTTTTCCGAACGGGAATGAAACCGGCGTTGAGCTCATAGGCGATCGGTGCGCCGATGATGAAGCCACGGGCATCGATACCAACCACGGCATCAATCTCAATATTAAAATAACGATGGATGAAAAGGTCGATGGACTTTCTGAAAAAATATTTATCCTCGAGCAGGGAGCAGATGTCTCTGAAGATTACGTGTGGTTCGGGCCACCCGGGAACTGACCGTATATGTTGTTTTAAATCGAAAAATTCACCATTAACCATGTCGATATACCATTTACATTGAATGAGATAAGTGCGCTGCGGCGTTGCATTCCATTGTTTCAGATACAAAGCTGCCCATAAGAGCGAATATACTTAATCAATATCCACGATTCAAGGTGTTTCACAGGCAGAGTTGGCAGATCCTTGTTTCAGCAATGTGCGTAGAGATACAGGCAGCAGTCACTGACAAATGAAACCGCAGACCTATATTGTTTCAAAAAGGATTACCTGTTGCTGAGCCTTTAGAGTTAGGGTAACTTATCGCCCAGAAGAGCTATGGAGAGAGCTCGTTTTCCCTTGGTATGTTTTTATAAGCATAATAGATGCTTAAATATATAGTAACATCTCTAGCTGAGTATTTTTTGCATCAGGGGATGTGTAGATTTCTCCAAAAATCCAGAGAAGATGAAGCGGGCCTGAAATATCAATGGTGTGATATTTTTGGGTTAACATATTTACCAACTTATCCATGTGAGGAAATCCGATGTTGAAAAAAATAGTATTGGCTATTGTGGCAGTTCTGTTTCTTACTGCTGGCATACTTTCGACAGACAAGGCAGTTGCCGCTGAGGAAGATAAATTGAAGGTGGCTTTTGCCCTGCTCTGGACTATCGATGACCAGGGATGGACAACGTCCCACTATCACGGCATACAAAAACTCGAAGAAAAATTGGGTGATAAGATTACCATCTCTTACACCGAGAAGGTGTTGGCGGCCGATGCGGAGCGGGTTTTCCGCAACTACGCCCAGCAGGGCTATGACATTATCTTCGGTACAACCTTCGAACATATGGATCCGCTACTCAATGTCGCCAAGGATTATCCCGATATCAAGTTCGAGCATTGTTCTGGCTTCAAAAGCGCTCCGAATATGCGCAACTACTTTGAGCGCATGTACCAGGGCGAATACCTGGCTGGCTACATGGCCGGACTCATGGGCTTCAAAAAAGTGGGTACCGTGGCCACTCAGCCCATTCCCGAACCGATTCGCGGCATCAACGCCTTCACCATCGGTCTGAAAAAGGGCCTCGATGAGATTGGTGCCGATTATGATGAGGACAAGCTCAACACCGTAGTCTGGCTGAAGGCCTGGCGTGATGTGGTAAACGAAACCACCCTGGCCGAAACCCTCATAGCCCGCAAGCATGATCTGATCAGGCAGATGGCCGATACCCCGGATTCAGCGGCTGCTGCCTGTGCCGCCGGTGTCCCGGCCATTGGTTACGGCGAAGATGCTGCTCAATATGGTGCAACCTGCGCCCTGGTATCGACAACCTTTAACTGGGGCCAGTATTATATCAAAGCCGTAGAGCAGGTGTTGGATGGTACCTGGAACAACACCCCTTATTGGGGCGGCATGGAGGATGACGGTATTCTCATGTCATCATTCAATGAGAGTGTACCGGAAGAGGTGAAAGCCAAGGTAATGGCCGAGCACGAAAAACTGGCCCGTGGTGAAGACACCATCTTTGCCGGACCTCTCTATGACCAGAAGGGTAATGTGCTCTATAAAGAGGGTGAGCAGGCGACAGATAAGGATTTGCTGACCATGCGCGTTCTGGTGAAGGGTGTCTCCGGGAAGATACCGCAGTAACAGCAAGAAGAAACAGCAAGGGCTGAACTGTTTCAGCCCTTGCGCCATGACAGGCAGTATTCAACTGCGCCGGCTTTACATAACCCGGCGCAGTTTCTTTTTGACCGCGGGAGGGAGAAAAATGGATGTGCTTGATAGCAAAGAATCCGGGGAAAAGTTTCTGCTGAAAGTAGATGGTTTGGGTTATGACGTCGAACTCCCTTTTGTTGTCGTACCGGGCCGGGATGCAGACCTGCGCATTGCCTCCTTTAATCTGGTCGGTCAGATAAAGCTGAACCAAGATCTGGGCCGATTGCTGGCCGCCAAGATCAGAGAGGTGGTCAGGGAACCAACCAAAATAGTCATTCTCACTGCTGTGGAAAAAGCGCTTCAGCTTACCCAGGTGGTTGCCGCCGAACTCGGTGTGGACGCGATTGCAGTGGCCTATAATCGGATTAAGCCCCACATGGAGGTTTCCCGCCGGCCCCTTATTCAAGTGGGAGCCGACTCCATAACCAGCGGCGGTAAATTTCTCGCCGTCTATGAACGCGATATGCAGCTGCTCAGCTCTGCCGAAAATGGCTTTATCATCATCGATGATGTGGTGAGCACCGGAGGCACGGTGATGGGTCTCTACGAAATCCTTGAGGAGGCGGTCGCCCACAGTAGCGATGATGTTCCCCTCCTGCATGGGATTTTTTGTGTCGCGACCGAGGGAAGCGGCACTTCCCTGTTGCCCGCGCCTGTCCATGCGCTTGCTGAACTTCCGGTTCCCGAAGCTGTTTCAGGTTGAGTATGACTACTCCGGTTATCTCGCTCAGCGGCATCAGCAAATACTTTGGTACGCTGGCAGCAAACAGAGATATACATCTCAACGTCCATGGCGGCAGAATTCACGCTCTTCTTGGCGAAAATGGGGCTGGTAAGTCAACCCTCATGTCTGTTTTGGCGGGCCGCTATCAACCGGATGACGGCTCCATCGCTTTACATGGCCGGGAGATGCGTTTTACCTCCCCTGCCCAGGCCCTGGAAAGCGGCATTGGTATGGTCTATCAGCGTTTTATGCTGATCGAGTCGATGACGGTGACTGAAAATCTCCTGCTTGCCGCCCAGAAAAAAATAGGCGGCTCGAACTGTCGTCGGCTCATCAGCGAGACGGCCGAGCAGTATGGTTTGGCAATTGATCCTGACAAGTATGTCTATGAATTATCCATGGGGGAGAGGCAGCGGGTGGAAATTGTCAAACTGCTGCTGCTCGATGCCGATGTCCTGATTTTTGATGAACCAACGGCAGTTCTCACACCGGTTGAAATAGATGCCTTTTTTACCGTGCTAAAGAAACTGCGTAGCGCCGACAAAGCAATCATTTTCATCACCCATAAACTTGAAGAAGTGTTGGAGCTGGCTGATGATATCTCCATCATGCGCAAGGGCAGGGTCATTATTTCCACCGAGGCAGACCGGAAACAGATTTCCAAGCGCCAGTTGGCCAGGCTCATGGTGGGCAGGGATGTGGTCCTGCGGGTGAATAAGGAGGAAATTCCACCGGGTGAGACGGTCCTGCGTCTTCGCAATTTCAGTGGTGCAGATGTCCATGGTACGACCCGGTTTGAAAACATCGATTTTGAGGTGCGTCGGGGAGAGATTTTTGCCATTATCGGGGTGGCTGGTAATGGTCAAAGTGGTCTGGTGTCGGCTATTGCTGGGCTGACCAGGGCCGATAGTGGAGAGGTGAGTTTTGCCGGCAGCACTTTTAATGCAAGGGAGTGGGCTAAAGCACCGAAAGATGACATGGCCTATGTTCCCGAGGACCGTTACCATACCGGTTGCGTCGGTTCCATGTCCATTGCCGAAAACTTTGCCCTAACCCAGATCGGCAAGTATAGAAAAGGCGCGACAAAACTGGCACTAGATTGGCAAAAGATGAGCGAAGATGGGACCAGGGCGGTGGAGGAATTTAAGATAAAGGCCCAATCGGCGCAAGACACGGCCCAGTCTCTTTCCGGCGGCAATCTGCAAAAAGTCATACTCTCCCGGGAACTCTCCAGAAATCCGAAACTGTTCATTGCCGAGCAACCAACTCAGGGACTCGATATTTCCGCCACTGAGGAAATCTGGCAGGCTTTACTGAAATGCCGTGAGCGGGCCGGTGTGCTCCTGGTGACCGGTGATCTCAAAGAGGTGTTGTCGCTCTCTGATCGCATAGGCGTGATCTTTAACGGCCGTCTACTTGATATCATCGATGCCACCGACAGTGACCAGATTGGCAGGGTTGGTCTGCTGATGGCGGGGGTCACCTCATGATTCGTCTGGTGAAGAAGAGTGAAGTAACACGGTATAGTGGCCTGAATTCCGTGGCCATAGCAGGTTTCATTGCCTTTGGTACGGGCTGTATCATTTTTGGCTTGCTGGGCGTGAACCCCCTTACCGCCTACACGGTCATGTTCAAAGGAGTGTTCGGCTCCTTCCATTCCTTTTCCGAGGTGCTGGTGAAGGCGACGCCGCTCACCTTTACCGGTCTTGCCGTGGCAGTGGCGGCGGTGATGATGCTCTGGAATATCGGTGCCGAGGGACAGTTGGTCTGGGGAGGAATTTTCGCGGCCGGCACAGCGCTTTTTCTCCTCCCCGAAGCACAACCCTACATGCTCATCCCGGCAGTACTTGTGACTGCAGCTTTTGGCGGCATGCTCTGGGCGCTTATTCCGGGAGTATTGAAAGCGCGCTTCCAGGTAAATGAAATCCTCACCACCCTATTGCTGAACTATGTGGCAATCATCTATATGGAGCATCTTTTTTACGGCCCCTGGCGCGATCCGGCAGGTTTTGGCTTTCCGGGAACAGCTCAGCTCCCGGAGGCAGCCCATCTCCTGCGCTTTCTGGGAACCCGGATACACCTGGGATTTCCCCTGGCAATGCTCTGCGCCGTTGGTCTTTTCTTTTTACTCAATAAGTCGAGTTGGGGTTATAAGGTTCGAGTGATCGGCAAGGAGCAGAAAGCTGCCAGCTATGCCGGTTTTAATGTTACCGGCAAGACGCTTGCCGTCATGGCGATTTCAGGAGCCCTTGCCGGAATGGCCGGGATGGCTGAGGTCTGCGGCATCCATTACCGGCTCCAGACCGGGCTAGCGGTGGGCTATGGCTACGACGGCATCATCGTTGCCTGGCTGGCCGGTCTCAACCCTCTGTTCGTGCCATTGACAGCTGTACTTCTGGGAGCCCTGTTTGTTGGTGGTGAGCAGTTACAGTCTGTTCTGGGGCTGCCCTCGACCATCAGCTTGATCCTCGAGGCGGCATTATTATTCGGTCTTTTTGCCGGTAAGGCGATGCAGCAATATAGGCTGGTGTTTATCAGGTCTGATTCCATACCTGAAAGATCTCCAGCAGGGAGGCCGGAATGATGGAAGATATCGTCTTTATCGGCCAAATAGCCATAAAATCTTCAGTGGCGGTATTGCTGGCCACGATTGGCGAAATTATCACCGAACGTGGCGGAGTATTGAATCTCGGCGTGGAAGGGATGATGATTGTTGGCGCGCTGGCCGGCTTTGCTGCCGGCTTTGCCACCGGCAATCCTTACCTTGCCATAGCTGCCGGAGCTATGGCTGGCGGAGCTTTGTCGCTCATCCATGCGTTTTTTACCATCAAACTTCGCTCAAACCAGGTGCTGTGTGGATTGGCGCTGACCATTTTGGGGCTCGGGCTTGCCAACTTTCTGGGACGACCGCTTATTGGCGAGGCCGGGGTGCGCATCCGAGCCTTTGCTGTGCCCTATCTTTCAGAGATACCCTATCTGGGAGAGATTTTTTTCCAGCAGAGTCCCTATGCCTATGGCGCTTATATTCTTGGGCCTCTGGCCTGGTATGTCATGTTCAAAACTCGGGCTGGGCTGGTTTTGCGGGCGGTGGGTGAGGATGCTGCCGCGGCCGATGCTGCGGGGGTGAATGTGGCGGCAACCAGAACAATCGCCATCTGGGTTGGAGGGCTTTTTTCAGGTCTTGCCGGCTCCTACCTTTCCCTGTCTTATACGCCGGGCTGGAAGGAAACAATGACCGGCGGCCAGGGCTGGATTGCCATTGCCATGGTCATCTTCTGCACCTGGAATCCCCTGCGAGCTTTCTGGGGAGCCCTGCTGTTCGGTGGGCTGACCGCGCTACAGTTCTTCTTCCAGGCTACCTCCATTGATATCATTCCCGCCTACGTTCTGAAAATGCTGCCCTACCTGCTTACCATCGGTGTTTTGGTGCTGGTCACCTCTTCCGGTAAGCGTCGCCGTTCGGCCTCTCCTGCGGATCTTGGTGTACCCTTCAGCCGTGAGAGCTGAGGAAGCAAAGGACTGACAAAATGCGGTGTTATTATACCTAAGAACGGGATGATGATTATTTGGCTAGGGCATCAATTTAGTACTGCAGATCATTCACCGTAAGCAACCCATACGGATTTCTCTTTCGTATATGCAGATAATGAATGTATCGCCATTTCTTTGCCCCAACCGCTTTCTTTGAAGCCACCAAAGGGACTGCTCAACCCATAACAGCCATAGCGATTAATGTAAATCATCCCTGCATCGATCTTTTCCGCCATGCGGTGAGCTCTGCTTATATTTCCTGTATAAATTCCAGCAGCCAGCCCATATGAAGTATCATTGGCAAGAGAAATAGCCTCTTCTTCGCTGGCAAAACTTGTGCAAGAGAGAACCGGGCCGAATATTTCCTCTTTAGCGATGCGGCAATTACTACCGACCTTGGAAAATATTGTAGGCCTGATATAGTACCCTCGCTCATTCTCACCATTGATGTCCCGGTAACCACCAGCGACCAACTCCGCTTCACTTTTACCAAGATCTATATAGCGTAAGATTTTCTCGAATTGAGCCTTGTTGCATTGAGCTCCCTGGCTGTTATCTGGATTGAATGGATCGCCGCAGATGACCGCTTCAGCTTTTTCGACCAGTGCTGCGATGACCTGATCATAGATGTTTTCCTGGATAAGAAAGCGGGTAGGCTCCGAACATTTTTCCCCCTTGTGGCTAAACATGACGTGGAAGGCTCGATCAATTGCATCACTAAGATTGAGGGTGTCATCAAAAAAAATGCAGGGTGACTTTCCTCCCAGTTCCAAGGTAACAGCCTTAAGATTTGAGGCACCGGAATTTTGAACGAGTTTTTTGCCAACCATGGTAGACCCGGTAAACGAGACTTTATTCACATTGCAGCTTGTGGTAAGTGCTGAAGCTGCTTCTCCATCCGTTACCAGTAGATTGACGGACCCTTTTGGAAGATCCAGATTTTTATCCATAAGATCAATAAGATACAGAGCTGTGAAGGGCGTGAATTCCGAAGGTTTGACAATTACCGAATTTCCCATGGCCAGGGCGGGAGCAATCTTCAGTGCAGCCTGATAGAGTGGAAAATTCCATGGTGCAATAAGGGCGCAAACGCCAATGGGTTCAATCAGCGAATAATTGAGATACCCGTTATCGACAGGGCTTGTTACCCCATAATATTTATCGACCCAACCCGCATAATAGTCGAAAATATCAGCACAGGTGGGGATATCGTCTGTCAGTGATTCGGCAAATAGTTTGCCGTTAGCCAGGCTCTCAAGTGCGGCCAGCCTATCTCGATTCTCGCGAATTAAGGTTGCAATCTTGTGTAAAACGGATGCTCTTTGCGTTCGACTTATATTGCGAGTTCGTCCTTTAAAAGCTCTGTTTGCCTCTTCAGCACACTGTTCAACCTGCTCTGTTGAGGCGAGATAAAAGTTACAGAGCGTTTCTCCGTTCGCGGGGTTAACAGCAAACCATTCACTCCACTCACCATCACACCACCTTCCGCCAATGTATTGCTGTTTTCTGAGCTTCAACCACTCCAGTGCCCAGTTTCTAGTATTCTCCATACCTGCATCTCCTGGAAGGTGAGTCTCAAATAGCCAATAAATCTGCCACCCAACCTAAATTCAACCGCTCGTAGGTCAGCCTGTCAGGATTGCCCGTTTCGATGTTCCATCCTGCCTGACTATAGTACTCGCGAATGGCTTCTTGAAGTTGTTCCTTATCAATGCTCACACCGTCAGAAGCACCACCCGAGAGAGCTTTGCTGTGGAATTTTTCAGGGAGGGTATCCAGCGAGTAATCTGCTCCTTCCCGTGCATTAAATGCGCGCATTAAGTTGATGCGGCGCTCACCTATATTCAGCAGCTCTTCGATGTCAAAATCCTCCCAACCAGAAACTGCACGCATCATGTTGACTGCATGGTCAGGACCATAAACATGCCACGCCGGTCCCCAGACAAACTGACACCATCCCATGGTGTCGTCGAATGAGTAAAAATATTGTGTTTTCCTGGCAAACCGAACCTTTTCAGCGTTGAGACTCATATATTGTTGTGGCGTATTCAGGCCAAGGGAACTCAGCCGATCCTGATAGGGGATATACCCGTCATCTTCATAAACAGGGTCATGTTCATGGCTCTGGTGGTCGGAACCGAAGGGATTGATCGCGTAGATGAGACCACATGTCAGCTTAATGTGCGGCATATGGCCAGGTGTTTCCTGTTTTTTTGTAGTTGTGAGATATTCATGTCCCAGTCCCCAGTAATCTGCTGCACGTTCACTTCCCATTCCCAGAATAGTTCCTACACCATTCTTTTTAGCAATTTTCTCGATCATAGTTATCATAGCGTCACTATTACCGAAACGAAGGTCGAGGTCATCCAAATCATCTGGCTTGAGCAAACCATTTTCAACACATTCCATTGCCCATGCAAGAGTACCTCCGAGCGATAAAGTATCCATACCGTAGCGGTTACATAATTCATTTCCCTTAACCACTGCCGCCATATCACTCACCCCACAATAAGACCCGAATGCTGCCAGGGTTTCATATTCAGGGCCGCCGTATTTAGGATCTACGGGGTATCTGGATTTCTCTACTTCAACAACACGTTTGCAACGTACATTACAGGCGAAACACGTTGCCCTTCCTTCCCTGTTTTGATTTGAGGTCTCTCTTCCTTTGAGATAGTCATTCCAAAGAGTTGTTCCATTTATACACTCTGCGCCTTCAAAAACCCCGCTGTTGAAATTGCGGGTCGGCAGCGTTCCTGTCATCTGTTTTCCCATCAGTGAGGAAGGGGT
>JASJDT010000239.1 GCA_030065655.1 Desulfocapsaceae bacterium | reverse complement strand
CATCTGCAAGACTCTTCCAGCAATACCCTCCAACTACCAGCAAGCTTTATACATCGGTAAAATCGGTGGGTGGTCTGCGCAGATATTTAACAAATTTCGCTTTTTCAACACAGTTGGAATAGGCATCATCCGGACTGATCATTTTTCTATCGAGATATTCCTGAATAGCGTCATCCAATGTCTGCATACCGTACTTCCTTCCGGTCTGCATGGTCGAGAGTATCTGATATGTCTTTCCTTCCCGGATTAGATTTCGTACTGCCGGAGTGGCTATGAGAATTTCCAGAGCAGCACAACGTCCTTTAATATCTACGCGCTTGAACAGCGTCTGAGATACTACCGCTTTGAGAGCGTCGGCAAGAGTCGAACGAACCTGTCCCTGCTGATTCGCCGGGAAGATTTCAATGATCCTATCCACCGTCTTCATGGCGTTGATGGTATGCAGAGTGCCAAAGACAAGGTGACCAGTCATGGCAGCTTCCATGGCAAGAGTGATCGTCTCCAGGTCACGCATCTCACCGACCATGATGATATCTGGATCTTCACGCAGGGCCCCACGCAGGGCTGCCGCAAAGCTCTTAGTATGAGAACCAACCTCCCGATGGTTGATAACGCATTTTTGGCTGGTATGCACAAATTCGATGGGATCTTCAATGGTAAGGATGTGATCCTTACGATGCTTATTGGCTTCATCAACAACTGCCGCCAAGGTCGTGGATTTACCTGATCCGGTTGGTCCGGTTACCAAAACGAGCCCCTTGGGTAAATGGGCAAGCCGCGGAATAACCTTGGGTAAACCGAGCTGCTCACAGGTCATTATTTCACTGGGGATCTCTCTAAAAACTGCACCAACTCCGTATTTCTGCCGGAAAAAGTTGCAACGGTAGCGTGCCAATCCTGGTATCTCATAGCCAAAATCGACATCGCCCGTTTCCTCGTAAACCTTAATTTTCTCTTCCGGGCAAATCTCATAAAGCATGCTGCGCAATTCATCATTATCTAATTTCTTGAACTTCACTCTTTCCATATCACCGCGAATGCGAAGAATTGGCTGCTGTTCAGCAACCATGTGAAGATCAGATGCACCTTCATCATTCATAAGTTTAAAAAAAGCATCGATTTGCGCCATGCGATAACCTCATTGAATCTATTAATTTGTCGTATTTCCTCAGGTTACTTTCCACCAATTCCTGTTGAAGATGTGAAAATGACCAGCAAGGCAGATATGTTGCCGAATTTTCATTACATTCTGGAAACTAACCCGCAATCTGGGTGGTTACGTATTGTAATATATCGTCAACGTCGTCAAGAACCTTAAACAAAGATATGTCTTCTGTGCTGATATTTTTGCTGGCAATAAGTTTGTCCTCTATCCACTCTACCAGACCTCCCCAGTAATCGGAGCCTACTAGGACAATGGGAAAAGGTCGAACTCTTTCTGTCTGAATCAAGGTCAAGGATTCAAAGAGTTCATCAAGGGAGCCAAAACCGCCTGGCATGCAGATAAAACCAGATGAATATTTCATCAACATCACTTTTCTCACAAAAAAATATTTGAAATTCAGAGGGAAATTCGTATACGGATTGGGATTCTGCTCATGAGGTAGCGTTATGTTCAATCCAATTGACACCCCCCCTGCTTCAAATGCTCCTTTATTAGCTGCTTCCATGATTCCGGGACCACCGCCGGTAATGACCGCATAATCCAGCCCGGCAAGACGGCTGGCCAAATTTTCAGTCATCTTGTAATATGGATCATCCCTCGGGGTTCGAGCGGAGCCGTAGATAGTTATCGCAGGGATATCCACAGCTGACATGGCATCAAAGCCGTCTACAAATTCGGCCATTATCCTGAACATCCGCCAAGAATCGCTGGCCATGGTGCTATCAAGGTTGTATTTAGGTTCGCGAGAGACTCTTCTTCTCTCATTTATACCGTTATATTTCATGGATTTCCTCTTTCAATTCTCTTACTCTAGCAGCCATATCCCACTCTATGTTATCATTAGTGGAAAGTTTCGCCAGCCAGAATTCTGCCCTTTTGGTCAAACCCTGCTCCAGATAATTTAGAGCTGACAACAGTTGCGCCTCCGTTCTGGTTTTTTTAATGCGCAGACACTTACCAAGGTTTATCCCAGCCTCTTTATGCAAATTGCAAGCAATCTGGACCCTGGCCAGGTAGATACGTAAAATCTTATTGTCAGGCTCAAGTTCAACGCTTTTCCGGCAGAGAGTCAGGGCGATATCGTTCCCCTCCTCCAAAAGCAGGTAACATAAGCCCAGCAGCCCCATGGACTCACCATCGAATTCATTATACTGCAACGCCCTTTGCAGCCATTCAGCCGCCTCCGCATACTTCTGTAAACCATAGTAAGACCTGCCGAGGTACGGCAACGCTCGCTCTTTCGTCCTACTTTCAGAGTGGTCCTGATACCAGGGCCTGAGTATATCGACAGCCTCCTGGTGCCTTTCTTCAAGGCAAAGCAACCTACCAAGATGATAGGTAAGATCAGCTTCAATTTCCTCGTCTATTTGGGTAATGGCATGCGCCCTGGTAAAGTAGCCGAGGGCGGCTGCCGGTCTGCCGGTCAACTCAGCCTCAAGCCCGGAATTGTATAAAGCCATGAAATTATCGTTTTCTATGTCCAGAACCTTTGCAAAACATCGTTGTGCATCTCTGTGTTTATCCATGTCGGCGTAGACAACCCCGAGACTGTTGAGCAGGTTGACGTTTTGAGGATCACAGGTAATACCGGTTTTATACTCCTTCACTGCCAGGGTCAAATCGCCTTCTGCATAATAGATATCACCACTGACATTGAGACTGACTTCATCAAATATGGCCGATCCGTTGGGACCATAAAAGGCTGCGTGATTGATGGCTTTTCGACAGTGAAATACCGTACTACTTTTTGTGAAGGAAAGGTGTGGGTAATAGGCAACACCGGTGAGGATGTTTTGCAGTTTTTCTTTATCAAGCCATGATTTAACTGTCTTTTGTACCTTATCAGGGGGAGTATGAGGGAAAAAAAGGTAAACCCCGTTCTCATTGACATCCACCATATTCTCTTCAGGCAACGCCCTGATGAGTAAATCTATATTTTGTTTCTCTGTTGACTGCAGCTCTGCTACGGAAAATGAATCAATATGTTTCCACCTTCTTCGAAACTTGGCTAGAAGGACTTTTGAAGGCTTTCGTAATGGGTGTTCATCAGGCTTGCTGAGATGTTGGTAATCACAGAGGGCAAAAGGCCCTCTTTTTCTCGCTGCCTGCAGGGCAAAATTTACCTGCTCGAAAAGGTCACGAGGCAGATCGCTTTTTTCAACTAAGTTGTAGTCTTCCCTGCAACATAAACCTATATGTACTTTGCGGAAACCGTCTCTGCGTAGCCAGGCAAGAATCCGCTTGCCTATGGCCTGAAAATCTGTCTTTTCTATAGCCGTGGAAAGCAAGGCAAAAACATGGTTGCCCAGGTAGTAAAAAGGAATTCTGTTGTTAAGGCAACTGGCAAGTGAACGTGTAGATTTAGCAGTGTGGATCTGTGCCTCATGAGCTGAACGCGCGCGAGGATATAGCTCGATCAGGAGAAGTGACGGCAATGAGTCCATCACGATATCCTGCAAATTACTGAAAAAACATTGATTATTAGGTAGTTCGGTTTCCAGATCCGTACCAGCCTTCTTTATCAGTACAAAGGAATTCTGAAGATGATCGCTTAACTCAGCTAGCCAATCGATGGAAACCCGGTCACCGAAGTATTCGTCCACACCTTTTACAACTGCTACTATTTCTCCTTCTCCAACAGTTAATGAAAACAAAATTGTTTGCTTCGATGAATACAGCAACTTTTCTTTGTTTCCAGTCCTTTTTAAAAAATTCTCAATTGTTTTTTTAACTTTGGCAGACAATGAAAAAGCAGAAAGAGCATCTGTTCGGTCGACAAAGAAAAGGTCATTGAATTGCGGAATTTTTTCTTCAACCGCATAGCGAAAACGAGAGTAAAACATGACAAAATCATGCTTTGTCAAACTCTCCAGAGTATTGAGATGGGTAAACGGCTGCATGGGACTAAGACCTGAAATAGTGAATTATCGCAGCAGAGACATGATCGATATCTTCATCTAGCAGAGTTCGACAATCGAGGATAAAGTGTTCGTTTTCGATACGGCCGATTATGGGAATATTTCTACTGCGCATATCTCGCTCAAAACGGTTTACCGAAACGTGGGCAGGCGTTATCTGCACGGCCCAACTGGCCAGGCCGTACTCTGGAATGGCACCACCACCTGTTTGAGAAACTGTTTCTTGAATATGCACCTGATTTTCGCCAATATCATGCCTTCTTACCTTTCTAAGTATTCTGTTAGCCTTCTTCCTGATATCTTCAGGACGGATAATGAGCATTGCCAGCGTAGGTATATTTTGCAAGGCGTCTTCGATGCTGTAATAGTTGCGCAGGACACTTTCAAGAGATGCCAGGGTAAACTTATCAATGCGTAAGGCTCTGTTCAATGGATTTTTCTTGATCTGATCAATAACCTCTTTTTTGCCGACAATGAGCCCGCACTGGGGACCGCCGAGTAGTTTGTCCCCACTGAATGTAACAACATCAGTTCCAGCCTCGACCACTTCCTGAACTGTTCGTTCCCGTGGCAATCCAAAAGGTGAGAGATCGAGGAAACAACCGCTCCCAAGATCTTCCATGACCGGAATTGCATATTCCTGTGACAAGGTCACAAGCTCCTCCGTGGCCACTTCTTTGGTAAACCCAAGCATCCTGAAATTTGAAGTGTGCACCTTCATCATCAAGGCAGTATTCTCGGTTATGGCTCGTTCGTAATCCTCAAAATGGGTTCTATTTGTTGCCCCCACTTCAACAAGCGTTGCCCCACTTTTGGCCATTACGTCAGGAATACGAAAAGAACCTCCAATTTCAACCAACTCACCTCTGGAAACAATTGCCTCTTTGCCACTCGCCAAGGTGTCGATCACAAGAAGAACGGCTGCGGCGTTATTGTTTACCACAAGTCCAGCCTCAGCCCCGGTGACATCACATAACATTTCCTCAACAAGCGAGTAGCGGCTGCCGCGTTTACCGCTGGCCAGATCAAACTCGAGGTTGGTGTAATGCTTACTGCATTGTAGAAGTTGTCTTGTTGATTCTTCGGAAAGCAGAGATCTTCCAAGATTCGTATGAATTACTACGCCGGTGCCGTTTATAACCCGACGGAGATTGTCTCGTGCAGCTTCTTTGATGCGCTCACTAAACAGCTGTAGCCATTGGGAGTTAGAGAGTTCACTACAGCTCTCGGGTGAATCTAAAATGGCTTGTCTCTGCTCACCAATGCACTGACGAATTATTTTTTTTAGCAATGCTTTAGGAATTTTTTCTGCAATTTCCGCTTCCAGCATTGCCATAGCTTCGTCTACTTTTGGCAACAACTTTAACAGAGCGTTTTTCTTTTCCATTATATTTGTGAAAATGATAATATTAATAGTGAGGCACCTACAGCCTGATGCTGAGTGATATTCAACAATCATGGTAAAGTTATTGGTGCTTAAAAGCAAGATCTTTCACTTTTACCACTACTTGTAACAACCTTTTCAACACCTCTCTGGACAATAGGCTTTTCACCGCAAAAAGCTATTGACAGGTGTATACTGATCATGTAGTTTGGCTCGGTCTTGGTGGCAGGGGGGTATGGTGACATATCTTGTTGAGCGAAGATGAAAATAGGCGAAGATATATCTTGACAAGGTTATGGAATTCAATTAGATTGTCAATCTTCGTGGCGACGTCCGGTCGCACCCCTTTTCTTTTTGAGTTAGGGGGCTGAAACGATCCTTGAAAACTGAATAACAACAACAGCAAACGGGCCCAACCGAGTTATTATTTAATAGCTCATGGGCAAACTTTGTAATTTCAAAGTGAGCTCTTATATACGTAAGCACTATATAAGTAATCCCGCCATTGGTGGGATACAGATATTAAACTGGAGAGTTTGATTCTGGCTCAGAACGAACGCTGGCGGCGTGCTTAACACATGCAAGTCGAACGCGAAAGTTTCTTTCGGGAAACGAGTAGAGTGGCGCACGGGTGAGTAACGCGTAAGTAATCTACCCTGATGTTCGGGATAACCCACCGAAAGGTGTGCTAATACCGGATACGCTGATTTATCAGGAAAGGTGGCCTCTTCATGAAAGCTACTGCATTAGGAGGAGCTTGCGTACCATTAGCTAGTAGGTAGGGTAATGGCCTACCTAGGCGACGATGGTTAGCGGGTCTGAGAGGATGATCCGCCACACTGGAACTGAAACACGGACCAGACTCCTACGGGAGGCAGCAGTGAGGAATATTGCGCAATGGGGGAAACCCTGACGCAGCGACGCCGCGTGGATGATGAAGGCCTTCGGGTCGTAAAATCCTGTCAGATGGGAAGAAATGTTGGATAGTTAATACCTATCCTTCTTGACGGTACCATCAAAGGAAGCACCGGCTAACTCCGTGCCAGCAGCCGCGGTAATACGGAGGGTGCGAGCGTTGTTCGGAATTACTGGGCGTAAAGCGCGCGTAGGCGGTTTGTTAAGTCAGATGTGAAAGTCCATGGCTCAACCATGGAAGTGCATTTGATACTGGCAGGCTTGAGTATTGGAGGGGGTAGTGGAATTCCCGGTGTAGAGGTGAAATTCGTAGATATCGGGAGGAATACCGGTGGCGAAGGCGACTACCTGGCCAAATACTGACGCTGAGGTGCGAAAGCGTGGGGAGCAAACAGGATTAGATACCCTGGTAGTCCACGCCGTAAACGATGTGAACTAGGTGTTGGGATGGTTAATCGTCTCATTGCCGCAGCTAACGCATTAAGTTCACCGCCTGGGGAGTACGGTCGCAAGATTAAAACTCAAAGAAATTGACGGGGGCCCGCACAAGCGGTGGAGTATGTGGTTTAATTCGACGCAACGCGCAGAACCTTACCTGGTCTTGACATCCCGGGAATCCTGTGGAAACACGGGAGTGCCTCTTTGAGGAGCCTGGTGACAGGTGCTGCATGGCTGTCGTCAGCTCGTGTCGTGAGATGTTGGGTTAAGTCCCGCAACGAGCGCAACCCTTGTCTTTAGTTGCCATCATTAAGTTGGGCACTCTAGAGAGACTGCCGGTGT
>JASJDT010000238.1 GCA_030065655.1 Desulfocapsaceae bacterium | reverse complement strand
ACGATGCCCAGACTGAGGCAACGAGACGCTTTGAGAAAGATGACGAAGCAAAACGCCAGCTGGCCAATACCCAACGACTTGGTACCCTCAACCCAGAAGAATTTGATGCGATTTTCTACCCCGGAGGTCATGGACCGCTCTGGGATCTTGCCGAAGACGATCAATCTATTTCTCTCATTGAGTCCTTTGCCATTAGAAATAAACCGGTGGGTTGTGTCTGTCATGCTCCAGCGGCCCTGCGGCATGTCATGGATCCGGATGGAAAGCCTCTTGTTGAGGGTAAAAAGGTTACCGCTTTCTCCAATGGAGAGGAAGCTGCTGTGCAATTAACCGAAATCGTACCCTTCTCCGTCGAAGATATGCTCAAAGCCAATGGAGGACTCTACACCAAAGGCAAGGATTGGCAGAGTCATGTAGAGGTGGACGGCAAGCTGGTGACCGGCCAAAACCCGGCATCATCGGTTGCCACTGCAGAGGCATTGTGGAAACTCCTCGATTGATCAAAATAAAAACCACAGATTGTCGCAACACTCAAAAATTACAAGGTACTCTTCTCTGGTGCATACTTTTGGATGGAACCCGCAAAACTGAAAACATTTTTTGGTCGATAGGCTTCATTGAGAAGCTATTCAGAACTATTCATCCACTTTAAAGTCTCCGGCAGAAAATGGGCTATCCCCTCAAGCACTCCAGCACAATAGTTGCCATTCATACCCAAAAAGTCGCCTTTTGCCAGATATAAATGTGACCCCATATTTTGAGCAGCCATAATCTCCAGTGCTTCCCGGCGAACATCGTCATGTCCGTTTTTCACCATTACCGCATTGAGACCGCTGGTCAACGCCGGTAGGTCATTGCCGGAATCACCAGCAAAGACAGTGCGCTCCGGAAGATATCCGCCGTTTTCCATGAGGAAATGTATGGCATGCACCTTGGTGGCCCTTTTCGGCAGAATATCGAGCAGTCCTACTTTCCCCTCTTCATCAATAGACCAGATTATACTCGCTCGGACGCCAATGTTTTCAAGACGCCTACTCATCTCCGTCTTGACTTCGGCAAGAATTGTATCGACCTCCGTATAATAACTCAGCTTATAGCTGTTCTGCTTGGCACTCTCCTGCAGTCTTAGCGATCCCATATCACTGAACAGTTCTCTAAGATCCTGCCAGCCCTTTTCCCGCCAGTCCTTGGCGATTTCCTCCGTCCAGTCATCCCAGGACCGCCAGTTATTCGCTGGTTCATAAATAGTGGTGCCGACATCGCCAATGGCATAATCGGGCATTGGAATGTCAAAATCGGTGATGGCCTTTTGCAAAAGCTGCTCACTCCGACCGCTGACATAGGCTAACACCACCTCCGGATGCTGAACAAATGTCTGGAAGATCGGCAGCGCCTGAGGAGATGACGGCTCTTTACCGTTGGGGAGAAGCGTTCTGTCGAGATCGGTGCAGATGAGATACTTTTGCTTTACATTATCCATGGCCATCAATCCTGCCGCTGTTGCAGTTTTACCTGCGTAATTATCACGCGGCCTCGTAACGCAATGGTTACTGTTTTGCTCTGTTCTGCCACTGGTTCACTAAAATAACTGTAACCACAGGCAGCAAGAGGGACGTAAGGGTAACCGAGATCATCAACATGCCAAGCTCGGAGTAGTCACCACGCTCAATGATAAAAATCCTATTGTAATAGCTGGTCAACAGATTGGAAGCTGATAATGCCAGGTTGGTAAACGCGGCCATAATGGCGAAATAGGTTGCTTTCTGCCTGGCCGGTGCCTCCCTGGCAATCCAGGCGAGCATGGGTACCATAACGACCTGCCCGAGGGGAGAGTCGGCCATGGTGTCAATGATGGCAATGGTCCTGGCCCCGAAACCGAAAGTGGCCTCGGTCCATTCATGGAGACCGTAATACATGCCAATATAGGGAATCATCATCACCGTACTGTAAATGGAGAGAAAGATAACCAGATAGGGTATCGGCCTTCTGCTCATCCAGCCTCGGAGGGCGAACAATCCCAAAACCGCCAGAATGGCAGCGATCTGGCGAAGTGTGCCAAAAAAAGCTTCGTCAAATTCCAGTACATCAATCTGCCACCAGCTTGCTCCAGCACCGATGGTGGGCATGGCCCGGAAGATAAATATTATGATGGCAATCCCCAGAATTTCCCTTCTTTTCACTGTAGAAAGATTTTTGAGAATCTGATAGATGAGATAACCGATCACCGATAGGGATCCCAGGAAAATGGCTTCTTTTTTAAAAGCGAAAGTCGTCAAACCAAGACTGAGCGAGAGAATGACAAACAAGGCGCTGCCACCGAGGATATGATAATTGGGCTCGGTTTCAGAATCAGCCTGATGAAGCGACTTACGGATGACCTCCTCCTCCACCCCCTCTCTCTCCATCCGTAAACGCCGCAGACGCAGATTAATCTGGCCCAGAGTCACTCCCATTACCGAAATAATTGGAATAACCAAAGCGACCTGGTACATTACCTTATAGGATAGGGTTCCAGCCAGCCAACCACCGATACCGGCTACCATGGCGCTGCCACCGATTATCGCTATCCGGCCAAGCGTTTGCATGGTCACATGCATGCGCTTTAACTCTTTTTCGGGGATCGCTTCGCCCTGCTCATCATGGGTGGGAACCGCTTCCACGGTCATCGCATCGGCGACAACATCCTGGATGACAAACCCCACCGGTGCCAGCAAGGTAGCAGTGACATACCAGACTTCCGGTTTGAACACACCCTCCATCAACTCTCTATATCCGGTCAAGCCCACCATGATCAGCAGACTGATGGCCATGAGCAAAGCGCCGAAGTAGACGAAAAGAGCCTTCCACCGCCAGAACAGGTCGACCAGATGGCCTATGGGCATCTTCAAAGCCCAGGGGAGCCCGGCCCAGAAACCAAGCCCTGCAAGAAAAGCGGCAGAAAGCCCCAACTCTTGTTTCACATAGAAACTTTCGACAATTCCGGTAAAACCTGAAACACCAGCGGCAAAATAGACAAGCAAGGGAGGTAGATAACTCAAGCGCATTTCCCTGAAAATGCCAAAAAAGTCTTGAAAAAGCCAAATTTTAAGTCGCTGCATAACTGTTGCTTCCGCATTGCCAGGAGGTTGCGTTTTCATTATTACCCACTATTTCCGTCGTAACCAAGGTAGAGTATCTTCCATCCTTCATCCATCCCAGGGAGCTGCTCTTTGTTAAAGCAATGGGCCGTGTTTTCGGGGTCAATTGCAAAGAGGGGTATCGCCTCCTTGCCATATTTTTCATGAAAATCGTCCAGGTCAATTTTTTTCTGCAAAGTGAATTGCTTTATAGTTGCTCCCTGCTCAAACATCTCTGCAAGCTCGGCATAGCTCGCCTTGCTATCAAAAAGCAATATCCCGCGTGTTTGCGGCCTACCGCGTTTCTTGGATGAACCCCTATCTTTAGAGGCTGGCAGAGTAAATATATTATTTTTGCCAAATTCCTGGCGATAATGGAAAGCGGCAGCAATGTTTTCGCTCTCATAGGCTGATAAGGCGAGTAGAGTACCAAGGCCTACGAGTTGAAGATTATATTCGGCATGCTCGGACAAAGGATTGCCTCGATAGGTAGGAATACCCTCCTTTTCCGCCTCGGCTATTCTTTCCCAGGAACTATCGGTTAGCATTACCTTGATGTCATTTTTCAACAAGGCTGTAGCTATGGCACGGGCCAGCCTGTTGGCGCCGATTATAAGAAAACCTTCAGGTTCGGGGAGATTTACCCCAAGAATCCTGGCCAGGGGAACCGCTGTCAGACTTTGCAACAGGACTGTAAAGATAATTACCACAAAGGTCAGGGGTACAAGCAGGTCTGCGTCTTCATAGCCGTATTCTGTCAACTTCAGGGCAAACAGGGACGAAATTGCCGCTGCAACAATCCCGCGTGGTGCAACCCAGGCCATAAAATTTTTCTCTGCCTGACTGATGTTTGCAAACAGTGTCGAGACCATGACATTGATGGGTCGCGCCAGAAGCTGAATCACCAGGCAGATAAACAGTGCTCCCCAGCCAAGCTCCTGTAGATCGATAAAATTAATACGTGCAGCAAGCACGATAAACAAGAGAGAAATCAGCAAAATACTGAGTGTTTCCTTGAATGCCAAGATATGTTCGAGATCGACGCCACGCATATTGGCAAGCCAGAACCCAAAAACCGTAACAGTTACTAACCCGGATTCAGCCTGAATAAGATCGGCAAGTGCGTAAATACTGAACACCACACCCAATGCGCAGATGTTCTGGAGGAACTCGGGTATGAGATAATAACGCAAACTCAACCCGAAGAGATAGCCTGCGACAACACCGATCAAACTGCCGATAACCAGCAACTGGGCAAAATTTATAAAGGTATGACCAAGAGCTTCCTGACCACCACCAATGATTATGAATTCATAGACCAGAACAGCCAGCGAAGCGCCAATGGGATCGATGACGATGCTCTCCCATTTGAGAATATTGGCAATTGAAGAAATCGGACGCACAGTTCGTAGAATCGGAGCGACAACAGTTGGTCCCGTCACCACCATTATGGCACCAAAAAGGGTGGCCACCTCCCAGGAAACGTCGAATATAATCTTGGTTCCTAGAGTTGTTATCAACCATGATACTGCCATTCCAAGAGAAACCATGTTGCGGACCACGACATGCAGTCCTTTTATTTCACTAATCTTTAAAGTGAGGCTTCCCTCAAAAAGAATGATTGCCACCGAGAAAGACACAAAGGGAAAAAACAATTCACCCAGAAATTCTTCAGGATTAACCAAACCTAAAACGGGACCGGCGATAATACCGGTAAGCAACAAGAAAAGAATCGGCGGCAGTCTTACCCGCCAGGCAGTCCATTGGCAAATTGCACAGAAAACGAAGACAAAAGCTATCAAAGAGATAGTGTTGAGCGTCATGGAAATTTTTGTATTTAGCTTGGGTTGAAAATCAATAGCTTTAGCACTACAGGCACAATAAGTGGCAATAAAAAAGCCATCTTACCACGATTGTTCTATTATGCATACGGTATGGAAAGTTATGACCAAGGTTTTCCAGACAATAAATGATTTTTAAAAAGAGAAAGCCAAGAATTCAACATAAGGAAAAAGAACTACCTAATTACAACAAGAGAATTATTGTAGCAA
>JASJDT010000237.1 GCA_030065655.1 Desulfocapsaceae bacterium | reverse complement strand
GACAAAGAAAGAATTTGCCAATATTTCATATTTACTTCCATTATGTTATTAAGGTTAAAAACCACAAGTACAATAGCATTAAAATGTTGCTGTGTGCAATTTTTAAAATGACTTTAGGTGGGCATTGGTACTGAAGCTATGAAGCAAAAGAACATAAGCAGACAGCTTGTTTTTCTAATGGTGAGTCTTGGATTGGGGTTTACCGTCATTGCCGGGGCAATAGGCGTGTGGATGAGTTACAGTCGTGAGATGTCGCAGATCGAAAAGCGGGTGCAGCAGGTGAAAACCAGCTATGTCCCTCAACTTGCCCAGAGTCTCTGGGTCGAAGCGGAAGAGATGGCAGAGGTGCAGCTTCAGGGGATATTTGAGCTTCCAGACATGCAGTACGCTGAAATTGAGAGAGAGAATTCAACCTATCTCGCTTTTGGTGGAAAGCGTGAGAAGGGGGTTTCCCCTTACTCATTCCAGATAGTTTACAGTCATGAAACGGGAAAAAACAATTTTCAAATGGAGATGGGTGTCCTTAATATCCAGGTTGATCTGCAAAAGGTTTACAGCCGATTACTAAAAAATGCTCTAGTCATCGTTGCCAATCAAGCTTTTGTTCTTTTTTGTGTGGCAAGTTGCATGCTCTTTATTTTGCAGAAAATCATAGTTTCACCATTACGCTTTTTAAAAAGGGGTGCTGAAAAAGTCAGTGCCGGTAATTTTGAGCAGACAATAGATATTCCCCAAAGGAATGAATTTGGAGATTTAGCCCAAAGTCTCGAGAATATGCGCAGTACCATTAAAGCAAAGATCAATGAGCAACACCAAGCCAACGAGAATCTTAATAGATTGAACCTGGAGCTGACATCTGAAATTGAGGAAAGAAAAAAGATAGAGGAAAATCTAAGGCAGGCGGAGGAAAAATACAGGAAGATTTTTGAAAACGCGGTTGAAGGCATTTTCCAAACAAAACCCGATGGTACGATAATCGGGGTAAACCCCACAATGGCGAAAATGTTTGGATATGATTCTGTGGATTCTTTACTTAAGGAGGCAAAAAACATCTCAGATCACTACGTCCATCCCGAAGACAGGGATGAGTTTGTAGATAGGATCATGAGTGAGGGGAAAATACTCAATTTTGAAACCCAAGTATATGATAGGAATAAAGAAAAACTGTGGGTGTCAGTTTCTGCCCGGATAATTTACGGAGAGCATCATGACCAGAATCTGTTTGAGGGGATGGTCATGGACATTACCGCACGCAAGGAACGGGAAAAGGCAGAGGAAAAAAGGAAGACGGCTGAAGCCGCGAATGAAGCCAAAAGCCGCTTCCTGGCCAATATGAGTCATGAAATCAGGACTCCCATGAATGCAATTATCGGTTTGACCGATCTTGCCATGCGGACTGAGTTAACTTCCAAGCAGGCAGATTATCTTAAAAAAATATCACTTTCCGGTAATTCATTGCTGGGGATTATTAATGATATTCTTGATTTTTCAAAAATTGAAGCTGGGAAGATGAACCTGGAGCACATCGACTTTAATTTAAATGAAGTGCTGGAGAACCTTGCTTCACTTATCACCCTGAAAACCGAAGAAAAAGGGTTGGAGCTGATTTTTGACATACAAAAGGATTTGCCTGTTTATCTGATAGGAGATCCGCTCCGCTTGGGCCAGGTACTTGTCAACCTAGCCAACAATAGTGTTAAATTTACCGAAAAAGGGCAGATCATCATTAAGATCGCAGCAGAGCAAACGCTCCCGAACGAGAAGTCTCACATCATACTGAAATTTTCCGTTACTGACTCTGGGATTGGTATGACAAAAGAGCAGATGTCAAAACTGTTTACATCATTCTCCCAGGTAGATTCTTCAACCACCAGAAAATTTGGTGGTACTGGACTTGGCCTGTCAATATCCAAGAGCTTTGTCGAAATGATGGGTGGAGAGATAGGTGTCGAAAGTAAAGAAGGCAGCGGTAGTACATTCTGGTTCACGGCATCCCTCGGCCTTCAGAAAGAACAGCCTTTGGAATATCAAAAGCTTGACAGTCATTTTTCTGGTACCAGGGTCCTGGTGGTCGATGACAATGCAACCTCCAGAGAAATATTGGTCAACGTTCTAAGAGATTTCTCACTTGAGCCTGATGAGGCTGTCTCAGGGGACCATGCCCTGGAAATGATTGAAAATGACTTGAACGAGACACCATATAAACTGATTCTTATGGACTGGCGTATGCCGGGAATGGACGGAGTTGAAACAGCTAAAAGAATTAAAAACCACCCAGACCTTGTGGAAAAACCACATATAATAATGCTTACAGCTTATGGTCGAGAAGAGGTTCGTCGACGGGCTGAAACTGCAGAAATAGACGGTTTTCTAGTTAAACCGGTGAACCGTTCCATCCTTTTTGATTCTATCATGAACCTGTTTGGAGGAACTACTTTTGGTACAACTGAAGGCCAAGTACAGGCACTTTCTCAACAGGCAGAAGTTGACTCATTTACAAATGTGTTGGTTTTATTGGCCGAAGATAATGAAATTAATCAGCAGGTAGCTGTAGAGTTACTGGAATCTGCCGGTATACAGGTGGATGTCGTTGACAATGGCAGCCTTGCTGTTGATGTTGTCTGTCACCAAGATGGTCATGAAACCTATGATATGGTGCTCATGGATATCCAGATGCCTGAAATGGACGGGTTTACTGCCACTGGCTTAATCCGCGAACATGAGCGACAAAATGGCCTGGAACCCATACCGATCATAGCCATAACCGCACATGCTCTGGCCGCAGAAAAAGAGAAATGTAGAAAGGAGGGAATGGATGATCATATCTCTAAACCAATTGATCCCCGCCTGCTCTTTTCCACCATTAGAAGCTGGGTCTCTTCAGAAAAATTGGCAATCAGCGATGCTCATGCTGAGCAAAAAAGAATTACATCACAAACTGGTGAAGCGGATAATAATGTGTCTAATTCATCAGATGCAGATAACTTCCCTGAAGAACTAGCTGGGGTTGATCTGCATGCCGGATTGCTGCGGGTAGCGGGAAACAGGCAACTCTACACTCAGATCTTACAAAAATTTAATACCAAGTACCGCAACTTCCCGGATCAAATTCGCCATGCCATCGAGAATAAAAATTTTAGTCAGGCTGCCTCCTTGGCACACAACCTTAAAGGGGTTGCTGGCAACATCGGTGCCCAGCAGGCGTTTGAGGCTTTGCAGCAACTGGAAGCCAGTTTAAAGAAGGATGCTCCAGAAGGTTACCAGATACTATTTAAGCTAGCTGAAGAGAAGGTACGTTCTGTGTGCGAAGCTATAGCTGCATGGACGAAGGCTCTGGAAGAATTTCAAAGATCTGATAGCACTGAGGTTGAAAGAAGAGAGGCAGATGATGCTGAGTTGGATAAGGAAGCTATCCAGCGGACCATTGATGAGTTGTTTGTAAGTCTGGCGGATTATAATTTGGATGCTACGGCAATATTAGCTCAATTGGAAGAAATGACCCTAGGAAAAAATGCAGCGGAACTGGGTGAAATCCGTGAGCTTCTTGATGAACTTGAGTTCGACCAGGCACAGAAAAGATTAAAAGAACTGTCTGGTCTGTGGTCGTGATTCATGTTATAAAATTTTGATTTTTTTTGTTTTTTTGTAACACAACTAGCGATAGATGGATGTAGAAGTAGTATGAATCAACGGGAAAAAATACTCATCGTAGATGATATTGTCGAAAACATTAGGATACTCACAAGCTTACTGCAGGAAAAATATCAGATTTTTTTTGCTAAAGATGGACATACTGCTTTGAAATTGGCTAAAGCCAAACAGCCAGACCTAATCCTTCTTGATATCATTATGCCCGAAATGGACGGTATTGAAGTCTGCCGTAAATTACAGGAGGATCCAGAGACAAGAGGGATCCCGGTAATCTTTGTGTCGGCGAAGGGAGAAGAGGTGGATGAAACCAAGGGTTTTGAAGCCGGGGCGGTAGACTATATTATCAAGCCTATCAGCCCTCCAGTTGTCCAGGCAAGGGTAAAAACTCATTTGCGGTTACGGCAAGCCATTGCGGAGTTGGAGTGCTTGAATAAGTTGGCAATGGATGCTAATCCCATGACTGGCCTTCCCGGAAATAAAGTCGTGACTGATCGTATTAAAGAAGCCCTTGATACTAAGGAAAATGTTTGTGTCATATATGCAGATCTTGATAACTTCAAGGCGTATAATGATAATTATGGCTTCGCTATGGGAGATGATATAATACTTTACACCTCCCAAGTCTTTAAAAAGGCCCTGAATGCCTGTGATGTGGCAAATGGTTTTATTGGTCACATCGGAGGTGACGATTTCGTGGTCATAATACCTTCCGAACAGGCAGAGTATTTTGCGAATTATATAATTAGAGTATTTGACGAAAGTGTCGGTCGATTCTACAATGCAGAAGATTTAGCCGGCGGTGGCATAAGAGCCAAAAACAGACAGGGCGAGTTTCAGAAATTTCCCCTTATGAGCATAAGCCTTGCCGGGGTCGATTTGGCTTTTGTTGATTATTCTCAATATCTCCAGGTAAATGATGCATGTACAGAAGCAAAAAGAGTAGCCAAACGTCTACCGGGAAGTTCCTTTTTTAGAGATCGCAGACGAACGACATAATCTGCATTGGCTAAAAGCACAGTGTTTAATCTTTTAAGGGATATACTACCATCTAGAAAAATTGACTGTGTCAAGAACGTGTCTTTAAAAACCAGGTGAAATTGCATGTCAAAAAGGACAGATGATAAACCAAGAGTTATGATCGTGGATGATGCCGTCGAGAATCTCCAGATTCTCATTGAGTTGTTAAAGGATGACTATCATCTAATCCCGCTGAAAAATGGTGAGACAGCCTTACAAAAACTAGCCGAGGACCCTTTGCCTGACCTGGTTTTACTGGACATTGTCATGCCTGATATGGATGGTTATGAACTTTGCGAAAGTCTCAAAGCTGATCCAAGGACCAAGGACATTCCGGTGATTTTTATCACTGCTGTATCCGAAGTGATGGATGACGCAAAGGCATTTGAACTTGGTGCTGTCGATTATGTGCCTAAACCTTTTAATCCTCTAACTGTTAAGGCACGTGTGAGCACTCATATCAAACTTTACCGAACTGTCAGGGAACTCCAGCTTGCCTTGAAAG
>JASJDT010000236.1 GCA_030065655.1 Desulfocapsaceae bacterium | reverse complement strand
ATCGCCCCGGAGTTTGGCCGAGGGTCTTTTTAAACATCGATATAAATGCGCTCGGGCTGTCGTAACCTAAATCAATCGCTACGGTTGTCACCGGTTCATTCATCCCCAATCGTCTGAGTGCCTCCAAGATTTTAAACTGCTGACGCCATTGCCCAAAGCTCATACCCGTTTGTCGGCGAAAGTGACGGGCAAGGGTTCTTCCAGTTGCTCCAATGATTTTTCCCCACTCATCCAACGTCCGATTGTCACCGGGGGTCGCAGAAAGTAGATCATAAATTTTCTTTAGCCTCTGATCTTCAGGGATAGGCAGTTCCAAATAAGCCATATCGACACTCGAAATCTGATCTAGGATAACTGTCAACAAACGTTCCTCTTCTCCGCCCTCTGGATAAAGCTGAGGCAAGGTTATAGCATAGAGAATCAGCTCCCGGAGCAGAGGTGTGACAGCAATAACGCAGCACTCCGTTGAAGGACCGGAAAACACTGTTGGATCGATATACAAGGTTCTCATCGATAAATGACCAGAAACCTCGATCTCATGGAGTGTATTAGCTGGGACCCATACAGCACGAAGTGGAGGAACTACCCACATGCCTCTGTTCGTTTTAACTGTCATTACACCTGATGATGCATAAAGGAACTGTGATCGAGAGTGCTGGTGTTGAGGTATTAAATGACCAGATGGAAACTCCTTGGCAACCGCAACTATGGGGCGTGGAATATTTCTATAATTGTCTGCTCGATCCAAAGGCATATTTTGTCCTTTTTGAGATGTTATTTGTCGTAATAGAGCAAGAAAGATATTCTAGTTTCGAGTTAAAATCAATCACACATCACCTCAAATAAAAATAGACGCCTGAGGAATGGTCGATGAACTATAGACATATAGGCATACTTTCTGCTGGCCATTTGGCAACGGACATAAATCAGGGAGCATTACCTGCCATGCTTCCCTTCTTCATAGCTGCATACGATCTTTCTTATACAGCGGCAGCGGCGATAGTATTTGCCGTCAATATGTCCTCGAGTGTTGTTCAGCCATTGTTCGGAATCGCAGCAGATCGTTATTCAAAACCTTGGCTCCTACCAGGAGGGTTGATGCTTGCTGGTCTAGGGCTGTCTTTGACTGGTTTATTTAAGGAATATCAGTGGCTAATGGCACTGGGGATTGTGAGTGGGGTCGGTATAGCAGCTTATCACCCGGAGGCAGCGAGGCTTGTCAATTCTGCCGCAGGAAATCGCAAAAGTTTGGCAATGAGTATTTTTGGGGTTGGAGGGACGATTGGCTTTACCATTGGTCCGATCATTGTCTCGGCAGCAATGCTTCAGTGGGGACTTGGAGGAACACTTGTTCTCATCATACCCGTAACAATCATGTCTATGGTAATCATATCTCATTTCCCATTATTTGAAGCTCTTGAAAACATCGATAATGGGAAAGTAGTTGTTTCCGCAACAGGCAAAGCTACAGAAAACTGGAGTGCTTTCTCAAAAATAGCAATTATCGTAAGCGGTCGATCAGTTATTTTCTTCGGATTTAATATTTTTATACCTCTCTATTGGATAAATGAACTAAGTCAATCAAAATTGACAGGTGCAATGGCACTCTCAATTTTTGCGGGTTCTGGAATAATAGGAAACCTTGCCGGAGGCGTTCTTGCCGATCGTATTGGTCAGAAAAAGGTGACTCTTCTGGGATTTTTTAGCCTATCAGTTTTGCTGCCAATTATAATCGCAGTTGATGGTGTGTTGCTCGCAACAATTTTGCTGATCCCAGCAGGTATTATGCTGTTTGCCACCTATAGCCCAACAATAGTTTTAGGACAAAAGTATCTGCCAAATCATGTTGGTCTATCATCTGGGGTAACACTTGGGCTTGCTGTTGCAATAGGAGGAGGAGCAGCCCCGTTTATAGGTAAGTTAGCGGACATATATGGTGTTTGGATGGCACTGGCATCAGTCGCTTACTTGCCGATATTGGTATTTATACTTGCATTAACTTTACCTGATCCTTCAGGTAAAAAGGCTAAGACAACCGCAGTTGCAGCGTAAGAAGATATATGAGAATACCGTACTAAACCACTCTTTGTTACCACCATACAGAAACCATGAAAAAGTGTAGGCTTCAGGTTGCCTTAACGAAACTAGGTGACATTGCCAATCACCCTGTCTTGAGGTTGTTCCTGTATCTAAAAAATCTTGTTGTTCCAGAAACCTAACAACATTTTTGAAATCTGAAATTAAAACTTATCCATGATTATCATCAGCAAACAATTTTCCGATCAAGTCGGAAGTTGCAAATCAATTGTCTCAGATTGAGTGCGGATTTGTACAGCTCAGTTATAGAAGTTGAACAACGTTAATGATTGCAAAGAGATTTAATTCACCAAACCTTGCTCTCTCAATCCTCAGACTCATCACCGGTATTCTCGAAAGAATCGGCCCGAGCGAGAGCATCAAGATAAAAGTCGATGATTTTGTCATTATCTATTTGAATCTTCTTCTGAGCGTATCTGAATGCTACCCAGTTTCCGGATTCATAGGTTTCAACAAGACGCAGGAAGAGGAAAAGCTCACCATCACGGTCACGCAAAGCAGTTGTTAATCGATCTGAGAGCGGCAGTTTTCTGAGAATAGTCTCCATCTTCTGATCGAGCATGGCATCAATAAGAGAAAAAAGACCCAGTAAGAATAACTCGTTCTTATCCTTTTGTAGCTCAGTGGCCAAGCCTTCCAGAAAATGAGCACGGATGATTGCCAGGCGGACAAGTTCATTGGGTTTATTGCCTGCCAGTTTACTTGTGGCAACCAGGGAGACGAACATCTTAAACTGCGTTTCCCCAAGAAAACTGATGGCCTGGCGAACTGAAGATAAAGGTTGAATTCTGCCGAAATAGGATGAATTGAGATATTTGAGTAGCTTGTAGGAAACCGAAACATCACGGGTGACAAGATTCTCGAGTTTCTCAACGTCGAACTCCTCATTGTTGATCTGAGAGATGAGCTGCATCAAAGTCATCTCCGAGGCCGAAAGATCCTTATTTTGCAACACCTCTGGTTTAGCGAAGAAATAACCTTGAAAATATTCGAAACCCAGAGATACGGCCTGCTCGAACTCTTCATTGGTCTCAACTTTTTCAGCTAACAGTTGACATTCATATTTTGCTAGTGCATCGACCATTTCCTCAAGTTTCTCGGAAGAGGTGTTGCGAAAATCGATTTTGATGATGTCACTGAGGGTGAGAAGTTCATCAAAATTTTTCGAATACACAAAATCATCCAATGCCAACTGATAGCCCATTTCCTTAAGTTGGCGACAGGTTTCCACTATTTCGGGAGTCGGTTGAACATCCTCGAGAATTTCAACCACGAGTTTCTCCTGAGGAAAGAGTTGAGGAGTTCCTTTGAGAAGAAGATCTTCGGTGAAGTTTATAAACGCCATTTTACCGGCAGCGATCTTCTCGATACCAATGGTAAAAAACGAGGAGGAAAGGATGCTTGTCGTTGCGGTTTCACCGTCAATATCCGGAAAATGATTGGTTTTTCCGGTACGGAACAGTAATTCATAGGCGGAAATGGTTTTATTTTTGGTAAATATCGGTTGCCTTGCTACAAATACATCCATTTGGAGTTTCTCGTTTTTTAGCTGTTTTGATATATCTTTTTGAGGGTTGTCCGTACACGCACCTAGCCATACCAATGATGCTAATATGACTATTCTCTCATTGAAATTTTCCGCTCCGTTTCGATTTCTATCTCAGTATATTGATTTACCTTGCTCAGGTCCAATTATTTTGTGAAATTTAAAAGAAACAAAGTTGATTGTAATCCTGACTTCTTATCATGGTGTTGAGAACTCATAATTTGAAAGTGGGCCGTTATGAAAGACGTAATGGCCACGTTGTTACATTGAATGCTTTTCTCCTCTTCGATACAATAATGGGTAGAGGAGATATCTAACCCCGTAAGCGTGATAAGTGTCTAGGAAGTATGCTCATATTTACGGTTGTTATTAGAAGATTTTTTTCTGACACCTTGCATGAGTAAGGCGCTCAACACTGCTATGAACCGGCTGGTGGTGAGATTACTCCGGCTACCCATATTGCCTTAGCCAGTTGGTCCGTTTTTTTATCTTTTTGCTGAATTATGAGGTTAATGAACTGGAGGTTGCGGCTTCCTATGGTTTAAGCGAGAGGTATTTGAACAAGGGTCCTATTAGTGCCCTGAAGTCTATCACCGATTCGTTGAAGGATGGGCCTGTGGCAATTTACGATGTCATGGATGACCCGAGGCTGCAATACGCTATGGAGGCAAAAGAAGAAGGTATAGCTTCCATCCTTTCCGTTCCTATCCAAGTTCACGGCAAGATTCTTGGCGCTCTGCGGGTATATACCGCCGAACCATGTGAATTTACCTTAAACGATGTCAATTTTGTCAGTGCACTGGCTCAGATTGCCGGTATGTCGATAAAGATGGTGCGGTATACCAAGGGGTTGATGAGCAGTATCGAAGTTCTAAAATCAATGCGCGAAATTCAGGCTCAACGAAAAACGCGAATGACTCCCTATGAGGGCGTACCCAAAAGCTTCTCTCAGGAAGAGTATCGAAAGCAGCAGGCCTGATGGTCATAACCACTCAGGCCTGACAGAAGAGGATGCCATTTATTAGCACTTTTTCGCCGGACTGACGTATCGTATGGTAATTTCTCCGGTGGTCTTGTCGCGTAAATAGACGGTATCACCGCCACAAAGTACGGCAGAGGGCTGCGGTGGTGGAGCTGGAATGTAACGGGTTCGGGTTTTGATAATTGTCTTTTGACGGGTGACCTTCGGTTCCACGGGTTTTTCAATATATACCGGGGTGCGGCGATAGTATTTAACCCTGGGATGAAGACCGTAAAAAGGATAGAATTTGTGCCGGTGTGAATGTTTCCTTTTTTTACTGATCGAATCAGGCTTCTTTGAATGTTTAAATTTTGGTGAATGGTAGTGGTGTGGTTGTTCTGTTACATTCCCAATTTTCGATCCCGCTGGTGTCTGATTCTGTCCCTCCTGCGCAACGACAAACGCTGGAATTACCAACAATAAAAGAAGAAAAGTTAAGGTTTTCATGGCGCCACCTCTTGATGATCATGGTAGGGTATATGCTCAACTCAGCGTAATTCCGTCTCCTCTAC
>JASJDT010000235.1 GCA_030065655.1 Desulfocapsaceae bacterium | reverse complement strand
TGAGCCTCACTCCTGAACATCTACGATTTTTGTAACCTCTCATATGAAAGTAGATCTGAAAAACTTGAATCAGGAAGGACTGATCGAATTCGTGGAAAGCCTGAATCAACCCACTTTCCGGGGTCGTCAATTGATGGCCTGGCTATATAAGCCCGGAATCTCACGCTTTGATGAAATGACTGATTTGGCAAAAAATTTCAGAAAAATTCTCAATGAGAGGGCATATATTTCCGCCTTTGACAATATTAGCACCGAACACTCCCAGGACGGTACCGTAAAGATGGGCTTCGAACTGAGCGATGGCTATATGGTCGAGGCAGTTCTTATTCCTGAAGAAGATCGCAACACCCTGTGCGTGTCATCTCAGGTTGGCTGTGCCATGCAGTGTTCCTTTTGTCTGACCGGTACCATGGGTTTTATTCGTAATCTTTCCCCTGCCGAAATCGTCAATCAGGTCTGTGCTGCCCGTGATTATCTGCTTGCCCAACCAGATAAGAGTTTAATAGGACCTAGAGAAGTAACCAACATTGTTTTTATGGGGATGGGCGAACCACTTAATAATCTTGACAATGTCCTCACCTCCATCTCCATTCTCACCGAACAGAAGGGGCTCGATTTTACCGGTCGCAGAATAACTGTATCCACCTGTGGGATAGTACCCAGGATGCACGAGCTTGGTGAAAAATCATCGGTCAACCTGGCAGTCTCCCTCCATGCGATCAATGATGCTACGCGTAATACACTCATGCCGATCAACAGGAAATATCCGTTGGACGTTTTGTTGGAGGCCTGCAGAACTTACCCAATGCCCAAGCGACGGCGGATCATGTTTGAATATATTCTCCTCGATGGAATCAACGATTCACTTGAGGAAGCTGAAGAATTAGCCCGAAGACTTCGCAATATTCCATGTAAAATTAACCTATTAGCCTACAATGAGTCCGATGGCCTACCCTATAAAAGCCCGACCAGAGAAAAATTGATCGCTTTTCAGGATGTTTTACGTAAACATCACTATTCGGTATTTATCCGGACAAGTCGTGGAGCTGACATCGCTGCCGCCTGCGGCCAACTTGCCAGCAAGAATGACAAAGTCTCCATAACAACTCAACAAAAAGACGTTTCCCAGTAATATGAGAGCGAGGGAAAATCGGGGCTCCCTTTTCTTTTTATTTCTTAAACTGGTGTGGAATAGTTGAATCTTCGAGACACAACCTAGATAAAATAGAGCAGTAATACATTGAGACTGCCTATAAGGAAGCCTAATAACGCACCGAATAGGTTGATATATTTGAACTGCTCTTCCATGATTGATAGTAACAGGCGCTCTAAGCGGAGCAAATCAAGGGAGTCAACTTTTTCGGTGACAATATGCTGAACGTTTAATGAAGCAAATAGTCCCGGAACTTCAGTAGCCAACATTTCCGCAGAAAATTGGTGTACTGTTTTTTGCAGAACGTCTTGTATACCTTCAGGCATAAAGTGGGAAATTTTACCAATAGGTTTTTGCAGAAGGGATTGAAAGAGCTGGTCGATTATGGTGTCAAGTAAATCCCTCGCCCCTGCAGAGCGGATCAGCTTAACAATTTCCTGGGCTACTTTCCCACGAGCACTTAAAAGTCCTTCGCTGCCAACCATGTCCTCCAGGACGGAACCCACCTCCACCCCGCCACTATCTATATAAACCTCGATATTTTCCTGAACCATGGTCGCAACAGCGGCAGTAACCCCCTCTTTCCTCAATAAGGTGAATATTTGCCTACTGACAGTAGAACACATTTCACCAACTCTAAGCTCGGTTGTCACAGATAGGAACTCGACTATTGGCGTGTTTAAGTAATGGCGAACTCGCTCAAGAAGGGATTCGGCCACACGTTTTTGGACCTCCTTATCACTGAGCCAATTGGCAATGTCTTCCTCATTGTTGGCAAGGTAATCTTTTACTGCTTTTTCGATGGTTTCGACACTGAGGAAATTCTGCACCATACCGCCCATTGGCCCGAGGTTTGAACTGAAGCTGTCCACCCCCTTCTTAATACCTTGAATTATCTTCTCCTGAATATCATCGTCTTTAATGAGAATTGATATTTTCTCAAGTATGTCTGGGGTTTTGGCTTCGACAATATCAAGAATAAGCTGGCACAACGATGTTGGTAGTATCTGCTGAAGCGTTTTCTTCTTTTTTAGAATATCGCTTGCCTGTGAGTAGAAAAAGTCCTCGAGCCATTGCTCCATGGTTTTGCTGGCCAAAGCTTTATCGAGATATCGATGAATAGATGTATACAACACCTCCCTTTTATCTCGTGTCGCAAAAGAATCGATATCACGTTCAAGGATTTGGTTAATCCCCAGGGTAATGGTATTCCTGGTCAGATTCTCAAATTCCTGGGTGGAAAGATAACTATGGATGTTTTGTTTAATGTTAAAGGCAAGTGTTTTCGTACCTATATCAAAATAATGAACATACTTGGCCGGAACAAGCTGGACAAGGCTGCCAAACTCTTTATCAAGGATGGCGGTGGTTCGGCTTTTTATTAAACCAGAAAGCTGTTGCTGAAAGGATGGTTTTTCCAGCGCTCTACCTATCTCTTTGGTGGTGAGCAAGTGGCTGCCGACCATCTCTCCGATATTAACTGCAAGCTGATGCCTTTTTGCGGGTATTATACCCGGCGTCAATGGAATCCTCATACCTAGAATATGGTGAGCACGCAGTGGCCTGAACAGCATGCGAATAGCTATTTTGTTGGTGAGGTACCCAATAAAAGCGCCAATTAATGGGGGGATAAGGTATTTGGTATAGAGTGTGATTTGAGCAATGGTTTCAAACATCAATAGATCCAGTACTACCGCAATTCTACTTTTTATTTAGTTTTCTGGGTGGCTGTCATTGACTTCAACAACATAAAAATGCCACATCACAAGAAAGTGTGGCCTGTTTTTTGTAAAATAGCAGTTGTTAAATTAAATTTTGTAATGATTCTCATTATCTTATTTCTGTTTGGCGAAATTGAAAGGCCAATTTTTAATGTATTCGATCATTTTTGCAAAACTTTTCTTTAAATTTTCCTAAAAATTATATAAATATAGCAACTGTAACTGTTCACTGCGAAAACTCATAAAAGGATAATCATTATGTGGCTATTGAGATTCTCAACCTCTTCTATCGGCAAAAAAATCCTTATGGCCAGCTCTGGTCTTTTGTTGATCCTTTTCCTAGTCGCCCATGCTGCTGGTAATGCAGCAATTTTTTTCGGTAGTAATGCATTTCAAACTTACGCCGATACCTTGCACAGCCTGCCGGTAGTTGTTTTTGTCTTTGGGGTTGGACTTTTTGCAGTACTGATTGTCCATATATTCATAGGTATTCAGCTCTTTCTGCAGAACCGTAAGGAAACCGCATCACGCTACGCTGTATCCACAAAGGTATGCGAAAACACTCTCGCCTCTTCCACCATGCCCTATACCGGTCTCTTACTTTTATTATTTCTGTTGGTGCATGTTTTTGGCTTCGGTGTTAATCCAACCGATACAAAGGTGTCTGTGCTTGTTGTTAATCTGCTGGGTAATTTTTTCTATGGACTCTTCTACCTTTTCTCTTTTTGCGTTTTAGCCGTTCATCTCAGTCATGGCTTTTGGAGTATGCTACAAACTTTCGGCTTTAATCATCCCCGGTACAACGATGGCATAATGAAAATTACATACATAGTGCCAGGATTTTTTCTGGTCTTCTTTGGTGCCATCACGCTCTATTTCATGACTGGACTCGGCGCAAACTACTAGATGTAACAACTATTCTTTTCTGGACATCACATCTTCAACACTAAAAGGTTTACAATATGGAACTCAACGCTCGAATCCCTTCTGGTCCACTAGCCGAAAAGTGGGATAATCATAAATTCAGCGCAAAACTGGTTAATCCCGCAAATAGAAGAAAATTTAAAGTTATTGTTGTAGGTACTGGCCTTGCTGGTGCAGCTGCCTCGGCCACTCTTGCCGAACAGGGATATAAGGTTTCTACTTTTTGCATCCACGACAGTCCCAGGAGAGCCCATTCAATTGCCGCTCAAGGCGGTATCAATGCAGCAAAAAATTATCAGACCGATGGTGATTCCGTTTTTCGGCTTTTTTACGATACTATCAAAGGTGGTGATTTTAGAGCTAGGGAGGCCAACGTCTATCGTCTTGCCCAGGTGAGTAACAACATCATTGATCAATGTGTTGCCCAAGGTGTACCTTTCGCCCGCGAGTATGGTGGCAGCCTAGCAAATCGCTCCTTCGGCGGCGCGCAGGTTTCCAGAACTTTTTATGCACGTGGACAAACCGGACAACAACTTCTTTTAGGCGCCTATTCAGCCCTATCCAGACAAATCCATAATGGTGGCGTTACCATGTTCAACCGCCGGGAAATGATGGATCTTGTGGTAATCGATGGCCAGGCGCGAGGTATAATTACCAGAAATCTCATCAATGGCAACCTTGAGTCACATTGGGCTGATGCCGTGCTCCTTTGTACCGGTGGTTATGGCAATGTCTATTTTCTCTCCACAAATGCCATGGCTTCTAATGTCACCGCAGCATGGCGGGCATATAAACACGGTGCCGGTTTTGCCAATCCAAGTTTTGTCCAAATCCATCCGACCTGCATCCCGGTGCACGGTGATTACCAATCCAAATTGACCCTGATGAGTGAAAGTCTTCGTAATGACGGCCGGGTTTGGGTTCCCAAAAACAAAGGTGATAAACGAAAGCCTGCTGACATCCCTGAAGAAGAAAGAGACTACTATCTCGAAAACAAATACCCCAGTTTCGGCAACCTCGTACCCCGAGATGTCGCTTCGCGAAATGCCAAAGAACAGTGTGATCAAGGTAAAGGCGTGGGTTCAACTGGGCTTGCGGTATATCTTGATTTTGCCGATGCTATTAAACGCGACGGAGAAGAGACAATCCTGCGAAAGTACGGTAATCTATTCCAGATGTATGAAAAAATAACCGATTCAAGTCCTCTTGAAGAACCAATGACCATCTATCCGGCTGTTCACTACACCATGGGAGGACTTTGGGTTGATTATAATCTCATGACAACAATTCCCGGCCTTTTTGCTCTTGGTGAGTGCAATTTTTCCGATCATGGTGCCAACCGCTTAGGTGCCAGTGCACTCATGCAGGGACTTGCGGACGGTTATTTTGTCATTCCCACTGCTATTGGCAATTATTTCGGAGAGAGCAGTATCGCCCCGGTTAATGACTCTGACGAAGCTTTCATCAATGCTCAGCAGCAGGTGGGCGACCGGCTCAACAAACTTTTGCAAAACAGCTCAGGTGGTGTCGGCGGCAAGGTTACTGTCGATGAAATTCACAAGGAGCTTGGTCGACTTCTTTGGGATAATTGTGGAATGGCTAGGAATAAGGAAGGACTGGAGATGGCACTGAAAAAACTACCCGAAATTCGCCAGAAATTCTGGGATAAAGTCTATATCCCCGGTTCCGGATCCGATCTGAATCAGACCCTTGAGCGGGCTGGCCGCGTTGCCGATTTTCTCGAGTTTGGGGAGATCATGATTCACGATGCTCTCAATCGTGCAGAGTCCTGCGGTTGTCATCTTCGTGAAGAAAGCCAGACCGAGGAAAACGAAGCTAAACGCGACGATGAAAATTATTCCTATGTCTCCGTCTGGGAATATCAGGGAGACGATGTCGAGCCTAAAATGCATAAGGAAGATCTGACCTTTGAGTACGTAACTCCAAGTCAACGAAGCTATAAATAGGTACATATCAGTAAATTCAACTCTATAAGAGATATTATGAGTAATATAGACCTGACCTTACAAATCTGGAGACAAAAAAACAGCGATGCTCTCGGGAAACTAGAGACGTACACTCTGGACAAAATCTCTACAGACATGTCTTTTCTCGAAATGCTTGACGTGCTCAACGAAAAACTGACCATGGAAGGCATTGAACCAGTTGCTTTTGACCACGACTGCCGGGAAGGTATCTGTGGGATGTGCGGTGCGGTAATCAATGGAGTAGCCCACGGCCCCGAAAAAGAAACCACCCTGTGCCAGTTGCATATGCGTCATTTCAAGACCGGAGATGTGTTGGTCATCGAACCATTCAGATCGCGAGCTTTCCCCATTAAAAAAGATCTGGTGGTTGACCGATCGGCGTTTGATAAAATCATCCAGGCCGGTGGCTATGTTTCAGTAAATACTGGAGGTACCCCGGATGGTAACGCCATCCCCATTTCCTCTCACATCGCCGAACTGGCTATGGATGCAGCAGCCTGCATTGGATGTGGTGCATGCGTTGCCAGCTGCCCCAACGGGGCCGCAATGCTGTTTACCAGTGCTAAAATTTCTCAGCTTTGCCTTTTGCCCCAGGGACATGCCGAGAGAAAAAAACGGGCGCTTTCCATGGTTGAGACCATGGATAAGGAAGGTTTTGGAAATTGTACCAATCTCCGTGAATGCGAAGCAGTTTGTCCAAAGAGTATATCTATTCGCAATATAGCGCGACTCAATCGTGAATTTGTAAGAGCAGCTTTTTCCGAAGGCTAACCATTTTCTTCCAGCCGGTCGGCATAACCCCGTCTGGCTGGAAAATTCCTCTTTTCTGTTTCTTTTGAAAAAGGAAGTCATGCATTATGATGCCATAATCATTGGCGCTGGCCCCGGAGGCCTCGCCTGTGCCACTCGACTTGCCCGTGATAAAAACAGAGTTCTTGTTGTCGAGAGAAAATCAATCATTGGCCCCAAGGCGTGTGCCGGTGGCATCACCTATAGCGGGCTATTGCAATGGGTTCCCAAAAATCTCATCGAAAGAACATTTCCCAATCAGCTCATAGCCACACGTTATCAAAATATCCAGGTTTCTGAAAAATCACCAATAGTTGCAACCATATGCCGCAGCAAGCTAGGACAGTTCATGGCCAAGCAAGCCGCAGAGAGTGGCGTTGACATAGTCACCTCAACCCTTCTAGAAAAAGTAGATCATGGTTTTGTTACCCTTCTTAATCTCAACACTAAAGAACGCTATAACCTGCAATATGAATATCTAATTGGGGCAGATGGCTCAACCAGTAGGGTTCGCAAACA
>JASJDT010000234.1 GCA_030065655.1 Desulfocapsaceae bacterium | reverse complement strand
TGATCCTGGTAAATAAAGTCAATCAAGGCTTACGCTTCATTCGTTGAATGTGAAAAATGTTATACATCTAACATTGCAAAAAAGCCTTTTGTATCTGTCAAAAAGTATTTACTCACAATCCATATTTCAACCGCTTGGTGTGCAATGATTATATAACACTTAATGCTTGTGAGGATAAATAGATTTTCTCGCCTAATAGCCTGATAAATGAATGCACCAACCCCCTATTATTAATGGATACTAATGTAATTGTTATTACAATCTAGAGACACATCGCAAATTAAAGGGAACTATTATCTTTAGACACCCAAAAATTCTAGACAAGATTACTTGTACGATGCAGGAAGTGACTTAAAATAATGATGAAAAAGAAGTACTTTAATGATATTCTGCAGGAAGAGTTCGACTTTCCTAACCACTTCTGCTCATTACCTGCAATGCCATAAATTGTATGACAGCGATTATTATCATCTACTTTATTTGTGTTCTCCTGTTAATGGTGTATGGGGTAAACACTCATATACTCACGCAACTCTTCAAAAAACGCTATCCGCAGTCTATAAAAACTGATCGCGAACAACTGCACAATTTCTATAACGACGCAATTGCCTCAACGGACCCTGCAGCACAAGAGAAACTGCCTAAAGTTACGACACAGCTGCCTGTCTACAATGAACTCAACGTGGTTGAAGGACTCATCGATGCGGTGGTCGGTTTTGAATATCCTGATGGCAGGCATGAGATCCAGGTGCTGGATGATTCCTCCGATGAAACCAGCCACCTGATTGCAGCGAAAGTTGCAAGCTTACGGCGCCGTGGTATTGATATCCACCATATAACCAGAACCACCAGAGATGGCTACAAAGCCGGGGCTCTGCGCAATGGCCTCAAATCAGCATCGGGCGATTTTATAGCAATATTTGATGCCGATTTTCTGCCAAAGCCAGATTTTCTGCTACGGGTCATGCCGTATTTTCACAACAGCCCTCGTCTCGCTCTGGTTCAGGCAAGCTGGGGACATCTAAACGAGAATGAAAGTCTGGTCACTAGGCTTCAGGCCATCGGAATTAATGCACATTTCATGATTGAACAGGCTGCCCGCAGTGCCAATAACCTTTTTCTCAACTTCAACGGTACTGCAGGAGTGATGCGTAAAGAGGCAATTATCGATGCGGGTAACTGGCATGGTGATACCTTAACCGAGGATATGGATCTTTCCTATCGCTTGCAGCTTCGTGGCTGGCGCTGCCGTTTTCTTGCTGAGGTAATTGCACCTGCGGAAATTCCCAGCAATCTCAATGGCTTTAAAAGTCAGCAATTTCGATGGGCTAAGGGCTCAACGCAAACTGCATTGAAGTTGCTGCCAAAAGTTATCCGTTCTTCGGCCTCACCCTTTGCAAAGTTTCAGGCATGTATGCACATGACTCACTACTGCATTCATCCACTTATGCTGACGCTCGCCATTCTTGCTCCGATAATGCTCTTTCAACAGCTCACCTTTCTTACCGGTTCACTGCTGTTTTTGTTCGGTGTTCTTCTGCTATTGAGCTGTAGTGGTCCTTCACGAATGTATCTGGTTTCAGAAAAAACAGTGGGAAGAAGCCATCTGCGAACCATCTGCTTCCTGCCCATAATGATATGTTTTGGCTGCGGCCTGGCCGTCAATAATTCTCGGGCAGTACTTGAGGCGGTTATTGGCAGAACCAGCGAATTCGTGCGCACACCCAAGCGTGGCGGCGCGGTTCGTAAAGCCTACCCGCTAAACAAGAATCTGTTGCATTTTGTCGAGATCCTGGTCGGTCTCTGGTGCGTGTTCGGGGTAATTCTCTATTTCGGTTCACACCACTACCTTATCGGGCACTTCATGCTTCTTTATGCTTCCGGTTTTCTCTTTATTGGCATTGGTTCCTGGTGGCATATGCGCAGGGAGCTTTCTGCTTGAAGCTTTTTATGATGTACAGCAGCCTGTGGCTGTTCGACATGTATTTTCTCTCCACATTGGGGCCTGCCGGGCGACTTCCTGTGCCATTTGGTCTTGTCTATGTGGGTGGCTTCGTTTTCATGTTTCTCATGGTACGCAGCTGTCCGACGGAGTGGACTGAAAAGCGAATTTTTTTAACGGTGATCGGCATTGGCATAGTAGGAAGACTTTTTTTCCTTGGCTATCCGGTGAGCAATGATGTGTATCGTTATATTTGGGAGGGGTATATTCAAAACCATGGTTTCAACCCCTATGTTCATGCACCGATTGACCCCGTTCTCAACACTCTACAGGCCGGTGATTTAAAAACCATCTGGGAATCCATTAATCACAAGGATTTAAGCGGGGCTTACCCACCATTAGTCATGCTCCTTTTTCGCATATTTGCGGCCATCTCACCAACCCCTATACTCTATCAATGTTTCATGTTGGTTTTCGACCTGGTGCTCATGGTATTTCTGTTCTTGTTTATACGCAGCTTTAAATTACCGCCATCCCGGCTGCTATTCTATACCGCAAATCCCTTTGTTTTAATCTATGCTGTCGGTGAGGCACATCTCGACATCATCCAGGCGGCTTTTCTGGGCGGGGGGCTGTATTTTTTAAACCAAAAAATGAAGCGCAGCGGGTTCTTTCTGCTCGGTGCTGCAATCTTTTCAAAATATCTGGCAATTGTAGCCCTGCCCTTTGTCATCAACCGCGCAAATTTTCGTTATGTCGGGTTTGTCGCTTTTTCCGGAATAGCTGTCGTGCCGTTTATCGATGATATCGGAGCCATTTTCCACTCTCTTGGAATTTTTGGGACAACCATGCATTACAATGATGGTCTGGCCGAACTTTTCCGCTTTTTTACCGGCGAATACAGCGTAGCGTTTTTAATTTGCCTGTTGCTGCTCGTCCTGCTCATGATTTATCTGGTAGAACATGAGACGATGCGTTCGGTGTATTTCGCCATTGGAGCCCTGTTGCTTTTTCTGCCCACTCTGCATCCCTGGTATCTCCTGCTCATCGCTCCACTTATTGTTATCTATCCATCGCGGGCCTGGCTCTATCTGATGGCCGCCACCATCGTTACCCTGCCAGTTGTCGCCATTGAATATCAAACCGGCGTTTTCCAAGAGTTAAGGTTGCTCAAAATTATCGAGTACCTGCCCTTTTTCGGTCTTTTAATCTATGACTTTCTAACACATAGACCATATTACCTCGGCTATACAAGCGGATATCCCCGAGTATCGTCAGTATCGGTGGTTGTGCCCACTCTCAATGAAGGGGAGCATCTGGCGCAGACCATATCAGCATTGCAGCAACATGAAACTGTCAGGGATATTATCGTTGCTGATGGTGGTTCCAGCGATGCCACCATTGAGATTGCCAGGAAGAATGGTGCGGTGATTGCCTACAGTAAGCCGGGTCGGGGTTACCAAATAGAAAAGGGGGTTAAAAAAGCCAATGGTGATGTCATTATGGTTCTGCATGCCGATACGGTTCTGGAAAAAGGTGCAATAGCTAGCATGCTGGAAAACCTCAATGCCCAACCGACCATTGCCGGCGGGGCATTTGGCATGGGTTTTTCTTCTGAATCAACCAAGCTTAAAATAATTAGTACATTAAACAATTTCCGGGCAAGATGGTTAGGCATCTCGTTTGGGGATCAAGCCCAATTCTTTCGCCGGGCTGCTCTTAATAATTTGGGAGGTTTCCCGGCTATGATGTTGATGGAGGATGTTGAGCTGTCCCTCCGGATGAAGAAACTCGGCAGACCACTTTTTGTTCCGAACGGAGTGAAGGTATCGGCACGAGGATGGACAAAAAAGGGCTTCTCCGGTAATGCCTTGCTGGTGATTTCGCTTTTTTCCAGGTATTTGGTTGAACGTCGATTCTACGGTGAAGGTCGAGTTTCCCAATATTACTACAACAGGTATTACAGTGTGGATAATAAATCTTAATGTATCAATGCCTTACTCGATGAGTTTAATAAAAATTACGAAAAAATAAAGTGACCCTGTCTTTAAAAGCAATCGCAGATACATGGTTTTTTGGCGGCGAATTCCAGGTCAAGCCTAACCTGAAAAAGACACTTCTATCCTTTTCAGGCCAGGTTTTTAGCAGACAACTTTTTTCGCTTCTTATTCTTTGAGCAAAATATCTAAACTGGAATCATCAACTTCCGTGCTGCCCACATGTTCATCCAGCAACTCCAAGAGGGTAGCCATTTGATCGTCACCTGCAGCGTTCATATAGGCTTGAGAGACACGTTGGCTGCTCATTCCACCCATCATTCCACCGGGTGGGCCCATCTTTTCCTGCAAGTCCATCATCAGTTTCCCCATCTCTTCCTCGCCGAGTAAACCATCGCTGTTGGCATCATAGGTCTTCATGGCCTCTTCTGTATTTATTGCCTGACCGGTGATGTTTCCTACTTTATTCACCATGACGTCCATTTCTGCTTTTGACAACCCTCCGTTGTTGTCAGTGTCCAGAGCTTTGAATTTGGCTGCTGGATCCATCCTCCCACGCTCGAATTGCATCGAATTAAACATAGGATTGATCATGCTGCTGATATTCATGACTGTTATCCTCCAGATTTTTTTGTCCATCCTACTCCGGGCTGGATGAAACAATGATGACGTAATAGAGCCCGGGCTATCTTCTTTTATTCGTATCGGGAGACAGCCGGAATCACTATGTTAAGAAACAGAAGAATTAGGTAAAGAAATGTAAAGAAAAGTAAAGAAACTTAGAATATTGAGCGGACGATGGTCTTTAAGTAACAATTGTTCTGCTACGTTTCGAACTCTGAGAATGTTTGGAATTATCATAAATAGAATGAAAAAATAGCCATCTACTCTCAATGAAAATTCCTGAACATTAGGAGCTGGCTATACGGCGGATAGTAAAGCTTATGGTATCCGTAAGATTGGAAGTGTAATACTTCCCTCTTTTTCTTCTTTTTTTCACATGACCTTTATAGAATGGTTGAAATATTAAGTCGTTATTGTTCATTGACCAAAATCACCAGCAACGCCTCTTGCAATACTTTTTGAAGGTTTGTTGTAGCTAGTCTCACCTCACGGAATGCCTCTTTAAGCCTGTCCTTGTCAATCTCATCAGCGTTTATCTCTGAATTTACCTGCTGTCTTGCCTTAATAAGGGCATTGCGAGCAGACTGTATTTCCACTCTGTCTGACTTCAGTTGTTCAATGAATTCAGCACGCATGGAACTTGATACCCCGGCAGTGATGGGTGTTCCAATTGCTTGTCTGATTTGATAAAACTTATAGCCGACGCCAATAAATACAGCGTTAAGCAATACCGATGCAAACAAACATAAGAGAAGAATGTTACTTTTCATCCGGCTGCGTTTCATGCCATACCCCCGCTTAATATCCAAATGGATCAATACCCGCTAACATGCTGACTGTAAGATCATTACCAAATGCAATCCCGGTTGCCATTCGAACCTCAAGGTCTGTAAATGGAAGGGGTAAAAGGAATCCAATAAAAAATGCACCTACAATAGCTGCACTGCATCCTGCAAACTTTAACTTGAAATCTAAATCAGCAAAAAGATACGAAAACCTTTTTGTTTTGGTCTGTTCAGTAATTCTGGAATGAACACTATTAAATAGCCTTCTTTCGTCTGTCTCAAATTCTATGGCCTGATGCAGAAGCTTATCCAATTTATCGTCTTCTTTATCATGATTATGGTTCATCATTTCGCTCCTTCGTTTTATCCATCTTCGAGATATACATTCGGATACTTTTTCTCGCTCTGCTGATCAATTGGTTGACCGTGTTCGCGTTAGCTCCCATAACAACAGCGATATCGGTAGAGCTGAGATCATCTATGACCGACATCAACAGCGCCATACGCTGTCTTTGCGGCAGCTTTGCTATAGCCTGCTGAACGACTCTAACCTCCTGATTAGCTTCAATTTTACGAAAAGGTGAGGGCCTATTGTCAGCAATTGTACTTTGTTTATCGTCAAGCCCAACCCAGGATCGGAACCTTTGCCGTCGTTGATGATCAATACACTTATTTACAGCTATTCGATAAAGCCATGTTGATAGACGACCTCTTTTCCGATTGTATTTATGAGCTTTGTCCCAAGCCTGCAAAAATACTTCCTGTACCACATCATCTGCATCTGCCGCGTTTTGCAGGAAACGAGTGGTAAATACAGTCAAACCATGGCCATAACGATCTATTAAGCGTGATAAAGCCGCCTGATCGCCATCGGCGATCAGGCCCATAACCTCTTCATCATCTAATTCAATTGACGGAGTAGGCATAATTTGTCTGTATGTCATTCGAATAGATCTAACGACGCCATCTGTTTGGCCTGACCAGGGTGTTGCCTTCGGGTCCGGTAATCGTTGTCACCGACCTTCCGCGCTGGGGACCTCTATATGTCTCACGAGTACCACTATAGGAATTTCCGTCTTGAGTCGTAGCCTCAAACGAAGAGGTGCACCCCCAACTCCCATCCTTACATTGCGTAGTTCGTGAGATTGTTCCACCATTCTCGCCACTACGAGAGACACTGGCTGTGCCATCATCAATGCTTCTAGATACGCTCCCTTTAGGACCGCTACGCGACCAGCTTTCAGCGTATGCTGCATTTACTGTGGTTAGCATTGTTATAAATACAAATGCAACTATGATCTTTTGTTTTCCTTTCTTCATTTCATTTTCCTCTCGTGATTGAATTTGCTTTATTACATAATTCAATTTAGTTTCAAGCCAATAACTTCTTGAAAAATTGACATCTCTTGAGGTGAAATCGAATCATCATCATTTCGGTCTAATAGCCTAAAAAGATCTGGACCGTTTTCCATCTCATCCGGGGTTATCGCCCCATCGCCATCGGTATCCATACGCGATGCTGCAAGAGCAAGACGGGTCTGACGAAGCTCTGCACTCATGGATATTTGATCTTGTCTTGCAGTGATCTCATTTGGAGTGATTACACCATTCCCGTCAAAGTCTATGTTGGCAAAGATTCTTCTCCGTATATCATTGGCTTCGGATCGACTGATTAGTCCGTCGCCGTCGGCATCAATTCTCTTGTTTCTAAATGATGTACTGTCCTCAGCAAAAACCTTGC
>JASJDT010000233.1 GCA_030065655.1 Desulfocapsaceae bacterium | reverse complement strand
GATCGGTATTAGCTGGATGACTATCTGCCTTATTTTTTCGACAATGATAGGTTTAATTGGCATCGGCTACAATGATGTCTCTCCTTTGAGCGGGGTTGGCGGTGCTGATGGCAATAGTGAGAGGGTTTTTTTGGCACTCACCACAGCACTCTTCCATCCACTTTTTGGTGGTTTTGTACTTGCTGCGGTTCTGGCTGCAGTTATGTCAACGGCGGACTCTCAATTACTCGTCCTTACCTCCTCTTTGACCGAGGATCTGCCTTTCTTTGCCAAATTTGATGAACAGAGCAAAGCCTGGATAAGCCGATTCGGGGTTGTGGGATTTGCTCTTGTTGCCTATATAATAGCGTCAAATGATACCGGTACGATTTTAAACATGGTTGGTTACGCCTGGGGTGGTTTCGGAGCTGCATTCGGCCCGTTGATGATTCTTTCTCTCTGCTGGCGGGGGACAACTAAAATGGGAGCTCTTGCAGGAATGGTTGTTGGGGCAGTAACCATTTTCGTAGTAAAGAACTTTGTCTCCATAGAAGGGGAATATTTTTATGAACTTCTGCCTGGATTTATTTTGGCATTTATAGCAATTATCATAGTAAGCAAGGTCACCGCCCAGCCATCGGTGGAGACGCTTGACAAGTTTGACAAGGTGCAAGAGATGGTGTAACAACAAAGTCGGTCTGAGCAGGCGGGAACTCTTCCTTAAGCTTATCAGTTCTCGCCTGATACAGGTTGGAAATAATTTAATATTTTTTTCGTAAAAGAGGTCAAATGTTAAGTAAGATCATAGCCAATCTTCTACCGTATATGCCTAAATCCCTGGTTTGGCAGTTTTCCAAGGACTATATAGCCGGAGAGACCATCGAAGATGCCATCGAGGCAGCCAAAAAGCTCAACAGCGAAGGGATAATGACCACCATTGATGTATTGGGTGAGTTTATTAAAAATCTTGATGAAGCTGAGGCGAACAAGGAAGAATATCTTGAAGTGATTGAGGCCGCCGAAAAAGCTGGCGTGAAAGGTAATTACAGTCTCAAACCAACCTTTTTCGGTCTATTAATTGATAAAGATGTTGCCTATACGCTCATTCGAGAGGTGGTTGCCAAAGCGGCATCCTTCGATAATTTTGTTCGCATTGACATGGAGGACTCCCCGTGTACGGATAAGGAGATTGAGCTGTTCAGGAAACTCAAGGAAGAGTTCCCCAAGAATGTTGGCTTGGTATTTCAATCCTACCTTAAAAGAACCCATCAGGACATCAAAGATCTCAAAGATGTACATAACTCAGAAACACCGTTGAATCTGAGGCTCTGCAAAGGGATATATGTTGAACCGGCGTCCATAGCATATAAAAAATATGAGGAGATCAATGAGCATTTTCTCGATGATATCGAGTTGATGTTCAAAGAGAAGATGTATCCAGCCATCGCAACCCATGACAAGCCGATTATCGAAGGCTCGTATAAACTTATAGAGAAATATAGTGCTCCGAAGGACAGCTACGAATTCCAGATGCTCTATGGTGTAACTCCAGCATTACGTAAATCAATTCTCGATAATGGTCATCGGATGCGGGTGTATGTGCCTTTTGGCAAGCAATGGTTTGGCTACTGCACCAGGAGGGTGAAGGAAAATCCACAGATGGCCAATGTCATTCTCAAAGCTTTGTTCTTCAAAGGTTAATCGGCTGAGGCACAAAGCGTAAGCGCGACTGATTTGGGTGGTTTAGGGAGAGAATACCGCACTGCAATGTGTGATAATGAAAAGGGAGGAGATAGATGTTTTCCATATTAAGAATCAATACTGCCAACGGTGACAGCATACGTGAAAGTCACTCATCCACCGAGTATCTTCTTGGGGGCAGGACCTTGTCGTCTCGTTTGGTCAGCAGAGAAGTACCGGCAGATTGCGAACCACTGGGCAAAAAGAATAGTCTCTATTTTTGTAACGGTGCTCTGAGTGGAACCACCGTCTCTAGTTCCGACCGAATCAGCATTGGTGGGAAGAGCCCCTTGACCGGAGGTATAAAAGAGAGCAATGCCGGTGGCGTCGTCGGTACCCGCATGTCTCAGCTGGGCTTGCGGGCAATTAGTTTGGAAGGAGCACCGGCCAGGGATGCCGAATGGCAGATATTCGTCATTGGCAAGGAGGGTGTGGAACGTATTAGTGGTGAATTTCTTGCGGGCAAAGGGGTATATGAAAAATCAGAGTTGCTGAGTGAGAAGTTTGGTAAAAAAGCGGGCTGTATTACCATCGGTCCGGCTGGTGAGAGTCTTCTTTATTCTGCAGGAATTGCCTGCTCTGATCCCCATGGCGTCTGTTCCCGTTATGCCGGTAGAGGCGGCCTTGGCGCGGTAATGGCCTCTAAACGGGTCATCGCCCTGGTACTCAAAGATGACGGTGAGGTAAAACCAGAGATACAAGATCAGGATAAATTCAAGGCCGGGTCCAGAAAAATAGTAAAGATGCTCAAGGAAAATCCAGTTTCCTCCAAGTTTACCAAGTATGGTACCGCGGCAATGGTCGACATTTGCCAGGCCTTGAAAGTACTGCCCACCCGAAATTTCACCCATGGGGTGATGGAAGGAGCAGAGAAAATCAACGCTCAGACAATGTATGATACCATCAAAGAGCGTGGTGGCGAGGGCCTTACCCAGCATGCCTGCATGCACCCGTGTGCCATTCAGTGTTCGAATGTATATCCGGACAAGGACGGTAAGCTCCTCTGCTCACCAGTTGAATATGAGACCATGGCACTGATGGGTTCCAATCTCTGCCTCAAGAATTTGGACACCATTGCCACTATGAACAGGATTGCCAATGACGCTGGAGTGGATACCCTCGATTGTGGCGCTGCCATCGGGGTGGCCATGGAAGCAGGTTTGGCAGAATTTGGCGACAATGATGCCGCCATTCAAATGATGGAGGAGATACGCAACCTGACTCCTCTTGGCAGGATTCTTGCCTCGGGGTGCAAGATTGCAGCGCAGGTTCTTGGTGTGCTTCATGCACCGCATGTACTTGGTCAGGGTGTTCCTGCCTATGAGCCAAGAGGGTCGAAGGGAATGGCTGTCACTTATCTTTCCTCGCCAATGGGTGCGGACCACACCTTTGGATTCACCCTGCGTGACGAAGAGGTGCCCACCAGCAAGGAAGGAAAGGTAGATCTATCTAAAAAATTCCAGGTGATTGGCTCCCGAATGGATGCCATGGGCATGTGTAACTTTGTACGCTATTCCGTGCGGGATGATATGGGCCCGCTGCTTGATCTAATCGAAGCTCGCTACGGTGCGGTTCTGAGCGAAGAAGAGTTTGACAACATGGTCATAGAAACTCTAAAACTCGAACATCAATTCAATAGTGATGCCGGCATACCGGCCTCGGCGCACAGGTTTACCGAAACATTCTATGATGAACGCCAGCCTGAGACGGGAGAAGTTGTCGACATAACCGATGAAGAAACGCTGCAGGCAATGAAATGGTAACAGTCAACTTTCGACTTACCGAGGCCGGTGAGGTGAACGTTGAGTTGAATGAGCCACAACCACTGGCAACGATACTTGATAAGGCGGCTAGCCGCGCCGGGATTGAGCTTGGAGGTGTCATAGCTGTTCGCAGCGGCCAAGCAATAACCCTTGATACACCGATAAATGATGACGACATTATCGATGTATTTCCCGCCATCTCAGGTGGATAAAACTTCTTTACCTTAGCGGGGCGGGTTGCTTCCGCCCCGAATCTTTTTTCTTATTCTCCGTTCCTTAAGCCGCTGATTTCCGTGATCAACCAACAGGCAATTGAAAGGAAGTAGAGATTTCATAATTTTGAGATCTTACTAAAAAGTATTACTGTCTAATTAAGTGAGTTAATAAGAAAAGGCAGTTCCTCTGGAACAGATGTAATCTTTGACTTTGGTTGCTATAAGCAATTGCTTATCTACCACTACAGGTTAATTCTCCATTGAGAATATTATAAGTTCCAGGATAGATATAGAAACACAATTTCAAAGGTAGAATCATGAATTTACTCAATAACAGTATAGCGCAAACACCTGAACCAAGAAATGAGTCGGTGTATGATTATGAACCAGGAAGCAGGGAGCGTAAGCAGCTGGAAAATGCTTTGGAGGCTGCCGCATCCAAACGTCTTGAGATACCACTGATCATAGGCGGCAGGGAGATAAAAACCGGGAATCTGGGAGAGGTCGTCATGCCGCATGACCACAAGCACATCCTGGCTACCTATCACAAAGCTGGGGATACCGAGGTGCAACAGGCGATCGAGACTGCAGTGGCAACCCAAAAGCAATGGCAGGCCCTGCGTTGGGAGGAACGATGCGCCATCTTCTTAAAAGCTGCTGAGCTACTTTCGCAGAAATATCGTTATCTAATTAACGCTGGCTCGATGTTGTCCACCTCCAAGAGCGCCTACCAGGCTGAAATAGACGCTGCCTGTGAGCTTATTGATTTTTTACGATTTAATGTGTACTACGCCCAACAAATTTACGCCCAACAACCGAGTTCGGCGCCAGGCACTTGGAATTATGTCCAACACAGACCGCTTGAAGGTTTTGTTTTTGCCGTCACCCCATTTAACTTCACTGCCATTGCCGGTAATTTACCGACTTCGCCGGCAATAATGGGAAATACCGTAATCTGGAAACCGGCATCCTCTTGTGTCTATACACCATACCTGCTGATGAAAATTTTAGAAGAAGCCGGACTGCCGCCGGGAGTTATAAACTTTGTACCTGGATCGGGAAGCGATGTTGGCAAAATATGTCTGGCTGATCGACATTTGGCCGGTATACATTTTACCGGGTCCACCAAGGTATTTCAGCGGATGTGGAAAACCATCGGTGAAAATATTGAAAAATATGTCTCCTACCCTCGTATAGTTGGAGAAACAGGCGGGAAGGACTTTGTTTTCGTACACAGCAGTGCGGATGTTGCACAAGTTGTGACCACTTTGGTAAGGGGAGCCTTTGAGTATCAAGGACAGAAATGTTCAGCAGCAAGCCGGGCTTATATTCCTGCCAGTTTGTGGCCTGCAATCAGAGAAGGCTTGGAAAAAGAGCTTGGCCGAATCTCCATGGGACCCCCCACTGATTTCAGTAATTTTTTCAATGCTGTAATCGATAAAGCTGCCTTTCACTCCATTGCCGAATATATCGACTATGCCAAAAAACATGAAGATGCTGAGGTGATTGCAGGGGGCGGCTATAATGATTCTGTGGGATATTTCATCGAGCCGACTGTTATTGTCACCCAAAGCCCGAGTTTCAAAACCATGGTTGAAGAAATTTTCGGCCCAGTGCTCACGATTTATGTTTATGAAGATGATCAGTATGAAGAGACACTTGAGCTCTGTGATACGTCTTCAAAATACGCCCTTACAGGTGCAATTTTAGCTGCTGACCGCTCTGCCGTCAGCCTGGCGTTGGCTAAGCTTGAGCATAGTGCTGGCAATTTTTATATCAATGACAAACCGACCGGTGCAGTTGTTGGTCAGCAACCTTTTGGCGGCGGCAGAGCTTCGGGAACTAATGACAAAGCAGGATTTTATACCAATTTATTACGATGGGTGTCGCCCCGAACCGTAAAAGAAACCTTCGTAACCCCTACGGATTTTTCCTATCCCTTTATGGCAAAAGAGTAGAGTAACAGAGCCGATAATCACCAGGAGGACTTGCTGTCTTACTCTTCCTGGTGAAAATGTCTATAAATCTCAGTTCCGATTTCTGGGCCTATCCCCGTAACTGAGCTGAGCTGTTCTACGGTAGCATTTTTAATATTTTTCAAACTGCCCAGTGATCTGAGCAGCCTTTTCTTTCTGGTAGGCCCTATCCCTTCTATATTATCAAGCTCGGAGGCAAGAGTTGTCTTATTACGGAGTTTGCGGTGAAAGGTTATTCCGAAGCGATGCGCTTCGTCTCGGATGCGCATCATATAAAGCAATACCGGATCATGGGGCAGCAGAATTATCGGATTTTTGCGCTTGGGTTTATATAGTTTTTCACCTTCTTCCGCTCTTTCCTTGGCAATGCCCAGCCAGTCGAGGGAATCCTGGATACCAAACTCTCCGGCTATCCTCAAGGCCATGGCTAACTGACCTTTGCCGCCATCGACCATGAACAGATCGGGAAGGTCATCTTTTTCTAGGCCGCTGGTAAATCTTCGGCGCAGTACTTCCGCCATCATGGCATAGTCATCTGGAGTGTCGAGTGTTCGGATCTTATAGTGGCGATAGCGCTGTGTTGCTGGTTCTCCACTGTCAAAACAGACCAGAGAACCGACAGCGATTTTCCCTTGTATATTGGATATATCAAGACATTCGATGACAGCAGGTTTATCGGTAAGCTTGAGTTTTTTTACACAAGCTGCGGCAAGGCCTGCCCAGGTCTGCTCTTTTTTTTCCTTGTCTTCAAATACTTGTTCAGCATTTCTCAAGGCCATGCGGAGTAAGTCTGCTCTTTCGCCCTGCTTGGGGATAATAATTTTGACTTTGGCCTGCCTGAGATCTGCAAGACGCTCCTCGAGGAGAGGAGAATCGTTAACGTCAAAAGGAAGAATTACTTCCTTCGGAACATTATCGCCATGGAAGTAATATTGATTGAGGATCTGGGCAAGAATGGAAGCGTCTTCGCCATAAGGGTCGGCCAGGAAGTAGTTTCTGCTACCGCTGATCAGTCCGTCTCGGAGGGTCAGTGCGGCGACGGCTACAGAGGTATCTTTTCTGGCAAAACCGAAAATATCCTGATCTCTAATGTACCGTGAGGCTACAACCTGTTTTTCTAGGGTTTTCGAGAGTGCCTTGATCTGGTCACGTTTTCTGGCAGCTTTTTCAAAGTTGAGTCCTGCTGCGTGCTCTTCCATCTGTTTTTTTAGTGAAGCTATCAGATCTTTACTTCGACCTTCGAGGACCATGAGTACCTTGGCGACATTGTCCATATATTCGTCGTGGTTCGCCAAACCGGAGCAGGGTGCAAGGCATTGTCCCATCTGAT
>JASJDT010000035.1 GCA_030065655.1 Desulfocapsaceae bacterium | reverse complement strand
CCATGGAATCCATGAGCCGTTCAGCTACGTCCTGGTTTTCCCGGAACATTCCGGAGTTCTTAAAAAGTTGATCGACCAGTGTTGTCTTACCATGATCAACGTGGGCAATGATTGCCGCATTGCGAATTTTCTGCTGTTCCATTGCTTCTTCCCAAACCTCGAATCAGGGTATGTGTTAACTTTACTGTCACGTAAAAAAGTATGACAGAAAATAAAGAATGCACCCGCATGAAGCAGATGCATGTTTGCTTACCAGATGAAAAATAATGCCAAGAAACAGCGGACATTACTCTTTCTTGAAAATATTGGCAAGACGAATAAATTGGCACCGTTGTAAAGCCAGGGCTATTTGTTCAGCCGGTTCAGGAATATTATTTGCTCGCCAAAGATCTTATGAGTGATAAGAATAATAGGCAGGTAATGTTCATCTGCATTTTCATGTTCTACACCTTGTTATGAGATCAGTGATTTAGAAACACTCATTAATTACCAAACGAATTCGATCTCATTCCCATTCAGCTGACATTGGAGGAGAAAGCATGAGTTCCATTTTCGACACCATCCACCATCGACTCAACCAGGCTGTCGAACATCTTGATATTCCTGAGGATATATTCAACAGCTTGAACTATCCGGAAAAAACGCTGGCGGTAAATCTGATTATTCGCCGCGATGACCGTTCATTTGCTAATTTCAAAGCCTGGCGCTGTCAGTACGACAGCAGCAGAGGCCCCACCAAGGGGGGCATCCGTTTCCATCGTTCCGTCTGCATGGACGAGGTGATGCATCTGGCTTTTTTGATGACAATTAAATGTGCCGTAACAGGGCTTCCTTTTGGGGGTGCCAAGGGCGGAGTCAGTGTGAATGTCAAAGAACTTTCCGAGCATGAACTCGAACGTCTGGCCAGAGCATACATCAAGGCCTTTGCTTCCATGATCGGACCGGACCAGGATATACCTGCTCCAGACATGTATACCGGTGGCGCAGTCCTGGCCTGGATGGCTGATGAGTTTGATCGCATTCATGGCAAAAAATATCGTGCCGCCCTCACCGGTAAACCACTGTCGATGAATGGCTCGCAAGGACGTACAGAAGCAACCGGTTTGGGTGGCTACTACGTGCTTAAAAAAATGATTGAATCAGGTCTCTGCGAAGATAAAACCCTGAAAATAGGCTTCCAGGGTTTTGGTAACGTTGCCTCCTTTTGTGCCCGCTACCTCGCCGAAGACGGACACCATATCGTGGCAGTCAGTGATTCTTCTGCCTGCCTCTATAACAGTGATGGCCTGGATGTAGAGGACCTGATCCGCTTCAAAGATGAACGGAAACGTTTTTCCGATTATGAGAAGGATAAAGTCGATATTCTTGATCCGGATGATGTTCTCACCGCCGACTGTGATATTTTAGCACCTGCTGCCCTGGCCGATCAGATACATGGAGACAATGCTGATCAAATAAAAGCCTCCGTCATTCTTGAACTTGCCAACACACCGGTCACTGAAGAAGCCGAGACTATTCTCCAGGACAAAGGTGTGGTCGTAATTCCTGATGTACTGGCCAATAGCGGCGGGGTAATCGTTTCCTATTTTGAGTGGGTACAAAACCGTGCCGGCGACTATTGGGAGAAGGAACATGTCTTTGAGAGACTGCGCCAAAAAATAGAGAAAGCAACTGCAGATGTGGTGAACTGCAAGGAAGAGTACAAAGTGGAATCGTTGCGAACGGCAGCCTATATACTTGCTCTTAAACAAATTGCCGAAGTTATTATGGCCAAAAACGTAGACAACTGAGACGTAGACAACTGAGCAGCAGTATGAACGAGGAGAAAATCTGAATCAGCTTCATCCTCGCGTTCAACCTTTTCTTTCGCTCAGAGAATTCAAATCGGACAAATCATAGTTTTTGCCACCATTCTCGATGAGCATTTCAGTAAACTTTTCCGGAGTGAGCGGTCTGCTGAAGTAATAGCCTTGATACTCACGGCACCCTTTTTTACCGAGATATTCATACTCTTCTTTGTTTTCAACGCCCTCGGCAATTACCCGCAGACCGAGATTTTGGGCCATCATAATAATGGTATCGACCAAAACCACGCCTTCCAGACGATTGCCGATGTCATTGACAAAAGAGCGGTCTATTTTGAGGGTATGCAGTGGCAAGCTTCGTAAATAGCTCAAGGATGAATAGCCGGTACCAAAATCATCGATGGAAAACTTGACTCCCAGGTCACGTAATAATCTTATTTTATCGACAATTTCCTTGCCTGTATTGATAAGGCTGCCCTCAGTGATTTCAATTCCCAGAAAAGCGGGATTGATGCCGGTGTCCTCAAAAATCTGCTTCACTTTAGTGATAAAATCGACATCGTTTAGTTCTTTGCCGCTTACGTTCACCGATATAACCTGGCCCTCCTTCAGCCAGCCGTTATCCGCCCACTGACGAATGCTTTGACAGGCTGAGCTAAGCACCCAGTAACCGATATCAGCCATAATCCCGGTTTCTTCAGCAACTTCAAGGAAATAGCCGGGAGGTACCAACCCTCTGCTTGGATGTTGCCAACGGATAAGCGCTTCTGCCCCGATCATCTCTTTCTTGTCATTGAACTGGGGCTGAAAATAGAGGACGAAGCCGTCCTTATCCAGAGCCTGCCTCAACTCCGTATGCATTAGCAGACGTTCGTCAGCGGTCTTCTGCATGCTGGGCAGGAAGAATTGAATTTCATTCCGGCCCTTCTCTTTGGCCCTGTACATTGCCGTATCAGCCTGCTTGAGGATATCATCGGCTCCCATCTCTTCTTTGGGGAACAAGGAGATACCGATGCTTGGCGTCAGTTGCAATTCATAGCCTTCGATTGAACATGGTACGGAGAGACAATACTGGATAGCCTCGGCCACTTCACTTACATGACGGGCTGTCCTTTCTATATCGGAGTCTATCTCAGTGAGAATCACCACAAATTCATCGCCTCCCATTCGGGCGGCAGTATCCTCATGTCTTATGCTTTGGCTGAGACGTTTTGCTACCTTCTTGAGCATTTCATCTCCCACCGAGTGACCAAGCGAATCATTGATATTCTTAAAGTTATCCATATCAATGAACAGCAGGGCGCCATAGTAGCCGTGTCGGCGAGCTCGGTGGATTTCATTTTGTAGCTGATGGTTCAGGAGTCGACGGTTGGGTAAGCCCGTCAGAGAATCATAGGTCATATGATATTGAATCTGCTGTTCCGAGAGTCTCTTTTCGGTAAAATCTTCGACAATTCCTACTCCGCCGGAAATATTGTTATTTACGTCGCGAATTGCAGTAAAGAATGCGCGCACCGGTGCCTTCTTGCCGCCGGTCACCGATTCATACTCCCCTTCATAATAGCTGCCACCGCTAAGAAGAGATTCCTTGATTTTTTGGAGAACTCCCTGATTCTTCAAGGTTGTCAGCATATTCATGCCGATAAGTTTTTCCTTGGTTGAGCCAAGGATGTCGACGAATGCCGCATTACAATCAACTATGACACTGTCACGATCATATTGGAATATTCCAAGAGGCGCCGTGGTGAAAATGTGACGATACCTTTCTTCACTCTCTTTCAGAACATTTTCCCTCTCCACCGCCTGAAGACGCAACTGGATGGATTCGGAAATTGTTTTATTGATTTTGATTGAACCAACCAGACTCACCATAAGAAAAACAAGAGTTAGGGCGGTGATGACGGGTGCCAGATAAATGTCCATAAACAGAATTTTTACAGCCATCGGTATGAGGATCAACGTTAGAAATCCGCACACAGCCGGTAAACTTGGACAGAGAAAAACAATACCGCCAGCGGCAACACCAACGATGATGAGAAAGTGGACGGTTTGGTGCCCTTGACTTTCTTCGGGGAAGAGCAGGAAGAATGTGGCTCCCCAGAGTGCACCGGCACAGTAAGTACCGGCCACAAACCAACCATGCCATTTGGCCTTGCTCCAACTTGCCGGTATGTTTTTGTTGTAGGCAAAGACCAGGGCAATCCTGGCAAGGGATATGATCACGAAGATATAATACCAGACAAACAGGAGGTTGTCGTCGTTGGCGTCTTTTACAACCAATAGGAGAAAGGTGCCTATCAATAAAGCGGCCAAAAGGGGAAGCGTGGCATTGCCGTAGAGCAAACGCACCTGCTCTATGAATATACGCTTGCCGGCCATCTCTTTATTTTTCTGCATTAAAATTGCTATTCTCCTCATTGGTTTCAAAAGATCTGCACTTTAACTTAGCTTACCAGAGAGAACTATCTATTTACAGATCATTTCCAAAAACAGCAATGACCGATTACTACTACACAGTAGTATCTTGGCAGGACTCAACTCATAACACAATCCTAATTGGAATATAATAGTGACTTACACTCACCCTCTTAATATCAAGAAACGAATTACTCTTTGTTAGCCTGCGCCCTGCCCTTAGTCGCAGGAAATGACACTTATCTTGAGGCATCATGATACGCTATGAAAATATTGAAAAAAACAAAAATCACCGTAACTCTTGGTCCAAGCTCAAGTTCTGCAGAAGAGATAGCGGCACTCACCAGGGCTGGCATGGATGTCGCCCGCATTAATCTTTCCCATGGTGACCGGCCAAGTCACAGTGAACTTATAAAAAACATCAAAACGGTTCGCAAAAAACTAAAAAGCCATACGGCAATTCTCCTTGACACCAGAGGACCTGAAATACGCATAGGTCAGGTTGCCGAGCCAATAATGCTGATTGAGGGGCGTACAATTCAGCTTAGTGGCGGTGCCAAGGAATCAACCGCCCAGCATCTCAACGTCAACCACCCAGGGATAGCGAAAGAAGTGAAAGCCGGAGATCGCATCCTTCTTGATGACGGTAAAATGGTGCTATGCGTGGAATCAGTTCAGGATGTTGTGGTGAATGTCCGTATACTCGTCGGCGGATTGTTGACCAGCAGAAAACGGGTTTCACTGCCTGGTGTAGACATTGGACTTCCGCCAGTATCGATTGAGGACAAAGATGATATTCTTTTTGGCATAGAACAGGGGGTGGATTTCATTGCCGCATCATTTATCCGCAAAGCCGAAGACGTCCTGGCAATCAGACAGATACTCGAGCAGCACGGCGGAACCCAGGATATCATCGCCAAGATCGAAAACCGCCAGGGTGTGGCTAACATCGATGAGATTCTTCAGGTCTCGGACGGCGTCATGATCGCCAGAGGCGATCTCGGTGTTGAAGTACCGGCTGAAGAAGTGCCGATCATCCAGAAAAAAATCATCTGTGCCGCCAATCTTACTGGTAAACCTGCCATCACTGCTACCCAGATGTTGGAATCAATGATATCCAACCCATCTCCAACTCGAGCGGAAGCCTCGGATGTAACCAATGCAGTGATGGATGGCACGGATGCGGTGATGCTCTCCGGCGAAACCGCGATGGGCAAATATCCCGTCGATGCGGTAAAATTTATCGCCAGGTGTACGGAAATATCAGAAGCTGCTCTAGATTATCAGTCGTTTCTCTCTGCCGGTCTGCGCCGCAACCGGGCTATTGTTGCCGATGCCATCGCTTACGCTTCCTGCGCCACCGCTGCTGACCTGCATGCGGCAGCCATCGTTACCGTAACCTCATCCGGATCAACATCTCGGAAGGTCGCCATGTATCGGCCTGCCTCACCGGTAATTGCTGCCAGTTCAGTCAAGAAAAGTCTCAGGAAGTTACAACTTATCAGAGGGGTTACCCCGCTGTTCTGTAAGTCGGGTTCAAGCATGGAGAAGCAGATTAAGAATGGCCTAGCCGCCGCTCTCCTTCATGGTTTATTGGTCAAAGGAGATACCATTGTCATCACTGCCGGTCTGCCGTTGCATACACCCGGTACCACCAATATGCTGCGTGTCCACACGATTGACAGAGATGCCCATCTCACTAGTGAAAAAGATTCAGATGTAGTGTATATTTCGGATAATGAAAATAATTTACCCATCTCTTTTATGCCTGGAAAGGAGGATTATGCTCATATGAAAGAAAGGATGTGACAAGGCGTTGCTAAGGTTTATATTTCTATAAATATTTTAACACCCACCCCAAGGAGGTTCCCGCCAGATATTTACTCGATCAAATAGGCACATCAACAATTAACCACTAACTTTTTCATCATCACCCAGGATTGATATGGTTCATAATCGTAAAATTTTTATTCTTGATACCAATGTCATTCTCCATGACAGTTCCTGCATAAACCACTTTGAAGAACACAACATCATTCTTCCCATCACTGTTCTTGAAGAACTGGACAGTTTTAAAAAAGGTAATCAGACCATTAACTATCATGCCCGTGAATTTGTCCGTTCCCTCGATGGCCTCTGCTCAGAACAAATGCTCAATGGTGGCATGAAATTGGGACCAGGGAAAGGTAAACTGTTCATTCGCCTGGAAAGAGATATTCATAAAGATCTCACAGCTATTTTTCTGGATTTTGCCAAAAAGGATCATCAGATACTCAATATCGGCTACTATGTCTCACGGGAAAATCCGGATACCCAAGTAGTGTTGGTAAGCAAAGACGTCAATTTACGCATGAAGGCTCGCTCCGTCGGCCTGCTTGCTGAGGATTACACCACCGACCACATTCCCGACCCGAACAGGCTCTATTCCGGCTGCCGGTATGAAGAAGACATACCCTCGGAGCTTATAGACATGATTTACTCGGAAGAATCACATTTTCCGGTGGAAAATCTTCCCGATATGTCCCAGGCTAATGCCAATGAGTTCATGGTTCTGCGCAACGGCAAAAACTCGGCTCTGGCAATGCTGGACAGCGCCGGAGAGAAGATTACCCGGGTCGACAAAAACATTGTCTACGGTGTAACTCCACGCAATGCAGAACAGACCTTTGCCACCCACGCCCTGCTAGATTCTGCCCTGCCGCTGGTGACCATTTCCGGCAAAGCAGGTACTGGAAAAACGCTGCTCGCTCTGGCGGCAGCACTGGAGATACGCCAGAGCTATCGCAAGATTATGCTGACCCGTCCTGTCGTACCTCTTTCAAACAAGGACATCGGCTATCTTCCCGGAGACATTCAGTCTAAACTGAATCCCTATATGCAGCCGCTCTATGACAACCTTGCTTTCATTCGCGGCCAGTTTCCTGAAAAAAGCGAGATGCACCAACGGTTGCACAGGATGATGGAAGATGGCAAACTCTGCATAGAGCCGCTTGCCTACATGCGGGGACGTAGCCTGGTAAGGATGTATATGATCGTTGACGAGGCCCAGAATCTCACCCCGCACGAGGTCAAAACGATTATCACCAGGGCGGGTGAGGGTACAAAAATCGTCTTTACCGGGGATATTCATCAGATTGACCACCCCTATCTCAACAGCCGCTCCAATGGCTTGAGCTACCTCATCAACAGGATGCAGGGTCAGCCAATCTACGCCCATATAGATCTGCAAAAAGGCGAACGGTCTGCTCTGGCCGAACTGGCCAGTAACATCCTTTAACATTTGTAGGAGAGAAGAATACCGCCATTTCTTCTCTCCCCTTCTTTGGCATACCAACCCGGCATGCCGACTGATTCCCCCTGCTTTTCAGAGGTAGAACACTTGGGTATAAAATGATTACATTCAGGTAAAAAAGGCCAGGTCCAGCAAAATTCCTGCAACAATTTTATATTGCAACTTTTACCATCTTTTTCTAGTCTTTCTTTTCTGGGGTGAAAAAAGAGTCCTTAGCTGGCCACCTATCGGCCATTCTTCTCTAATTTCAATTTCACTACGGTTGACGAAGCAATTGGGATTATTTCATTATGCCCTCATGGCAATGAGACCCCCCTAAGCAGCATCGCCTCAACACAAACCAGCTGTAATCCATGAGTATTATTGCAAGAACGTGAACAGGCCTCTACAAATCCGAGGCAGCCAACCATGGGAGGAGAGTATGAAAAAGATCGTGATCACCGTTTTCCTGTTAATGATTGCCACGCATCTCTGCGCTGCGGAACCGATAAAGATCGGCATGATAACTACACTATCAACCAAAGCCGGCTATCTCGGTGAGGATATTAGAGACGGTTTCAAACTTGCCATCGCCCAGGAAGATGGCAAACTCGGAGGCATTCCGGTAGAGCTGATGGTTGAAGATGACGGCCGCAAACCCGGCAAAGGCAAGCAGATCGCCGAGAGATTTATCAAGCGGGACAAGGCGAAAATTCTCACCGGCATTGTCTTTTCCAACGTCGCCATGGCGGTCGTTCCGAAAGTAGTCCGGGATAATGTGGTCTATCTGAGCACCAATGCCGCTCCCTCAAAGTTGGCTGGCAAAGGCTGTAACCCTAATTATTTCAGCGTTTCCTACCAAAATGACAACCTCGACGAAGTTGTCGGTCAATATGTCACCGAGGCCGGCCATAAAAGCGTCTACCTGATTGCCCCGAATTACCCCGCCGGCAAGGATCATCTGGCTGGCTTCAAGCGGTATTATCAAGGTGAGATCAAGGGTGAGGTCTACACCAAGTTGGGTCAGGCAGACTATGCAGCAGAAATTGCCACCCTGCGGGCAGCTCAACCTGAGGCGGTTTTCTTCTTCCTCCCAGGTGGTATGGGCATAAATTTTCTCAAGCAGTATTCCCAGGCAGGTCTGGCCGATGAGATCCCGGTATATGGCCCGGCGTTCTCCTTTGACGAGCGCATTCTCAAAGCTGTTGGTCCGGCAGCCCTTGGGGTAAAAAACGGTTCCCAATGGACCCATGACCTTGATAATCCCGCGAATGTCCAATTCGTGAAAGCGTACCAGGAGGCTTATGGCCGCACACCCACTCTTTATGCCAGCCAGGGCTATGACACCGCCCGCCTGATCGGCTCCGCATTGCAGGCCGTTGCTGGCAATCTCGACGATCTGGAAAAGTTCAAGGCTGCTCTCAGAAAGGCCGACTTTGCTTCGGTACGTGGTAATTTCAGTTTCGGTACCAACCAGCATCCGGTTCAGGATGTCTATATTCGTGAAGTTATCAAGACAGAAGACGGCTATACCAATTCCACCGTCAAGAAAGTATTTGCCAATCACGTCGATGCCTATGCATCGGAATGTAAAATGTAGCTAGGTTATACCAAGGGGGTCGATCGTCGGCCCCCACCGTTATGCTTCTGGTAATCGAACAGTTCCTCAATGGTCTTCAGCTGGGAATTACACTGTTTCTGATGTCGGCCGGGTTGACCCTGGTTTTTGGCATCATGCAGGTGATTAATCTGGCGCACGGCTCATTCTATATGATCGGTGCCTATGTCTGTGCCACCGTAGCTGCCAGAACCGGCTCCTTTCTGCTCGGCCTGGCTGCCGCCCTGCCGGCGGCCGCGTTTACCGGTATGTTGGTTGAGTTCATCGTTTTGCGAAGACTCTATAAGCGTGAACACCTTGACCAGGTCCTGGCGACTTTCGGTCTGATCATGTTCTTCAATGAGCTAACTCGGATTATCTGGGGACGCCAGCCGCTTTTTCTTGATGTACCTCCCTGGCTCAGCGACAGCCTTGAACTACTCCCGGGACTTATTTATCCAGTCTATCGGCTTGCCGTCATCGGTGTAGGAATTCTGGTTGCCCTGGCTCTTTGGTATTTATTTTCCCGCACCCGACTTGGCATGCAGATTCGGGCGGGAGCCTCCAACCGCGACATGATCAGCGCTCTTGGGGTAAACATTAAACTTCTCTATACATTGGTTTTTGGCCTGGGCACACTGCTTGCGGGTCTGGCCGGAGTCATGGCCGGACCAATTCTCGCCGTGGAAGCGGGCATGGGAGAAAATATCCTTATCCTCACATTCGTTGTCATTGTCATTGGCGGCATTGGTTCAATTCGTGGGGCGGTTGCCGGTGCTCTTTTAGTCGGCCTGGTGGATACCCTCGGCCGTGCCTTCCTACCAACCCTGTTTCGTCTAATATTTCAGTCGGCAACAGCCGATGCGGCAGCAGCCTCACTCGCCTCGATGGCTATCTACATTCTCATGGCCGCCATTCTGGTCTGGAAACCCAAAGGACTCTTCCCTGCTCACAGCTAATGAATCAAAAGAACAGAAAAATATCCGTAATTGCCGGCGGAGCCCTTCTCTTGCTGCTGCTGCCGTTGGTAGCTGTGCTGCTGGAGGAAACCTATTTCATTTCCTTGTTCAGCCGGATAATTATCTATGGTCTTGCCGCCGTAAGCCTCGATCTGCTGCTGGGGTATGGTGGTATGATCAGCCTCGGCCACGCCGCCTATGTGGGCATAGGTGCCTACGTGGTTGGCATTTTTTTTTACCATGCCCAGGAGATGGAACCAATCATCAGTATTCCTTTTATCATGCACGGCAGTGAAAATGCCCTTCTGGTATTGCCGCTTGCTATCATCATTTCCGGTTTTTTTGCTCTGGTCATCGGCTCTCTTTGCCTGCGTACCAAGGGGATGCACTTCATCATGATTACCCTGGCGTTTGCTCAGATGATTTATTATTTTTTCGTATCCCTGGAAAAATACGGCGGTGATGACGGACTTTCCCTCTACTCCCGCTCTTCACTGCCAGGACTCGATTTAAGCAATGATCTGCATTTTTATTACTTCTGTCTTTTTCTGCTCATTGGTTTTCTTTTTCTCGTAAAAAGAACGGTCGACTCCCGTTTTGGGCTGGTAGTCAGGGGAGGTAGTAATAATGAGCGACGCCTTAAAGCCTTAGGTATTAACATCTACAGGTATAAACTCGTTTGTTTTGTGATTGCCGGTGCTGGAGCGGGCCTTGCGGGCGGATTACTGGCAAACCAGACGGAATACATCAGTCCTGGCTTGATGCATTGGACCCTTTCGGGTGAACTCATGGTCATGGTACTGCTCGGTGGTCTGGGAACACTGTTCGGCCCCATTCTGGGTGCTGCTGTTTTTTTGCTTATGGAAGAGACCCTGGCCATGTACACCGAGCACTGGATGGTCTTTATGGGACCATTTCTCGTGTTGGTCGTCATTTTCGCCAAAAGAGGGCTTTTCGGCCTGCTCACCGGAGAACAAAACAACAATGGCTGAGAGGCTTCTTGAAGTAGTCAACCTTAACAAAAGCTATGGTGCTCTCCAGGCCACCAAAGACCTGAGTTTCTCCGTACAGAAGGGGCATATCCATGCCATCATCGGTCCCAATGGTGCCGGCAAAACCACTCTGGTCAACCAGCTTACCGGTGACATTGACTCTGACAGCGGCAGGATTGTCTACAAAGAACACAACATTACTCAACTCAAAGACTACCAGCGGGCCCGTCTTGGTATTGCCAGATCTTTTCAAATTACTCATATTTTTGAAAATCTCAGTGTTGCCGAAAACATGGCTCTTGCCCTTTTTGCCCATAGCGGCCACAATTTTCGCTTCTGGCAGAAGAGTCTGCACAGCAGCAGCATCCGAGACAAGCTCCCGGAGGCGCTCGCTCGTGTTGACTTAGCTGCTCGGGCAGAAATTCCCGCCGGCGCGCTCTCTCATGGCGAAAAACGCCAACTCGAGGTCGGCATGGCACTGGCCGCCGAGCCTGAACTACTCATTCTCGATGAGCCCATGGCAGGGATGGGTCCAGGAGGTACTGTCGAGCTCTCCAAATTAATTAATGCATTAAAGGGCAGCGTCACCATCCTGCTGGTCGAGCATGATATGGACGTGGTTTTCGCTCTGGCCGACATGATAACCGTCATGGTATATGGCGAAGCGATCATCACTGCAACACCGGAGCAGGTTCGTCGGGATACAAAGGTGCAGACCGCCTATCTTGGAGAAGAGGCATAATGCTAGAAGTAGAAAAAATAGCGACATATTACGGGCAGAGCCAGGCGCTTTTCGATGTTTCCCTGAAGGTGGGCGAGGCTGAGGTGGTCACTCTTCTGGGAAGAAACGGAATGGGTAAAAGCACCACCATCCGCTCAATTATGGGTTTAGTCCCTGTCCGTCTTGGCCGGATCACCTTTAGCGGTAAAGAAATCCAGGCTCTTCCCAGCTATGGTATTGCCAGAAAGGGTATTGGCCTTGTTCCAGAGGGCAGGCAGATCTTTCCCAACCTCACCGTCCGGGAAAACCTTCTAGTCACAGCCGCCAATCATACTCAATCAACCTCACCCTACAGTCTCGATGATATTTTTACCATTTTTCCACGTTTGGCTGACAGATTAACTCACTTCGGCAACCAAATCTCCGGTGGTGAACAACAGATGTTGGCCATTGGCAGGGCCTTAATGACCAACCCCCGGCTGCTCATCCTCGATGAAGCCACGGAAGGTCTTGCCCCTCTCGTCCGCCAGGAAATCTGGCGGGGTCTGAATATCCTCAAAACCAAAGGCTTGGCCATCCTTATCGTTGATAAAAATATCAAGGCGTTGATGGATATAGCGGCCCGCCACTACATCATGGAAAAAGGCGAAATTGCCTGGAGCGGTCTCACCAGCGAACTGATAAACAGCCCAGAGATCCAGCGCCACTATCTCGGAATCTAATCCGTACAGCGACAATTATCTCTCTGTACTTTTCAGGACTATTGTCATTCATTTTCCGGGTGAAATTGCCATGGTGAATTCTTTGCGCAGGGTTTTGTGGCGAATATTTGCCGATTTGCGCAGTGCAGAAACATTATGATCGAGGTAGTCATAAACTCTTGCCTGCTTTCCCGCGGCTGGGCGCATTATGCGGCCGATGACCTGTAGCAACCTCCCCTCAAAGGTAATCGGCGTGGTTAAAAACAGATTGCTCAATCCCGGACAGTCGAAACCTTCACTGATTAACTGTAAGGTGGCCACCAGGATTTGAAGTTTCCCCTGTTGCACATCCTCCACAATTGCCGCTCTCTTGTCGGCCGGTGTCTGGCCGGTCAGCAGGGAGACCTTCAATCCTCTACGTCGCAAGGATTGCTCGAAGACAGTACAGTGACTGACCCGGTCGGAGACGACCAAGGTGGTTGCCTCCCCACCCTCATCGGTAACCGCGGCGATATCATCAATTATCTGGCGGTTGCGGCCTTCATGGGCGGTCAAGGCAGTTATGAGCGCCTGATAGTCGCCCCGATAGCGATAGTCAAAATCGGTGGGATTGATGATCACCTGCGGCTTGACGATAGCACCACTGGCCGTCAATTCTTCCTGGTCAATCTTATGGACAGGATCGCCCATATAAAAATAAATCAGGCGGGTCATTTGATCATCACTGCGAAAGGCGGTGGCGGATAGACCAAGCAGATATTGGCTGTCAAAGGCGGAAACCACATCGGTAAACAAGGTTGCCGGAACGCGGTGACACTCGTCGACGATCAGCTGCCCAAACTTAGGCACAAGTTCTGTAACCTTTTTACGGGCGCTATTCACTATGGCCACGGTAATGTCAGCCCGCTCATTGAGACCATCACCAAGACGACCAGGTGCAACATGCAGAAATTCCTCTATCCGCTCGACCCACTGATAGAGTAGCTCTTTGGTGTGGACGACAATAAGGGTCGGCTGACGCCGCAGGGCGATGAGCGCCAGGGCCATAACCGTCTTGCCGCTGCCTGTTCCTGCCTCCAGTACACCGAAGGATCGCTTGGCAACATCGTCCACGGCCCGCTGTTGATAGTTGCGCAGTTCTCCATGGAAATTTAGTGGCACCTCTGCCAGGAGCCGTCGTTTATCAATGATACGCGGCGAAAGGTCCAGCTGTTCACGGCATCCCAAAACCGCCTGATTGGAATAACCTCGGGGAAAACGCAACCCTGTCGGTACCTGCTCATAATATTTCAGCTGGGGCTTGAGCTTTTTCCCCACCCACCTGCCATAGCGTTTGGCAGCGATATACTTTGGGTTGTCAATGGTGAGTTTTTCCTTGAGATAACGCTCAAAATCCAGGGGAATATTCTCAATCAGACAGTCGTTCGCCACCGTGAGTGTAACTTCCTTCATATATCAGAATCCAGTTGTCGCGGTGTTTTTTTAACCAAGAAAGGGGGTAAGTGAAATCTTCTTGTTGCAAATGAATAGGGAGCAATTATACTCCAATCTGGAAAAATTCAAACAACTATACTCATTCAACCAGCCGTCTTAGCTTAGACGCAAAGAAATGATTAACTGAGGACAATAACACCTTGTTCTCAAATAAGGGGAGCCATGAAACACGTGCGCCGTTTTCTCCTGACCATCTCAACACTATTGATCTTCCAGCATTTCTCTCAAGCGGCAGCAGACAATCAATATATTACCGTCAATCTTCCGGAAGCCGTTATTCAAAATAGTCTGACCCACATATTGCCTCTTACCCTTGATGCGGCCACAATAAATACCGAAGGAACAATCACTATTGAAGAAGTATCGGACCTGCGCTTGACTGATCAGCACATTTCAGCCCAGATAAAGCTCCAAGGCAATGACCTGATCGTCAAGACGAGAGTTGCCGATCAGGCCATTCGCCTCCAACTCGGTTCTGCCAGTGCAAATTTCGACTGTGATGCAGATCTACGCTACAGCGTCTCACAACAAACGCTCTATATACGCCCCAGACCGCGCAATAAGGAGGCCGAAGATGCTTTACGGGAAGGTGATATTGGAGCCGCCCTGCTAATGCTGCTCAACGGCCGGGAATTTCCAATCGCCCTCCATGATATTAAACCGATAATTGCCGAGGCAAGTGATAAGACAATTACCATCCAAACCCGTATTGCTGATATTAGCTCTGTGCCGGGGACACTTCGACTCAAGCTGTTTCCGGTGATTTCAACCAAGCCATAGCCGTAACCTGAACATTTCATGATGAATGGTACTGGCAATATTGTTGAATTATTTCAAAATGAATAAAAGAAAAATTAGCAACCATTTTTCAGGTACACCTTGTCCATTTCATATTCTTCATTTGCATTACATTTTTTCACCCTTCGGGTGCCCCACATAAGTGCCTAAGTGCCCTTGGAGTACGAGCCGATACGACCCGCTATCCCACTTCTCCTCTGGGTAAAAGCATATTTCAATTATTGCCTTAACCAAGTCTCTTCGGCTAGCAGGTCGTCTGAACTCTTGAAATATATAAGCTACAAGAAAGGCCTTTCTCGGTTGGTCGAGGTATCGATCAGCTTTGTTCATTCACTGCATCTCTTTTTCATCAATCATACCCATTTCCGGATGCCAGCGGCGTATCTGCAGATATCCGGGGAAAGGGTGCGGCTTGAAA
>JASJDT010000232.1 GCA_030065655.1 Desulfocapsaceae bacterium | reverse complement strand
CGATGAAATTCGTCACGAAAACAGAAGAAATGCTTTTCTGTTTAAATCTACACTTGGCTGGATTCGTGAAACCATGGAATTCTTTGGCCAAAAAACATCGCAATCAACATATTCTGCCAATGCCAGCGCTGTAAATGCCGAGGTAAACGGCAGATTGCTTTCAGGAAAGGTTTAAAATGGCTGGTGGACTATTTTCGGCACTCAATGCTGCCAAGACCTCACTTGAGGTAAATCAGAAGTCTATTGAAATAGTCGGGAACAACATATCCAATGTCAATACTGAAGGATATTCCCGGCAAAGTGCAGAACTCACCACCTATCCTGCCCTCAATTTCGGCGATTTCTTCGTTGGTCAGGGTGTCAAGATTTCTAATGTTAAACGCGATCATGACATTTTTGTCACCAATCAATTACGCGATAAAGTCGTTGATTTTGGTTTGTATAATGGACAAGCGCGCTCACTTGATGAGCTTGAGCGGGTTTTCAATATTACTGAAGAAAACATAGCCACCGACGTTGACAGATTTTTCGATGCCTGGCAGGAGCTTTCTGCCAGTCCAAGTGATTTGGTGCTTCGTGATACGGTGATTCAGCGGGGGGAACTGCTTGCTACAAATTTCAACAATACTGTTAACGAGCTCAACACTGTCAAAGAAAACATAAACGACGAGCTTATCGCCAAAGTCAGTGATGTCAATTCACAAATAGAAGAAATTGCCTCACTCAATGAAACCATTTTCAATATCGAAGTCAAAGGCCAGATGGCCAATACTGCCCGTGATAAACGAGATACCCTGGCTCAAGAGTTGGCCACAACCCTCGGAGCAGTAAGCTATGAAGATTCAAAGGGAATGCTTGCCGTTCATTTGCCAGGTGGTTTGCCACTGGTTCAGGGGAATGAGGCGATGTCACTCGAAGCGGTCGTAAGCGGTGCTGACCTTGATATAGCCCTTCATGCTGGCGGTGTAACTCGGACACTCGGACTCAACAATATGGGAGGAGAGTTTGAAGGTCTGGTTGACATGCGGGACAACTTCATCCCCTCATTGAAGGATGATCTCGATCGGCTGGCTTATGAAATTTCCACTCAAGTCAACCAGCAGCACGCTCTTGGTGCCGGTCTGGATGGCAGCACCGGATTAGCATTTTTCTCAGGACCAGCAGCCCCTGTAGCGCCACCACCAGCTCCTGCTGATTATGCCGATGCGGCAAGGAACATGGCGGTGGTTATTACCGATTCCAATCAGATCGCTGCTGGGATGCCACCATCTCCACCAGCTCCTGGTGATAATAGAAATGCTCTAACTATATCAAATATAGGCGAAACCTATCTTATCAATGGCTCTGATAACTTCAATTCTTTTTACGGTAAGATGACTTCCAGGGTTGGCATTCGGGCAAACCAAAATGAACTGAATCTTCAGGGATCTGAAGATGCCAAGATACAGCTAGAAAATCTCCGCGACGGCCTATCCGGTGTCTCTCTTGAAGAAGAAATGATTGAGCTGATCACCTACCAAAGAGGTTTCGAGTCATCGGCGAAATTTCTTTCCACCGTTGATGAGCTCATGAACACACTCATCAATATCAGGAGATAGCTCGAAGAACGACAAATTTATAGGTTGAGCATATGAAGGTCACGGATAAAACCACATATCGAATGTTGCAAACGAATCTCAACAGGATTACCAACAACCTTGAAGATCTGCGTTTACAGGGGGCAACAGGAATTAAACTTAACAAACCATCCGATGACCCCGCATCGATTAGGCCAGTACTCACTACCAGGACTCAGCTTCGAACTACCGAAAGATACCTAGAAACCATGGGGGTCAGCCTCGATAAAATGCAGGCGACCGACGGTCATCTTGAGCACGTAGAGAATATTCTCCAGCGTGCCAAAGAAATAGGCGTTAATGCTATTAACAGTTCCTATAGCACAGAAGATCTTAACACTCTGGCCGATGAAATTGCCTTTCTCCAAGATGAGCTTATCGACTCAGCCAATGGTGTCGTTGATGGCAAATACTTATTTGCCGGCTATGAAGAAAACACCAAACCTTTCGTTAAAAATCCAGCCTATACCGATGCAGCCTACGATCCTCTTGATTCGCAAACCTGGCCGGTTCATTACTTTGGCGATGGTCATCCCACCGAGTTGGAGATTACCCCAGGTGAGTTTCTAGAGGTTAATCTTACAGGTAACGAACTATTCATGGGCATCAGTAATACAGCTGTACAAGCTGCAGGAAACGCAGCAACAAATGCTAATGCCTATCAGTCCGATGCTGGCATTGATATCTTCAGCGTACTAAAGCGTATGGAAGATTCAATAAGAGCCGGTAATATCGATAACAACCCAGCAACCTTGCCGGGCGATGGAATGCAGCAAGCTCTTACAGATCTTGAATCTGCAGCTAATCAGAACAGACGACTGCGCAGTCAGCTCGGCAACCGAGCGCGGCGGGTCGAGACTGCCATGCAGAACCAGGAAAATGTTAAAATCGACCTCGAACAGATTCTTTCCCGTTATCAGGATGCCGATGCCATTGAAACCTTCAATGAAATTATCAAACAAGAAACCGCTTTTCAGGCTGCCTTAAATATCACAGCCAAGGTATCGGATATTTCAATTCTTGACTATTTCTAGAAGGTTAGAAGGTATTCTTGCAAATTAATTGACTTCCATAGGCCAACACTTTATCATTACTCAGTAACGCCTTGAACTCTTTCACTATTCATCACTATTTACTAACCTGTCCAATTAAGTGGACAGGTTATACGCAATTTCAGTTACTGAGGAGATCAAACAATGCTGGTTTTAACCAGGAAGGCAGGAGAAGGAATTGTTGTTGGAGATAATATCACTATTAAGATTTTGGAAATTAAAGGTGGCGGTATACGTATCGGCATTGATGCACCTAGAGACTGCAAGATTTACCGCCAGGAAGTCTATGAACAGATTTCCAAGGAAAATAGGGAAGCTGCACATTGGCAACTCGATGACCTAGATGAGCTGGCTCCCACAACGCCAAAAAAATAACATCAGACATGAAAACGATTGAAACACGATTCGGTGAAATCGAATATGATCCACAACACCTCCTCCATTTTCCTGCTGGGCTGATCGGCTTTCCCAACTTGAGAGACTTCATTGTCATGCCCAATAAAAAAAAGGGACCGCTATTCTGGATCCAAAGTGTCGATGATGGCGATATAGCTTTTGTCTTGACCGACCCTACCAATTTTTTTCTCAACTATAAAATTGTCCCCGAAGAAAGCGAGAAAGCGCTTTTACAGATCGACAGAGAAGATGAGTGCTACGCACTGAGTGTGGTAACGGTTCCGCCGGATAAAAATATCACTCTTAACCTAGCTGCCCCTATTCTCTTCTCTCCCAAAAGCAACAGAGCAATTCAAGTGATCCTGGAAAACACCGAATTCCAGACTAAAGCACCTTTGCCTAAATAGTCCAATTCGTACAAGTGGTATTCTTTTGCCACCTTACATTCTGACTATTTTAGTGAATCTTTTTTGGTTTCATGGCACTTGAAAAGAGAAAATCCTCGTATATTTATATCTGTCATTAAAAAAGCTCAGCAACGTTAAATCCGTGCTGAGCTTTTTTATCATCCAGAAGAGATTCTGAGGGTATTAAAATGTCTGCATAGGCATTACAAACTCAACTTTATACTAATAGGTGTTTTAATCTAATCAGTTTAGTTTTAATTATATCAAACAGAGCTGTTGATTTTTCCTTTCTTTCCATGATGACCAACATAACCTGCAACCGCAGTCCAACCAGCATGAAGTTTGTCCACATCAGCTGCAACCACCGCCATGGTTGCTTGTAGTGATGGCATTATTTCCCTATTGAAGTCTATAATTCCCTGGATTAGCTCCTGGCGCTTTTGAAACAGTGGATTTTCCTGCCACTTATGGGCCTCGTAAAATAATGACGGCAACAGCTTCTTATCATTGTCTTGAGCCGCTGCTTGAAGATTATTCATTTCCACGCTGTGCGATTCCAGTTCAGCGTAGTTGGTGGCAGATACCATTCTATCAAGTTTTTTAGCATGATCCAAAAGATCACGATATTGCTGAACCGAAAGATCAAGAAGTTGCTCTGTGGTTGCTTCGTTGTTCATATTCAGCTTCTCACCTATATTCACAATTACCATTTTCGTCAGTGATTAGAAAGACGCCGCAACATTGAACTGACGACTGTCATCGGCAACCTTATTCTTTTCAATAGCGTATATCTGGGCGGCTTCAACCCAGGTTTCCCGTAAACCTGAAAGAAGATCTTCGACGGTCTCAAGTGCTTTTCTCTCATTTTTCAGATTCGCCTTAGTGAGTTCTCTTGTCATATAATCATAGAGCGCGTCCAGGTCTTTGGCTATGTCACCACCAACCTCGTGATTTAAAGTGTTTGAAAATTCGCAGATGATGGCCATTGTCTTACCTATTTTTACAGAGACCTGTTCCCTGTTGCCATCATCCATAGCCTGCATGGCTTGGCGACAGAACCGTATTGCCCCGTCATAGAGCATGATTAGAATTCGCTCTGGGGTAGCATTCAGTATCTGGTTGTTTTGATATTGATTTATATAGGTATTCATCTTAATTATCCTTATTCATCATATTGCTTACCATATTCATCTGCTGCGAAAGAAAAGTGCTTTGCGAGTTCATACCGCTGATCAAACTTTCCATTGCAGTAAATTTTGCTCGCAAAGTTTCTTCTTTTTGCTCCAGGCGGGCTTCCAGAGAAAGAATCCGCTGTTCAATTCGTCTCAAATTACTATCAGTACTTTCCTTTCTTCCGGCATATAAGCCAGTGGACGTATCGGTCATCTGCTCTAGATAATCTGCAAACTCTGTACTGATGCCATCACTGCCAGATGTTCCAGCAAAAAGACCAATGACCCCCTCGTAATCATCAGCAAGAGCATCCGACAACGTCCCATTATCCAATGAAATTGTTCCATCTCGCTGGGTCTCAAAACCTATCTGTGACAGTGAAGAAAAAGTTCCGTTACCGCTTTGTTGAGAAACCAACATTGCCTGCATTCGCCCTTTTATCGAGCGAAAGCCTGAATCATTCCCCCAATCGGCTGACTTCTGTTCAGCGATGTAGTTGATAATGGAATTATAAGAATCAACAAATTCCTTTATTTTATCTTTGGTGGCATCTTTGTCAGCCGACACGTTGACAGTAGTGCTTACATTCTGGTCTGCCTTAAATAGTTCAATAGACAAACCTGGAAGAGAGCTGTCGACATTGTTGCTGTCACTATAAACATCAATGCCGTCTACTATTATATGAGCCTGCTGCCCCACTTGAGTATTCGTCATTGCTGGATTGGCATCTGTTCCTCCGGTCAGCCCGGAACTGTCTAGAGAAAAAGAGTCAGATACATTATCTCCAGTTAAAATAAGACGATAAGGTGTAGCCGTACCATCATTTATAATAGTCGCCTGGACACCCAAATCCGTATTGTTGATAACCTCCGCAATCCCTTCCAAACTATTGTTCGTGCTATCAATTGTTATCGAGTTAGACACACCAGCGACTGTCAGATTCAATGAACCTGTTCCAAAAGTCGCCGATGTTTTGTCTGCATATCCCTGGCTGACATCCTTTTGCTGCTGAGCTAGGTCAACTACTGTTACCTGGTAAGACCCCACATCCGCTGTTCCGCTGGCTGTTACGGATAGATAGTCTTCCGTACTTGTTTTTATGCTGGGTGAATTGAGTTCTGCGGAAGTATCTATTGCTTCTGCTTTAGCAAGGAACTCTTTAAGCTTAGCATCAAGTTCGGAAAAAACATTTAAACGGCTTTTATAATATGACTGATCATTTTCCAGACGCTTAATCGGCAGTCGTTCGATCCTCATCAGCTCTGAAACGATAGCGTTAGTATCGAGACCGGTTGCAAGCCCCCCGAAGGTAATAGACATGACACTTCCCTCTTGTTATTAGTCTGACCTGTATTGTTCAGCTCTGTGTATCTACAATATTTCCGCGCAGGTCTTTCAGCTGCTCGGCGAGATCGCGCAGCTCTTCTGGTGGAATCTGACGAATCACCTCGTCGGTATCTCGATCAACCACTTTGACTACCATCTCACCTGCCTCAATATCATTTTCAAAGCGCACACTGTATAGACCGTCTTCAGTCAAGGCTTTTATCTGACTAAGCAATTCTTCCGGCTGAATTTGATTTTTCTCCAGCTTATCGCTTTGAGATTGTTCTTCGACTTGTTTGCGTGCGTCGCGCACTTGATCCGATCCCTTGTTCAGCTGGAACTGACCACTATTTTGAAGATTGACGGCTTGAATATTCATTATTTTACCTCCCCGTACTTGATAGGGAAAAACGGGGGCCGGGCTGGCCGGCACCCCGAAGGTTTACCGCAGAAAAAACCTATAGGTTCTCTCACGCTTACCTGGTTAGCCCAATAAGGATAACGCCAACTGCGGAGCTTGGTTGGCTTGAGCCAAAATAGATACCCCGGCCTGCTGCAGAATGTTCTGCTTGGTCATGTTCGAAGTCTCCTGAGCAATATCTGCATCAAGGATCCGCGAACGTGCCGCAGACAGGTTCTCGGAAACATTGGACAGGTTTGCAATGGTTGATTCAAAGCGGTTCTGTACGGCACCCAGATCACCGCGGATTGTGTCAACTTGACCGATAGCATCATCTATATTGCTTATAGCCGCGGTTGCAGCCGAGCGAACACTCACTCCAGCACTTAAAATAGCAGCAGCACCGGTTGAGGTGCCAAGGCCACTGGCTGTCGCCCGACCAATCGTCACAGAAATTGTCTGACCAGCATTTGCACCGACCTGAAAAACAGCTGCACTTGCTGCTGCCGAAAATCCTCCTGACAACAAAACCTTACCGTTGAAGGATGTGGTACTTGCAATACGATCGATTTCACTTATCAGCTGAGAAAACTCCGCATTCAATGAAGCGCGATCTGCATCCGTATTTGTATCATTAGCTGACTG
>JASJDT010000231.1 GCA_030065655.1 Desulfocapsaceae bacterium | reverse complement strand
TCCTTGACCTGGCCGGTGATCATCTTGTAGCGTTCATCCGGTGTGTCATGGAGAACATTGTTGACGGTCTGGACTCCGACAATCTGGCTTGTCGGGGTTACCAGTGGGATCTGACCGAGTTCCTTGCGAACCTTGGGTAGTTCTTTGTACACCTCGTCAATTTTATCAAGAGCATCCATTTCCCGAAGCTGGTTCACCAGATTGGAGAGCATGCCGCCTGGAGTTTGATGGAGAAGGACATTGATATCGATGATGGAAACCTTGGAGTCATCCAGTAGATGCTTGTATTTCGGCATAACCTTCTTTTCCAGGATCTCATTTATCTCCGCCAATTTTTTAATATCGAAGCCGGTATCCCTGGTTGTACCGAGCAGAGTCATTACCAGCGGTTCGACAGCAGCGTGGGAGGTACGGTAGGCATAGGGGGTCATACAGGTGTCGATGATATCCACGCCAGCCTCAATGGCTTTCAGGTGAGTCATCGGTGACATGCCCGAAGTGAAGTGACTGTGCAGGTGAATTGGTATTTTCACTGCTTCTTTGAGTGCCTTGACCAGAGGGTAGGCGTCATAGGGAGCCATGAGTCCGGCCATGTCCTTGACGCAGATGGTGTTGGCACCCATATCCTCTAGTTCCTTGGCTTTGCTGACATAGTAGTCAAGGTTGTAGACTTCGCCGCCGAGACGCGGCTCGGTCAGGGTGTAGCAGATACAGCCCTGAAAGTGTTTGCCACTTTTCTTTATCTGCTTGACTACGGTTTCAAAATTGCGGTAGTCGTTGAGGGCATCGAAGGTTCGAAAGACGTCCATGCCGTTTTCAGCTGCTCTGTCGACAAAAGCATAGGCCAGGTCGTCGGCATAGTTGCGATAGCCAACCAGATTTTGGGCACGCAGCAGCATGGAGAAAGGCGTCTTCTTGATATACCGCTTGAGCGTGCGCAGACGCTCCCAGGGGTCTTCGTTAAGGAAGCGGTGCATGGTATCAAAAGTGGCACCACCCCAGGTTTCAATGGCCCAGAAGCCGATTTCATCCATGCGTTCGGCGACAGGGATCATATCTTCTGTGCGACCCCGCGTGGCGAATAAAGATTGATGGCCGTCACGCAGGCTGAGGTCCATAATTTTCAGAGGATTTTCGGCTTTGGGACGATCACTGTCGTACCGCAATTCGGTTGCTTTTACTTGATCACTCATTACACCAGTCTCCTTGCCTTGTCGTTGTCTATTGACAAATATCATCCCATGCGGGGATAAACGGTCATAGAATTATAAAAAAGCTCCGCATTACATGCGTGAAAATGTTTTCATCTGGATAAGTTGCCGCATCGACATCATATGCTGCCGCCCGCTCAGCGCCCAGGGGTTGGCTCCCTGAAACGTTGGCTGAGCTGCCGCTTCTTCCTGCTGCCGGATGAGGCTCTGCTCTTCCTGCAGATAGGTGTTGACCGCAGCCAGCGCAGCAGCAACCTTCTTTTGTGCGTCAGTCATTGAGATACCTGCTCATGTTGAGGTTAACCCGTGATTGTCGGCCGAGATAAGGTTATGGCAATCTCTCAGCCGTAGATGGCATACTCTGTTTCTTCACCAAGCAGCTGGTCAATTTCATTTTGAATGGTCATCCGATTTTCATTGTTGACCCAATCATTCCAGTCCTCGACGGAGCGCCAGGTGCTGATAACCATCGACTCACCGGGCTTGTCGATTCTCTGCAGGGTTTCACCGGAAATATAACCGGGCTGTTCCAGTGTCAGGGCTCGGAGTTTTTTCAGCAATTGAGTAAGTTCCACTACATGTGACTCTGCCATTTTCCTCTTTATGAATATTTTGACTGCCATGGTGTCTCCTTTGCTGCATCAGCTCAGTATTGTTTTGCATTGAACCTTGGTTTCATGAAAAGTGTTGCAGTTTTGCTACAGAGGTATGTTGCCGTGTTTTTTCATGGGATTGGTATCCCTTTTGTTTTCAATCAGCCTTAGAGCCCGGGTAATTCTTGCACGGGTACAGGCTGGCTCGATAATATCATCTATGTAGCCGCGTTGGGCTGCCACATAAGGATTGGCTACGGTTTGCTGATATTCCTTTTCTTTTTCCGCGAGGTAAGCGGCAGCATCGTCCTGATTACTGGCTTCACGACCATAGAGAACACCTACCGCACCCTTGGCTCCCATGACCGCAATCTCCGAGGTAGGCCAGGCATAGTTAATGTCACCCCGCAGATGTTTGGATGACATAACGCAATAAGCGCCGCCATAGGCCTTTCTGGTGATAACAGTCACCTTGGGAATAGTTGCCTCGGCGTAGGCATAGAGAATCTTGGCGCCATTGCGGATCACACCGCCATATTCCTGGGCTGTACCCGGGAGAAATCCCGGAACATCCACAAAGGTGACCACCGGAATATTGAAACAATCGCAAAAACGCACGAAGCGGGCACCTTTAATGGAGGAGTCAATATCCAGTACTCCCGAAAGATGGTTGGGCTGGTTGGCGACAATACCTACACTCATGCCGTTATATCTGGCAAAACCGGTGATCAGGTTAGGGGCGAAATTCGCTTTGGTCTCCAAAAAGTCTCGGTTATCCACGGTCTGCAGAATGATTTCCTTCATATCATAGGCTTCATTGAGATTATCGGGAATGAAGGAGTTTAAACCGGGGGCTGTACGATCGGGTGGATCCTCACAGGGGACCGGAGGGGGCGCTTCCATGTTGTTCTGCGGCATGAAAGAGATGAGCTTTTTGATGTATTCCAAAGCGTCTACCCCTGATTCTGCTGCATAGTCGCTCACTCCACTCTTGCTGGCATGCATATCGGCCCCACCAAGTTCCTCTACGGTGACATCCTCATGGGTGACTGATTTGACTACTTTTGGACCGGTGAGGAACATGTAGGATTGCTGCTTGACCATGGTTACAAAATCGGTCAGGGCAGGGGAATAAACAGCTCCACCGGCACAGGGCCCGAAAATAGCAGATATCTGAGGAATGACTCCCGAGGCCATGACATTTCTCTGAAAGATTTCTGAGTAACCGGCCAGGCTTTCAATTCCTTCCTGAATCCTGGCACCACCAGAGTCATTGAGACCGATGACCGGTGCCCCGTTTTTCATGGCAAGATCCATGATCTTGCAAATTTTTTCGGCAAATGTTTCTGAAAGTGAGCCTCCCAAGACTGTAAAATCTTGGGCAAAGACGTAGACAAAACGATTGTCTATAGTTCCATAGCCGGTGACGACGCCATCGCCTGGAAATTGTTTGTCTTCCATACCGAAGTCACGGCATCTGTGGGCTTTAAACATGTCAAACTCTTCGAAGGAGCCGGGGTCAAGGAGCAATTCAATCCGCTCACGAGCCGTTTTCTTCCCCTCCGCATGCATTTTATCTATCCTCTTCTGACCACCGCCAAGCCGTGCTTCAGCGCGGAGCTTTTTCAGATGGTCAAGCTGATCATTGGCTTTCATACTGTCTCCTTCGTGCAGAGAAATCCGCCTGCTTTGTGGGGATCGCCCGGAGGCGAACCACCTGCTTTACCTCATGTTGATTTAGGAATTTCCGTAGAGAAAGCTACGGCATTGTCACTAAGATTCTCTTATGTGAACTGCCTAAAACACCTCTTTACATAGTTTGCCCAGAGTGCCCAGGTCCTTGCAGACATGAATGCCGCCTGCTTCCATAGCTTCTATCTTGGCAGCGGCCGTACCTTTCCCGCCACTGACAATCGCACCTGCATGCCCCATCCTTCGGCCTGGCGGAGCGGTAAGGCCTGCTATGAAACCGACGACGGGTTTGTTCATGTTGTCGGCGATCCAGGCAGACGCGTCTTCTTCGGCACTGCCGCCGATCTCGCCGACCATAACCACGGATTCGGTGGCTGGATCGTCGTTGAAAGCTTTGAGGCAATCGAGGAAACCGGTTCCATTCACCGGGTCGCCACCGATACCGATACAGGTAGTCTGACCAAGACCGACCTGGGTGAGCTGATGGACAACTTCATAGGTTAAGGTCCCGGATCTTGACACCACGCCTACCGGTCCTCCCGGTTTATGTATGGCACCAGGCATAATGCCAATTTTGCACTCACCGGGGGTAATGATGCCCGGGCAGTTGGGGCCGATGAGTCTGGTCTTTTTCTGGGAGAGATAGTTCTTGATCCGCAGCATATCCATGACCGGTATGCCTTCGGTGATACAGACGATCACTTCCATACCGGCATCCGTGGCTTCCAGGATGGCATCGGCAGCGAAGGGTGGGGGAACCAGGATCATTGAGGCGTTAGCATCCGTTGCCAGGCGGGCTTCCTTGACAGTGTTGTACACCGGGATATCGTCCATGGAAGTCCCACCCTTGCCGGGGGTGACGCCGGCGACGATCTTCGTTCCGTATTCGATGCATTGACGGGTATGGAACTGTCCCTCCCTGCCGGTGATGCCCTGGACAAGGACGCGAGTGCTGCTATTGACGAAAATGCTCATTGTTTTTCCTTGCTCTTGTAATATTTCAATATGTTTCTACAGATTATGGAAGAGGATCACTTATTGAGGCCGATCAACAAGGCACTCAGGAAGCTTCTTCCTACCAACTACCTATCAGGCAACGTTTTCTGCTATTTTACGGGCTGCATCCGCCAGATCTGTAGCATTGATCAACGACATGCCTGAATCAGCCAATATTTTTCTGCCCTCCTCGACGTTCGTTCCTTCCATACGCACAACCACCGGCACGTTGAGCTGTACTTTTGCTGCTGCCTGGACCACGCCCTTGGCAAGAACATCACAGCGAAGAATGCCTCCAAAAATGTTGACCAGAATTCCTTTGACCTTGGGATCGCTGAGGATGATGCGGAAGCCGTTTTCCACCATCTCGGCATCTGCGCTGCCACCGACATCAAGAAAATTAGCAGGTTCCGCTCCGGCCTGTTTGATGATATCCATGGTGGCCATGGCCAGTCCGGCGCCGTTAACCATATTGCCGACGGTGCCATCGAGATTGATATAGTTGAGATTGTACTTAGCTGCTTCAGCCTCGGTGGGATCATCTTCGTTGGGATCGTGCATCTCCTTTACGTCAGCATGGCGAAACATGGCGTTTGAGTCGATGTCGATCTTGGCGTCCAGGGCGATAATCTCATCTTCCTCGGTGATTATCAGAGGATTGATTTCCAGCATTGAGCAATCATAGTCGACAAAAAGGGAATAGAGGCCCCGCAGGATAATCGAAAATGGTTTCATAAGAGCTGAGTCAAGTTCAAGGCCGAACATAACCTCACGCAAATGAAAACCCTGAATACCGGTGAGCGGGTTGATTGCTACCTTGATAATTCTCTCCGGGTGTTTTTCAGCGACTTCCTCAATATCCATGCCGCCATCCTGACTGGTAACAATGGTAATGCTTGCTGTCTCTCGGTCGGGAATGATGGAAAGATAAAGCTCTTTTTTAATGTTGACGCCTTTTTCAATCAATACGGTTTTTACCAGACGTCCCTCAGGACCAGTTTGCTTGGTTATCAGAGTCATGCCGAGAATAGCATCTGCTGCTGCCGCTACTTCGTCCTTGGTTCTGGCAACCTTGACGCCTCCACCCTTGCCTCTGCCGCCGGCATGGATCTGGGCTTTCACCGCCACCGGTAAACCCAGTTTTTCCGCTGTTTCAATAATACCGGCTGTATCCGTGGCGACTCCGCCCTCCGGCACCGGTACCTTGTACTTTCGAAAGAGCTCTTTCGCCTGATATTCATGGATCTTCATATAATTCTTTCCTGTTTCGGTAAAACTGTTGAGCTGAGAAGCCAGCCATTTTAGCAAAAAAGCGGCAGGAACTATTGCTCCTGCCGCCTTGGGTTAATTATCTCGTCGGAAATCCCATTTTGGTCAAGGTTTCGGTTATCTCATCGAGAATGGTCGGGTCATCAATGGTTGAGGGCATGTTGTACTCTTTGCCTGCAGCGATTGAACGCATGGTGCCGCGGAGAATCTTGCCAGAACGAGTTTTCGGCAGTCTGGCAACGGCTGTTGATTCCTTGAAGCAGGCAATAGGACCGATGGTCTCACGAACCATCTTGACGAGTTCCGCCTGAATCTCCTTGGTATCGCGGGTGACACCAGCCTTGACGACGAAGAAACCGACTGGTACCTGGCCTTTAAGTTTGTCTTCCGTACCGATTACCGCGCATTCGGCGATATCGGGATGGTTGGCGATAACTTCTTCCATGGCGCCGGTGGAGAGCCGGTGACCGGCAACGTTGATAACGTCATCCATGCGGCCCATTACATAGAGATAGCCGTCCTCATCTATGTAACCGCCATCACTGGTCTCGTAATATCCAGGAAAGGTGCTCATGTATGATTTGATGAAACGTTCATCGTTGCGCCAGAGGGTTACCAGGGTGCCTGGAGGTAATGGCAATTTAACAACGATGTTGCCTTCCTTGCCCGGCTCGACCTCATAGCAATCGTTATCGAGAATGCGAACATCGTATCCGGGCACCGGTTTGGTGGGTGATCCCGGCTTGACCGGATATTCTTCGATACCACGGCAATTCGCGGCGATGGCCCAGGCAGTCTCTGTCTGCCACCAGTGATCGATGACCGGAACTTTCAGGAGTTCAACCGACCAATGATAGGTATCCGGATCGAGTCGTTCACCGGCCAGGTAAAGACATTCGAAGCAGGAGATATCATATTTCTTTAAAAATTCGCCGTTGGGGTCTTCTTTTTTGATTGCCCTGAAGGCGGTGGGAGCGGTAAACAATGTTTTCACGCTATGCTGGGAGATAACTCGCCAGAATGCGCCGGCATCGGGAGTACCGATGGGCTTGCCTTCATAGAATATGGAAGTCGCACCGATCAGCAGCGGGCCGTAGACGATATAGGAGTGGCCGACAACCCAGCCAACGTCGGAAGCTGACCACCACACATCGCCCGGATCGATGTTGTAAACCGCTTTCATGCTCCAGGCCAGGGCCACGGCATGGCCGCCATTGTCGCGTAGGACGCCTTTGGGCATCCCTGTGGTGCCTGAGGTGTAGAGAATATA
>JASJDT010000230.1 GCA_030065655.1 Desulfocapsaceae bacterium | reverse complement strand
CAACAAAACAACTATCCAACCCTGGAATATTGCGGGAATTTTATCAATAGTCTCTATGCCTTTTTGTCCGAAAAGTAGCACAAGCAATACGCCAATAATTATCGAGAATATATAATATCCAGCTACATCAATTATGTTATTGAAAAATCTTTGCCACTTACTTGCCAATATGTAATCTTTCTCTGTTTTTCTAATAATTAAATCACTGTCGGGGGGCTGATAGATGTTGTCAGTGTTTTCCATGATTTCCTTATTCTTAGAATTAACAGTGCTTAAACTCACCAGTGAACTTCAGCGAGTACCTGTGAAGCACGGCGTAACAGTGTAAATAAGTTGTTATGATATAAATTATTACGGTTTTTCACCCTAGCAGAGATGGTGATAAGGTCTAATTATCGGGTGTGAACAATTTGGGAGCCAATCTTGTTGGTTAAGATTATCTGCTTATCACAAACTTTTTAAAGAAAAGACCACTTAAAGACAAAGGAATTAATCCTAAGATCAAGAAAAAAATAGCTTTCCCATGGAGGCTACCCACAAAAGCGTAAGAAGCGTAGGAAGATTTGAAAAAAGGTATCGAGAAACCAAGCAGCAAACAGGCAATTATTAAGTTTTTCATCTCTGGTATTCCATCATTTGATTGATTGATACAAACTTATTTTTGAATTCATAACACTGTAATAGCTGGGCAGCTATCTAAACTAACAGAATTTATGCGTGCAAGCGTTTTTCATATGCAGTATTTACAGCAACTTTTTTATATATAATGCGATATTATTTGATAGGAAATAAAAAGTCAAAATGAATTTTTTTATTCATTTTGAATCTCTTAGACGTTAATAGGGAAAAGGGAGTAATTTTCTGCAATTTATCTGCAGATTTGTATTATTAGCCTACATGATGCACTTCCTGTACTGTGTTCTCGCAGTACATAGTTTACAATCCTGGTGGAATATCAATTACATACAATTACGCTTTCACAGTCCTAATATATCCACTGCTCTTAACTTTTTAGCAAAGAAATAGCCTATCATTTTTTATTTCTGATAGGCTATCTTGTTTCCACCAAATGTAGATGAAGATGGGTTGAATTGGCGTCAAAAATGATTTTAACCATCTATTCGTCTATCGAATAAATAGAAGAATTGCGAACACCATTATACACGCAATAGAATCAAGGATATTATGCTTATCAAAAACCGTTTTCAACAATCAGCTCTTCCAGGGGAAGCTGGCCTGGTTTGGGCCAGGATTCCTTGATTCCTTTTCCTACGGCAACCATGGCCCCCATCACATGGTCATCAGGCAGATTTATCAATTCCGCCACTTTCTCGATATCAAAACCAATCATCGGGCAACTGTCGTAACCCATATCCTTAGCAACAAGCATTAACGTCTGCATGGCTATCCCAATCGAACGCTGGGCCTCATCACGCTGCAGCCACTCCCGCCCTTCATGAAACGGCCCCATCCAATTAACCAGAAGGTCGCATATCTCTGGCGGTGCATTCTGCCAGTATCTCTGCGGGTCTTTCTGCCAGGCTTTCATATCGGCTGTAAAGAGGATGAGTAGGGAGGCATCCGTCATTTGTGCCTGATCATTGCCAAACTCTTCTCTGATTTTCGCTCGCAACCCCGGATCACGCAGAATAACAAACCGCCAATGTTGAATATTGAAACTAGTTGGCGCCTGGATTGTTGCCTCAAAAAGTTTCTTCTCTTCTTCAGGGGTCATCCTGTGATCCGGATCGTAATGTTTAATCGCTCTTCGTGCATACACCGCTTCTATGGTATTCATAATCTCTCTCTTTTAATTTTTCTGTACTGAACTTTAATAATTATGAAAATTAGAATGTGTTAAGGTCATAACAGGAGTGGGTTTCCGGTACTCCTGCTATGATTTTTCGATGTGAGAAATCTCACATCAAGTCGGCTCAGGTGGGATGGTCTCACCATGAAAACTGCCCCGTTTGTCGGCTTTGTGAACCATGGTATAGGCGTAATCTACTCCCATTCCATAGGCACCACTATGTTCCTGTACCAAGGCAATCGTTTCATCATAGGTTTCCTTACGAGCCCAGTCGCGCTGCCACTCAAGGAGTACCTGCTGCCAGGTCACCGGTACCACGCCGGCCTGAACCATGCGTTGCATGGCATACTCATGGGCATCAACCGTAGTCCCGCCAGAAGCATCCGCCACCATGTAGATTTCATAATCGCCTTCAAGCATCGCCGAAAGAGCAAAACTGAGATTACACACCTCTGTCCACAATCCGGAGACGACTACTTTTTTCTTGCCATTTTGGGCGAGGGCATCGCGAACTTTTTGGTCGTCCCAGGAGTTCATGGATGTCCTTTCCAATATTGGTGCATCCGGGAATACATCCAAAAGCTCTGGATAGGTGTAGCCGGAAAAGCTCTCTGTTTCCACCGTGGTGATAATGGTTGGAATATTGAATATCTTTGCTGCCTTGGCCAAGCCGACAACATTATTCTTCAGGGTCTGGCGATCAATGTTTTGCACCCCAAAGGCCATTTGTGGTTGATGATCGATAAAGATCAACTGACAATTGTCAGGGGTTAACACTTCAAGTTTACTTTTGCTCATAATATTACTCCTCTTCGATCAAGGATTGTTTTTATATTACGTATCAGATACTTCCAACACGATGTTCTATTCACAAGCTCAAAAATTAGAATAATTTCAATTCACATCCATTTGCTGAGCATGATAGCCAACCTTTTTCAGTAATCTGACGAATTCATCGCGCTCATCATCGTCGAGACATTCAAACAGCTTCACTAAGTTTTCTCGATGTATCCGATACGCACTTCGAATGAGCTTTAACCCTGTTTTCGTCAGATTGAGGAAGAATCTTCGACCATCAAGCGGATCCTGAACTCTCTCGATGAGACCTTTATCGGTAAGTCTGGTGACCGCTGCAGTCATTGATCCACTGGTTAAAAGAACTTTTTTCCCTATGATATTGATCGGCATCGGCCCCTTATGCAGAAGAGCTTCCAGGATCATGAAATCAGTGATATGCAAGCCGGTGTGGGCTATGCTTTCCCGATCAATCCCTTCAATAGCTTTGTTGGTTTTTCCAAATACTAATCTTAGGTGCGAAGCCTTTTCCATTTCACCTCCCCTGGTTAGACAAATATCTTGATACAAAGAAAATAAAGCCACCTATATTAAATCGTTATCTTGTATTTAAATTCAATCAATTACGGTTAGCAAAACTTCTTCAATACCATCTTGCTTTCAAAAGTAATGATGAATACCTTGATGTCAAGATACTTTGAGGGCTATATCACAACGCTGAAAATCCCACCTTTCGCGATATCCGCAAGAGAAATTTCTGGGCTTCATCAATCACCCGATAAGTTGATTAAAAATTAAATCTTCCTAAATGGAGGTAGCTATGAATAATTCATTATCAGCTAATCAAGAATCAGAGAAAATACAGGGAATATCCAATAGAAGAGAATTTATTAAAAGTGCGGTTGGTGCTTCAGCGCTTATCGGCTCAGGATTGCTAGCAAACAAGGTTCTGAGTGGATTTGCTTTTGCGCAGAACGCTAGCGGAGCAACATCTCCCGATCTAATCCTTCTCAATGGTAAAATAGCAACGGTAGATGCAGCGAATTCGATAACCCAGGCAGTCGCCATAAGTGGCAATAAAATAATGGCAACAGGCAGTTCAAGAGAGATTCAACAACTCGCAGGATCTTCTACCAAAGTCATTGATGTGGGCGGCAAAACAGTTATCCCTGGGTTGAATGATTCACATATCCATTTTGTTCGGGAAGGGATGCATTATCACATGGAAGTACGCTGGGATGGAGTTGACAGTGTCGAGGAAGCTCTGGAGCTGCTTCGTCAACAGGCCCAGAGAACTCCAAAAGATCAATGGATCAGGGTTATTGGCGGATACTCTTGGGAACAGTTCAAAGAAAAGCGCATGCCCACCCTGGAAGAGATTAATGCTGTAGCCCCAGATCACCCCGTTTTTGTGATGTATCTTTATGCTTACGCTCTCATTAACAAGGCTGCCATCAAATATCTGGGACTCGACGAACCCGGCGCCCCAATCTATCCTGGTGGTATCATAACCCGAGATGGAGCAGGCCGCGCCACCGGATTGTTAGTCGCCGCCCCTTCGGGATTAATTCTTTATAAAAGCATAACTGGTGGTCCCCGGCTCAGCGACAGTGATCGAATTAATTCATCGCTCCACTATCAACGAGAGATGCACAGGTTCGGGGTAACCAGCGTTAGTGATGCTGGTGGTGGAGGAATGGTTTTTCCCGATGCGTATTCCACAATCCAACAATTGCATGAAATGGGAAAACTCAAAACCCGGACATCGATGTACACCTTTGCCCAGGTGAAGGGAAAGGAACTTGCCGATTATCAGCGCTGGACTTCTCTTTTTAAATCAGGAGAAGGCGACGCTATGCTGAAACTTGTTGGTGGTGGCGAGAACATCTGCTGGGCTGCCTATGATTTTGAAATTTTTGCCATGCCCAGGCCCGAAATCGATCCCGATGCAGAGGTTGTCGAGCGGCCGATTCTTCGGCAATTAGCCTATGCTGGCTGGCCCACTCGGCAGCATATGACCTACAACCAGACCATTAACCGGCTCTTGCCAATATATGAAGAGATACGCAAAGAAGTTTACGGTGATCCAGCGAAAGCTCCTCTCATGATTATCGACCATGCAGAAACAATTACCGAGAAAAACATTGAGCACATCATGAAGATGAACGGCATCATCGGTATCCAGAACCGCATTATCTACCAGGCGAGGGATTTTGCAGAGCGTTACGGCATGGAGGTACTGGCCCAGAGCCCTCCCGTTAGAAAAATGCTGAATATGGGTATGAAGGTAGCGGCAGGAACCGATGCCACTCGGGTATCAAGTTACAATCCCTGGCTGTCACTTGCCTGGCTGGCAACTGGAAAAAGCCTTGGAGATCTGCAGATGTACGGTGATGATAATCTCTTGGATAGAAGTGAGGTATTACGACTTTGGACGATCAACGGTGCAGCCAGCACCTCTGAAGAATCATTGAAAGGGTCAATCGAGCCGGGCAAATTCGCGGACCTTGTTGTTCTTGACCGTGATTTTTTTAGCGTGTCCGATAACCAGCTGCGCAAAATAGAATCGCTAATGACCATTGTTGATGGCGAAATTACCTATGCCCGTGGTCCCTTTAAAGAATATGATGGTGAGCCTTTACCGGAAATAAGTCCCTCCTGGTCACCTGTTGCTAAATTTGGCGGTTATCGTTAAGCCGCCAGTTAACAGGCTGTCATGGTCGACTCTAACATTTAAACAAATTTTCAAGGACAGTTGTGAAAACAACAACTGTCCTTTTTGGTTGTTCCGCAAACATTTGGTATTTTGCCCCTTTATCACCTTTTTCTTCTGGCCACCATATCCTTTCTAATTCAGCTTGAATCGATTGCGATACATCTGCTGATTGTATCTTGAAAAAAAACGTCCTTTGGCTGGTAGCCAAAGGACGTTTATATTTGAGATTAAGCAATATTCTGGTGCTTATCCAACAAGTGGGTCAGAAATACCAAGGAGATAGATGGCAATTACGCCAAGTACACCTGCAAATAGCACATAATAGACCGTCGGAATTACAGTCATGCGAAGAGTTTTCCCTTCCTGTCCCAGCAAACCAACGGTGGCTGATGCGGCAACCACATTGTGAATAGCGATCATATTACCCGCTGCGGCACCTATTGCCTGAAGGGCGACAAGAATGGCACCCGAGACGCTGAGAGCGCTTGCTACCTCAAATTGAAACTGGCTGAGCATCATATTTGAGACCGTGTTCGAACCGGCTATGAAGGCTCCCAGAGCACCGACAGTTGGGGCAAATAGAGGGTAGATTGAACCAAAGGTATCGGCAACGAAGCTGGCCATGGCTACGGGCATGGAAACGAGTTCAGCGCCGTTTACCCCGGAGTTTATGAGGATTCGCACCATGGGGATGGTGAAGACAAGTACAAAGCCCGCACCTACTAGGGTTTTTCCTGCCTGTGTTGCAGCAGAAACTAGCTTTTGGGGCCTCATCCTGTGAAGGAACATGGTGATTATTGCCACAAACACCAGTATACCGCCTGGAAGATAAAGAGGCTTAATTGAGTACCCCATGCCTTCTCCGAGGATATCAGAAACACCAAATCCCACAGAACCGACCAGTCCTTTTAGCTCTGGAAATACTCGGGTGGCGACAAGTATTGCGGCAACAAGAAGATATGGAGTCCACGCCATCACCATGGATATCTGTTTTTCATCTGCACTCGGCGGTTTTGGTTTGATGGTGCCAAACCAGCCTTTTGGCCATTCTTCCTGGTCGGGAAAATCCCACGTGGTCTTTGGCAGAAGAAAACCATATTTTGCAGCAGGGACCACGATAGCCATGCCTACGAGTGCACCTACCAGAGAAGGAAATTCAGGGCCTAGAAACACGCCGGTCAGAGCATATGGTACGGTGAACGCCAAACCCGTGAAAAGAGCAAAAGGAGCCATGGCAAAACCTTCAGCCCAACTTTTGTTTTTTCCGAAAAAGCGGGTCAGCATAACCACCATCAAAAAGGGCATAAGCGTCCCGACAATGGCATGGCCAATGGCAACCTCCGAAGTAATCAGCCTTAAAAATGCTTCCCAGCTTGAGCCAAATCCGTTGAGCTGCGATCCGATGGTGGCATAATCGAGACCATTGGTGACCCCGATGATTATCGGGGTACCGACAGCCCCGAAAGAAACGGGAGTGGATTGAATCATCATACCGATCATAACCGCACCTAGTGCTGGGAAACCAATTGCTACCAGAAGCGGAGCGGCAATTGCCGCGGGCGTACCAAAACCGGATGCACCCTCAATGAAACAGCCAAATAGCCAGGCGATAATCAGGGCCTGTACCCGACGATCCGGGCTGATATTGACAAAACCAGCACGAATTGTGGTGATGGCACCAGAATTTTGGAGGGTATTAAGAAGCAGAATCGCC
>JASJDT010000229.1 GCA_030065655.1 Desulfocapsaceae bacterium | reverse complement strand
GAAGGCTTTGACCGGCGCCTGCCATTGACGATCCTGCTTGATCTTCTTGAAATCCCAGAGAACGATGATGCCTTCGAGTTTATCCTCACTTCCCACGAGTATGCCACGAATTTTTTCCTCTTCCATCATCTCACGAACCTGGCGCATGGGAGTATCGGCGCTGACCATGGTCACCGGATAGGACATAAGGTCTGCCACCACGGCACTGTTTACCTTATTCTCCTGGACGATGGAGATAATCTTGTCTTTGATGTCATCCGGCTGAAAGTGCATGGTCTTGATGGTGGCCGAGGCGGCGCCGGGATGGCCTCCACCGCCAAAATGCGAAAGGATGCTGTTGACATCGATGCGGTCGCTGCCGCTGCGAGCGATAACCGTACAGGTGGATTCGCTATTGATAAATATGACAAAGACCGCCTCGGTATTGATAAGTTTGCGATACATGTTGACGATGGTCGACAGCATCGGCACCTTCTGCTCGAGCTTGAGAATATTTACGGCAATGGTTGTTTTTCGGTGGGTGAACTTCTCGGTGCTTTCCAACAGCTGAAAGAGGATATCCTTCTGCGCCTCCTCATAGGGAGGGTTGAGAAAAAAGGAGGCGACGTTTAAATCAGCGCCGCTGTCGAGAAGAAAGCTTGCGGTCAAGGCATCTTCACCACAGGTTGATGGATAGCTCAGGTGACCGGTGTCTTCGTAGAGGCCGATGAGCAGCACCGTTGAATCAAGTGGGGTGAGTTTGATGTTACGCCGCCGCAGTTCGCGTACCATCAGGGTGACCGTTGCCCCAACCCCTTCGATGCACTGCCATGACGCCTCAATGTCACCTCCCTGGACATGGTGATCCCAGACGTGGATGGTGAGGTCATCCCGCTTACGCAATGATTCCATACGGTCCAGCCGCCGCCACTGACTCGTATCGACTATGACGAGTTTTTCGACCTTCTCAGGATCGATTTCATTGGGCAGAACGATGTTAAAAGCCGTTTTGTGGGTGGAGAGGAATTGGTCGACATTCTTGTTGACCATCTTAGGCACTACTCCCACCGCACCGGGGTAGAGCAGGGTGCCGGCGATAACGGCTGCCAGAGCATCGAAGTCTGTGTTTTTGTGGGTCGTTATAACGATCATAGTCTTCTTTCCTGCAGTCCAGTGGGAGATGCGTTACTTACTGCAATGCCGTAACTCTACTCGATTGCTGTATTGTCCTATTGTTCTCGTATTTATATCACATCCTGGAGCGCAGTCAGCAATCTGTCGACATTTTCGGTGCGGGCGGTATGGCCCATTAACCCCACCCGCCATATCTTTCCAGCAAGCGGGCCGAGACCCGCACCAATTTCAATATTATGTTTCTTGAGCAGTTGCGTTCTTACCTGGCCATCATCAACGCCTTCGGGAATGTTAACCGCGTTGAGCATTGGCAGACGTGAGTCGGCAGCTACCGTCATTGATAAGCCCAGTTTTTCAAGGCCTTCCACCAAGTGGTTGTGCGCCTGCCGGTGTCTGGCAAAAACGTTTTCCATACCTTCATCAAGAATTATCCCCAAGGCAACATAGAGGCCATAGAGCATGTTAATTGGGGCTGTATGATGATAGGCTCTGGTTTCGCCAGCCCAATAATTGATGATCATGGTGAGATCGAGATACCAGTTTGGTACCTTGGTTTGGCGTGATTTGATGGTTTCCACGGCTTTTTCAGAAAGAGAAATCGGGGCAAGCCCCGGCGGGCATGACAGACATTTCTGGGTACCGCTGTAGAGGGCGTCGACATGCCAGTTATCCGTTTCGACCGGTATACCGCCAAGGCTGGTGACCGTATCGACAAGGTACAAGGCTTCGTTGTCTTTCAACAACTCTCCAATTTCGGCCACCGGGTTCATAACTCCGGTTGAGGTCTCCGCGTGAACTATTGCCACGATTTTATAATTTTTTTTAGCAAGACATGCGTGCACTTTTTCAACATGAATGGGTGTGCCCCACTCGAACTCGACAACCTCGACCTCCGCTCCCAGTCTCGTGCCCAGATCCTCCATACGCATGCCGAAAACGCCGTTTTTAAGAATTAGCACGGAATCACCCGGTTCGACAAGATTGACAAAGCAGGTCTCCATTCCTGACGAACCGGTTCCGGAAATAGGAATGGTTAATGAATTTTCGGTCTGCATGAGGGTTTGCAAACGTTTTTTAATCTCATCCATGATGGCAATAAAGCGAGGATCGAGATGACCGATTGTATATCGTGATAGTGCACTGTATACCTGGTCGGGCACGCAGGAAGGCCCTGGTCCCATGAGCAGGGTTTGAGAAAGATTGTCGAGATGATTTACTGCCATCTTTACCTCCGGAATAGGTAATTGTCGTAATCTAGGAGCCCATCGGAGAAACCTCTTTTCCCACTTCCCTGCGTTATTTTAATAGAATCAATGCTCGCAATATCAATTATATGGCTGTGCTTGATTCTATAAAAATGCCTTGATCTGAGAGAAAATAGCATTCTCCGATACACTCCTCGTTGAGGTGGTTAATTTTTTCTAAGTAACAGATTGGCTCATGCCGGCAAAAAAATCCGCTGTATTTAGCCATCCATTGCTTTAGCATATCTGAGGGTGGTGTGCAAAATATTTGGTGAGTGAGCCGGCTCAGTGGTTAACTATGAATGAAGAATGGTAAACGATCGAAACATTAGTAAAATACCGATCAGGTTGGACTGGTGAAGGCAGCGTTCCTGTTGTCAGTCAGCTTTTTCTGCGCCGATCCTGGTGCCGCGAATATTTCTGATGATGTATCGGTCATGATGAAAAAGAGCCTGGCTCCAGTCACAGCTGAAATGTACCTCTTCTGTCGTCGCTAGAGGGGCATGTTCGTCACGTGCGACAATACAGCCAATGCCGTCGGAGGAAATATCATGCAGGTCGATGGGAATCTCCTTCCCACCCGGCAATATCATTACAGCCTTGCCGGTCTGCTGTTGGCGTAACTGCTCACGACGATTGAGCAGACATCTGGTTTTCGTCTCACAGCGATGGCAGCGGATGGTTTTGTGACGGGTTCCTGGGGGAACTGGCATGACGCGCTTTGTTCCACAGGCAGGACATTTGAAGCGAACCCTGTTGTCTTTCACCTGGAAAATCTGGCTGTGCATCGACCACGGTCTCCTTGTTTTAAGCTCCACAGGTGCAGCGGAAAAACAGACATCGTCTTTCAGGTTGCGGGTAATCACGCTTTGTTATCTCGCTTTGCAATTGCAGCCGAATATAACAAATAATGGAGTAAAAGCAAGAGTAGAGTATGTCTAAATTTATCATGAAATCACCAATTGATTTTCCAGACAACGGATATAACCGTGTTAGATAAAGTGCCGAGAAGGAATTGCTTTTTTCAAAACTATTTTGAATAAGGATTGAGAAGATGGGTTGTTCATGTGAAGAGTTGGCTGGAAGTGACGTCTCATTGAGTCACGTATGTGTTGGCCACCTATGGATGTTCAAAAACCTAACTCCGCTTGAGCAGCAAATGCTGGCCGATCGCGCTAATCGTAGTCAGAGGACGAAGGGGCAATTCGTCTTTCAGCAGGGGGACAGTTCCACGGAGATGTTCCTGTTGAAAAGCGGTAGGGTTAAACTCACCAAGATTTTGGAAAATGGTAATGAGGTTACCTTGGATATACGCAAATCCGGGGACTTTATCGGTGAGAATATGTTGGCGGAGGAACTAGTGTATCCCATGAATGCTCTTTGCATGGAAAATACACTCACCTGTGGTTTCTCCAAAGCAGGGTTTGAGAAAATAGTCATGGAATATCCCAATATCGGTCTGCAGGTTATCCGCAATATGAGTGAGCGTATATCACAATTAACCAGCAGGGTTGGATCTATGGCAACTTCGAGCATAGAAGAAAGATTGTATAGCGCACTCCAACATATTGCCGAAAACCATGGTGTTGCTGCTGAAAACGGTATACGGATTCAATTCCCGCTTACTCATGAAGAGCTTGGTTTTCTCATTGGCGCCCATCGGGTAAGCATATCCAGAGCGATGAAATACTTTAAAGAAACCGGCAGAATAAGAGAAAACGACAAGCAACTTATTATAACCGGTATTCCGCTATAATCGCTGTTGAACCGGCTTTTTTTGAGGATTGCGAAAGAATGGTGTGACATTGTAGCAACTGCTACAGCTTTCTTTCATGAAAGGCAATAAGCTCTTGGAAGTTGCAATCATTCCATTAAAAACAGGAGATCCAAATGGCACCACAGATTATAGGTATTTCGGGAAGTCCGGTGAAGAACTCAAACACCGATAGGTTGATTCAGCATGTTCTGCAGAGCAGTGGACTGCAGGCCGAGTTTGTAAAACTTAGCAAAGTAAAGGTTGGGCCCTGCATCGCCTGCCTGGGGTGTACCAAGGATAATGTCTGCAAAGTCAGTGACGATTATCCTGAGCTGGCAGAAAAGGTGCGACGGGCCGGAGCTGTTGTTGTCGGTGGCTATCCACCTTACGGTTCAATTGATGCATTTACCAAAGCCTTTCTGGAGAGGCTTTTTTCACTTCGTCACAACAACGGGTTGAACAAGGGTAAGCTGGCCGTGACCGTAGTTACCGGTATTGGTCGTGGTGCACCCGGTCTGGAGGAGGCCAGTAAGCAGATTGGCCATGCCCTGACCCTTGAAGGCATGGAAGTACTGGGTGAGTTAAAGGCCACTGGAAATCCTGAATGCATGGTTTGCGGCTATGGCCAGCAATGCCCGATGAGTGCCCTGCCCTGGATTTTCGGCGAAGATACCGAAGTTACTCCCGAGAAGTTCTGCTCGGTGGAAGGACAGGATGAGCTCTGGCAGGAAGGTCGCAGGTTGGGAGAAGAAATCGCTGAACGTCTCAGGAAGTTGCAGCTTATGTAGCCTGATCTCTTATGTTGAATGGTTTAGCCTAGCCTGTTTTTCCAAAAGAAAACAGGCTAATCGATAAGTTCCAGCAGGTCGTCGCCAAGATAGGTTCGCTCATTCTCACCAAGAATTCCCAAAGAGAGACAAATCAACGTCCAGAAATGGATAACATTGTAGTTCCCCTGGTAATGGTGGCCGATGTCCTCGATTTGCGAATGACAGTTGTGGCAGGGGGTCAGTACATAGTTCGCCCTGGTGGCGGCAATCTGGTCGAACTTGCGTTTGCCATAGGCCCGACGGTGTTCGGTCATGCCTGCCTGAAGGAAGCCGCCCCCACCGCCGCAGCAGTAGTTGGCGCTGCGATTTGGCTGCATATCGATGAAGTTGTTTTCACCGACCAGGGTTTTGGCGACAAAACGCATGTCCTCGGCGATTGACTCGCCATAGGCTTTGCGGACGATCTGGCAGGGATCCTGGACGGTGAAGGTAATATTCTTGGTGTTCCAATCGGAGTTGACCGGCAGTTTTCCCTCCCTGATCCACTGAGCATAATAGCTTACCAGATTGGCTAATTCAAAGTTGGCATCCATGCCGAACCGGTTGATGGCCGTCCACATGGTGAAATAGGAATGGCCGCATTCGGTATTGAGCCAGACCTTGCAGCCCAGGTCATTGACGGCATCAACCCGCTTCTTAATGACCTCGTACCAGGCCGCTTCATCGCCTGAAAACATGCAGAAATTTTCTGCTGCCCAGGCCTTGGAGGAATAGGTCCAGTCTGCACCGACATAATCAAATATCTTCCAAAGCGGCACCATTTCATCGGGTTCGCTCATCGGTTCTCGGGAATTCTGGTTGACGAAAAAATAGGCACCTTTTTTATCCATCGGTGCTTCTATTTGGCTGAAGCGCGGTTGCTGTTCCCGGACCTCGGCGAGAACATCTTCGACCACGAATACAAAATCTTCCGGTGGAAGTCCCATGGCGCTGGTGCTGTCGGTGGATCTGGTCAGCTGGCAGGAACGGACGATGCCCTGAGGCTTCTTGTCTTCTGGCCAGAGTCCACGGGCGAAAAAGACAAGCTGGGCAATATCGATGCTCATGGGGCAAACGTGGTGGCAGCGGCGGCATTGGGTGCAGAGCCATACCCAGGGGGTTTCGGCAAGCTCCTCATCCATGCCGAGCATGGCCATACGGATGAATTTGCGGGGATCCATATTCTCCAGTCCGGAGGCCGGGCAACCGGAAGAGCAGAGACCACAGGTCAAACAGGCATCAAAACTTGCTCCGGACGGCAGCAGCTCAAGCGCCTTGTCTTTAAAGCTGACGGGATGATTCTTTTTTTTGGTCATAATGCAAAAATATAAGTGGGTAGTTGCTTGGCTTTATTGCTGTTACTACTTGCGCAGCAGCTTGGCGGCTCCATTTACCGCCTCGCAGGCTGTGGCAATAGCTACTCCGGCACCGCAACGCTGGCGAATCCAATCCTGGTGGGCCAGCACTATGCCGGCGCCAAAGAGGCGTTGGTCGAAGATCTTGCCATTTTTCGCAAGAGGGCGACGGAGTTCATCGGTCTCGATACCGGCAAGGTGTATCTTGTGTCCCTGTGGATCGAGATACTGTTCACGGTACCAGTCCTGCCTTGATGTTGGCTGGTGGACGGGCAGGTCGACCAGGGTTTCAACAACACGGTCAAAATGCGCTTCCAGTCCACCGCTGAGAAACCGGCCGGTGGCCAGAAGAGCCGATTGGGCCTTAATTTCTATAGGACCGTAATTGTCGGTGAGGTGCAGGTAGATGGCATCGTCTTCAAAGTGAATTTCTTTCACCTTCTGCTGAGGAATGAGGTTCATTCCTTTTGCCGGCAGCGTTTGTTCAACAATTTCCCGCAAACGGATTCCTGGGACGGAGGGCGGCATGGTGGGTATTTCAAAAATCGAGCAGCCACATAGCTTTTCTAGTTCGGCGAGCACCTCATCGGGGTTATGCATACCAAGAATGGCGGGAAGGCCGAGGCAGGATACTTCTCCTGCTTCCTTCTTTAGGATCTCGGCGAGCAGTTCCCGGTTGCGTGGCACTTCGAGGCTGCGAGCGGCAACCTCAGCATAGAGCTCTCCTTCCGGGTGATCGGGAAAGGCAACGATTTTAGCCTGAATTC
>JASJDT010000034.1 GCA_030065655.1 Desulfocapsaceae bacterium | reverse complement strand
GTTCATTTATTAGCCCACAACGGCAGCAGTAAATGCATCTTCAAGTAATTTTCGGGCAGATTGTATTTCCCGTAAGTAAGAATAGACTTTCTGTATTTCACTGCCCTTTTCGGCTTGTTCTATTAGCGCATTCTGGGCCGGACAGACATACCAGGTGCAGATAAAGGGCCGCTCTATTCTCGGCAGAACACAGCCCTGCGAAGTCAACAGTGGACAGGACTTACCTCTTCTTCTTACAATCTGCTGTGGCGGCAACTTTTTATGCTGAAGGTAGGAGAAAAGCAAATCGACAAAATCATACCAGATGGTAGCCCGTTGACAGCAGGGCTCTGCACAACTTTGGCAGGTTGCGTCGCAGAGATTTTCTAAGAGTTTGTCAACAAAGGTTATCTTCCGGACAATTACGGCGGCCTGCCGTACCGGCTCTTCTAAATGTTTATCTCTGCAGGAATAGCTGAAGAAGCTGTTGATTTGAGCCCAGGAATTCTCATCTTGCCAGGGTGGCAGATCCATTATTGCCCGTGGAGGCAGAGTGTTCTTATTGCCAGGCAAAATAGGGTTGCTCATAGTGGGAGACCCTGATATTTCTGCCGTTTAAGGCAACTTCCCTGAACTGGTAGAGTATTGCCCCGGTGGGACTGGCAATCCACCCCTGCCCTACCGGCATGAGTAGAACAGGATCGTTACTCTCGGGGATTGATTCTAGAACGGGTGCATCGTCGCGCATGAACTCACGCAGAGGGATACGGTGGATGGATTCGACCTCGGCGGGATTGGCAATAAGATTCAGGTCTTCATCACCCCAGAAGACTACCGGGGTGATGGTGAAGCCGGAGCGAGTGGTAAAATCATCAAGTCGGCCGAGTATATCATCATGGTTCAGCCTTAAACCCACTTCTTCATTCAGTTCCCGCAAGGCTGCTTCTTCAGGAGACTCTCCACTATCTGCACCTCCTCCTGGCAGGGCCCATTGGCCGGCATGATGCCCCAGGTTTTCTGAACGTCTGGTAAGGATAATGCCTGCTTCATCGGGTCGACCGGTAGGAATTCCGTTTACCAGCGATTCTACACCGATGTTGGTCAAAACCAGAGCGACGGCCGCCTGCCTCATTCCTGTCGAGGTTTGCTGCTGCCTGATAAAATCCCCAAGATGAGTGACAATGCGGTAGCGAAGTTGTTCGTTTAGCAGCCAGGTTTGCTGCTGTTCGGTTTCCTTTATCATTATGTGTTAATCCATATCCTGCAGGATTTTTTTCACTGCAGCACCATCCACAGAGGAACCGAAATGCGCCATAATGGGGCGCATAGCCTGCATTTTGTTGCCGAAGGAGCCAAAATCAATATTCTCCTTGATCCAGGCACGTACCTCATCCTCACTCGCTTGTTGAGGAAGATAGCTTTGGAGAATATCGATATAATCCGAACTGCCTCCTCCGGAAGCATCGAGTAGTTCCCTTTCCGATTTGATCAGCTTCTTGATGATACCGATTACCTGCTCATCGCTGAGTTCCTTTTCCGGTTGTCGCTGAAACTCGCCTTTGAGAATGCGTATTGCCCCGGCCCGTTCCTTGTCTCTTGCTTTCAGTGCCACCTTGAGCTGAGCTTCAATTTCCTGCTGTAATCCCATTCCTGGCTCCTCTTTTCATATCCTGTTCTTCAAATTAATTCGTAATTATTTTAGACAATTCAACGATTACTCTCTTTCACCTTGGACACACCAGGTATCAATGTCTGGGTCGAAATCACCCCGGTCCATTTTCGGATAGTACTGCAGAACTGCGAGAGTAGTTCCCCATCTGAGGAAAGTAGGTCACGAACCAAGGTGATTTTGACGACAATATCGATAGAACCGTGCACGGAATGTACTTCACGGACTTCCTCGAGGGCAAGGAGTTTGTCAAAAATCCGCTGCTCATGCTTGCCTTCCACATTAAAAAGAATGAAAACCGTCATCTCCGGGTGCATATCCGGGTATTTCTGTTTTTTGTGCTGTGCCATTTCTTTGCGAAACTCCTCCATATCATTGGGAATGAGTTGGTCCACACCTATGCCGTATTTCCGCTTCTTACCCATCTCCCATTGATGCACGGAGATATAGAGATAGAGGTCGTCAACGGTCCTACCGGGAAAGGAAGCGACCAGCCCTTTATCCCGGATGAAGCCGACCAGCGGTTGATATATGGTGCTATACCAATCAGCCGCTGCTTCCTCGTAAATCACTTCCTCGCCTTTCTCTTCGCTTAGAAACTGTCGATGTTCCTGAATCTGTTTCTCCAAATAGTGATACTGGCCCAGTTCGGTCAGATCAATACTATTCGCCAAGCCGGCCCTATCGCGAAACTCGGTTTTCTCCAAATACAGTCTGTTTTCCAGGGTGTTTTTCGAAGGAATCAGCTCAACAATCCGCGAACGAATCTCTGCATGACCAAGCTGCTGTGCAGCTTTGAAGCGGTGGTGGCCGTCGAGGATGTAGTAGTCGTCTCTGATCTGGTAGAGGGAAATGGGAGGCATGGCCTTGCCCGCCCTCATCGCCTCGACTATACCTGTTAAACGCTCATCCCCTTTACTACTGCCATGCCGGAACTGTTTGTCAAAATCGTGATAACGGCCGACACTGCCGACGATCTTCTCAAGCGGTACCATCGAAGTACCACGTTTGATTGACTCATACGCCTCTTCATGCTGCTGCCTGGTACTGAAACTATAGGGGTTGTCTTCGGCAGCGTCCTCATCGCTTTTACCGCTAAAGATATTTTTGACCATCCCCAAAAGATTATGTTTCGAAAAAATAGAAGCCATAGGCATTGATTATCTTGGTTGAGTTATAGGCAGTGATACGCTCCTGATCGTCTGCAAACTGTTTATGGATATGGCCATGGATGAAATATGCAGGCTGGTACTTTTCTATGAATTTAATATAGCTCCTAAAACCCTTATGACACGGGTCTTCAGCATCGTGGATGTGACGTGGTGGTGCGTGGGTGATCACCAGGTCCGGACTCCCATTGCGCCATAATGAAAACCGCAGACGTGCGATGGTTTTGCTCATTTGCTTTTCGGTATATTGGTTCATCCCGCCATTATACCACCTGCTCCCCGAAAAGCCGGCAATGGAGCAATTATCAATGGTAACGATCTTACCATCAATACATTGACAGCCGTGGGGAGGTGAGCTGGCATAGCGCAAATCATGGTTGCCCAGAATGTACAGCAGAGGTACATCGAGTTGATGCCTCAGCGTGGTAAGGTACTCGGGCGGTAAATCTCCACAGGAGACAATAAGGTCAAGATCGCTGCAGCGTTCTCGCAATTCCTGGTCGTCTAGAAGTTCCGGCGCAACTTTATCGGCAACTGATAGTATTTTCACAATATCTCGGTGGAAGCAGTTATTCTATATCGTCCTTTCCCTACTATAACGCATCTGAAAAATTAGAGAATATTAGAAAAATACCTCCATCCTGCCTATGGATTGCAGCTTTTTCTGGAGGCTGCCCACCTGAGAAAAGATCTTCTTCAGCGAACTTTTCTCCATATAGTTGAGTTCTTCAAGATAAATGTGGTTGTCCGGTTCCTCACCATTATTGAGCCGGTTTACCTGATGGGTGAAGCGTATCTGCATCAGGTAGTTATAGGCTTCAACGATATCCTCATGAAGATTTCTGCCAATGAAACTACGGGACTTGAGCCGATCCAGGCGTTGCAGGGTGTTGGTCTCTTCAAGAGAAAAATTAATGGCATACAAGCGGGCATAGCCAACAATCAAGGCGATGACATGCTTGATATTGAAGGTGTTGGGATGCTCACCCCCCGATTCGACGGATATATTGCCGAAAAAGTCCACGGGCAGCTTGAAGAGTAGGGCGTTCTGGGCCAGTTGGTAGAAAAAGACATCTTTATCGGCCACCCTCTTGAATATGTGCTGGCGCAGCTCGTCCACCAGATATCTTTCACCATACATGCAGCGAAAGTCAAAAAAGATACTGACCTCGAGCAGATCCTGCGGTTTTGCTTTGATGATCCAGCGGCTGAAATAGTTCTTCCAGGTTGTCAACGGCTGACACCACTTTGGATTCATCGCCATAACTTCACCTTTGCAGAAATTATAGCCAACCTGATCAAGCCAGGTGCACACCATTTCACTGAGCTTCAAGAAATAACTGATGACCTCTTCCTGACGTTCCTCTTCCACGTCTTCAATTATTATGGCGTTATCCTGATCCGTTGCCAGGGTCTGCTCCTCACGTCCCTCGCTGCCTAAGGTGAGAAAGGCGAATCCGCAGGGTGGCTCACCGATCTCAGCGATAGCGAACTCTATAAGTTTGATCAAAACCGTCTCGGAAACCTTACTGGTTATTCTGGTAATATTGCGGGCATGGGCACCGCTGTCGACCAGCGACTTGATAATCCGGGGCAGACGTTCATGCGAGCTGATTATTTCCTTAATCGTCTCAGCCTGGGCTATTTCATCCACCAAAAAGGTGGAGGAGTAACGATGTACGTTTAACAGATTTTCATTTGAAAGGACCTTGGTTATATCTCCCTCCTCATTCTTGACCACCAGATGCTTGACCTTCTTCTCCTCCATGAGCGTAACCGCCTCAAAGATCAGCGCTGTTTCATCAATGTAGATGAGGGGGCTGCTCATGACCTCTGCCACCGGGGTAGCATAATCCAGTCTATCGGCAACAACTTTCTCCCTCAAGGCCATATCGGTGGTAATGCCGACAATCTCTCCAGCTTCGTTTCTCACCAAGAGCGAACTGGAACGGTTCTCCCGCATCAGTTTTGCTGCCTGATGAACAGTAGCGGATATCTCAGTAATCAGATACTCTCCCTGAACCTCCCGTACTGGTTGATTTAAAAAGAGCAAGGAAGTCTGCAATTCGACGATGAGTTGCTCTCTGTCCGTCTCTTTTCTGATTTCATCGCTGACATCTTCTATTATGCCGTCACAATAGGAGATATCACCCTGAATGTTACGAGTTAAAACGAGTGAAATGGAGATATTTAATGCCACATCATCACGACGAAGCGACAGTATCCTGTTCTTCAGGTAGCCTTCTTCGCCGATCTCGGCAAAAAGATCGATATCGAGATTATAGCTTTTAAAAAGCTCCCGCAGGCTAAGGTCCTTTTCCATATCATCGACACCCAGTAGACTACGAAAGGCTTGATTTGCTTCGAGAAGTCGTAGATTACTCTCGGCTTCGGTACGGAAAATGGCTATATCCAGCTGGGATGTCAACTGACGATATCTTTCCCTGCTTTCATCGAGCTCCTGCTCTATTTGCCGCATGCCACTGTCATCACTGAAGCGAATGACAGCAGCCTCACGTCCGTCCAGATCCATCTTGGATATGGCCAGGTTAACTTCTGCAGAAGGCCTCTCAGCCGTGGCCAATTTCGCTTTAAAGTTTCCTGTTAGGACCCTTCTTCCTTCTATTAGATCGAGAAGATCCGAATTTTCATCAACTTTGAAAATGGTCTTCAAGACTGCCCCATCCAACTCCGTTGCCGACATGCCAGTGAGCGACTGCAGAGGCCGGTTGGTATAGATACACTTCCCTTCAAAGACCATGAGTATGGGCTCTGTAGCCACCTCGACCAATCTTTTATATTTGGCCTCTGAGGTGGCCAGTTCCTTTTGGACTGAGTTTCGCTGCCTTTCAAAAAGATAGCTCTGCCGACCAACGAAGAGAAGGATAAGAGTCAACAGACCAACAGCGGCTAGACCAAGACGTGACAGACGCTGGGAGATCTCTTCCGTTCGCCGGGTAACATCGTCGAGAAAAACGCCTGTGCCAATTACCCAGTCCCAGGGCGTAAAGCGCTGTACGAAAGAAAGTTTCGGAACATTCATCTCCTGGTCATATTTTTTAATCCAACTGTAGTCGATGAATCCGCTGCCCTGCTTTTCCACCGTTTGCTTGATTTCCAGAAAAATCTTTTTACCGGAAGCATCTGTGAATTCGCCTAAATCAGCGCCTACAAGCTCCTCCGAGTAAGGATGCATGATAAGCCGTGGCGTGGTATCATTCACCCAAAAGTAATCCTGACCCTTATCGCCATAACGAATATTTTTCAGGACAGCCAAAGCTTGAGCTTGAGCTTCATCCCGAGTCAAACGTCCGCTTTGTTCTTGGTCTTCATAGAACTCTACAACGCCAAGTGCTGCCTTCGTGAGCTGGCGTATTGTTTCTTTTTTGCCATCAACGAAGCTCTTCTCAAACGCTGGAACTATGACAAGGTAAATTTCAGATGTTGCCAGAATGATAGCAATGAGTGTGGGCAGGACAATGGAAATGAAAAAGCGGCCCCATTCCTTGGCAACTCGTCTCAACAGAGTCATGAGTATCTCCCGTTAAAATGAAATGTAGCGATACTGCCAGCCAGAAACGCAACTGCATATAACAGATGGTGATAGCGTTACAAAAACATCACCAGACAACTTCCCCCTCATCAAAAAATTGCTACGGTCAAATAAACAGCGAGGATGACTTCCTCGCCTGGTTGTTTTTCAGTCTCCGCTTATGAATCTGAATACAGCTGACGGATGCCTGAGTTGCACCGGCGATTTCTGGCTGCTCTTCAAGGATATCGAAAAGAACCAGCACAATTTCGGGATCAAACTGGCTCGCCGCGCCCAGCTGCAGGTTGACAATGGCATCCTCAAGTTTCATTTTGGCAAAATGTTTTCGGCCGGCAAGCATGGTTTCGAAGGCATCACAGACGGTCAAGATTCTGGCTCCGAGAGGGATATCTTTACCCTTGAGGCCGTCGGGATATCCTGTACCGTCCCAACGCTCATGGTGGTGTCGAATAAGCGGCTCAACGTCACTGAGAAAAACCAGGGGCTGGGTAATTCTGGCACCGATGAGTGGATGTTGTCGGACGATATCCATCTCCTTTCTATTGAGAATACCCAGGCGCTCCAGAATCTGGTCATTCATACCGATTTTGCCGATATCATGGAGTAAGCCTCCATGGTATATCGTCTCCGTCTGCGCATCCGTCAACCCCATACGCCGGGCAATACTCATGGCAAAATTGGCTACCCGTACGGAGTGCCCGTGGGTCTGCTCATCCTTGGCCTCCAAAGCCAGGGTAAATCCCTCGACGATCTGCCTGAGGGTGTCGAGCATCTTCTCATCAAAACTGAGACTTTTCTGGAGGGCGATGGCACCCTGCTCGCCTAGTGCTCTAACAATTTCTTCTTCTGCCGGGGTTAACGCCCTGGTGTCCCTGAAATAAAGGGCAAGGATACCATGGTAATCTCGCACAATTTCAAAAAACAGGGCATGGATGGAGCCAACCCGTTTTTTGCCGATCTTATCCAGATTAGGAATTCTGCTGTCGGTCGTCGCATCTTCGATATGGATACAGTCCTTTCCCTGTTGATCGAAGATTGCCATGAGCGTTTCATAGTCGATTTCGGCAAGGTTTCGGTAAGAAAAGCCATGAGAAATCTTATTCTTGATGGTTTTCTGGCCCCGATCGACAATCCAGAATATACATCCTTTGGCGCTCAGGATGTCAGAGATATGAGTCACTATCCTCTCAAGAATCTCCGTGGTATTACCACCAGTGTGAATGGCCTTGCTGACCTTGATAAAGACATCGAAAAATTGCGCATATTCTCTTTCCATATTCCCTCTGCGAAACCGTAGTTGATTTCAGTTAAATAGCTTTACGGTAGAGCATAAGCATATCACCGCAGGGTCATTATCAGCCCAAAGAATATCTTTTTCCAGAGTATGAATTACCGCTATTTTCTTTTTCAGGCGAGACTCTTTGATGTAAAAACATCCCGTTCCAGAAAAAGCGCAAACGTATATCGATCTTCAGGTAAGTAAACATCACTCGTTGCTAAACTGCACCTTTTCGATACAACTCCTCTATTTCCTCCTCCGAATATCCCAGTTTAGTCAGTACCTTACGCGTGGAGCCGCCGAAATGTTGAGGTGGGCTTTTGTAAGACCCCGGAGTTCTGCTAAGCTTTATCGGTACTCCAAACATATTTCCCGCACCTTGAGATTTTTCATTGTTGAGAATAATTTCCCGCTCATGGAAAATAGGATCTGCACATACTTCTTCCATATTCTGAACTTTGGAAAAGCAAACATCCGCTTCTCCCAGTTGCTCTTCCCAATGCGCGAGAGGCTTGCGGCGAAAAATGCGGCGCAGCTCGGTAATTATTTCCTCGCGGCGATCATCATCATACTGCAACCGGCTGTATTCTTCTATCTCAAGAATTTCGCACAAATTTGCCCAAAATCTATTCTCCACGGCTCCAAGAGCAACATATCTACCGTCGGCCGTCTCATAGGTATTATAGCATGCATATCTATGCGATAACATTGATGCTGATCTGAGTTGGGGCTGACCCGTTTTTTTGGCCAGGACAGTGGGCAGGGTTAACAGGCCCAGTAGCCCATCGGTCATCGAAATATCTATATACTGCCCCTTACCGCTCTGCTCCCGTTCATAGAGAGCTAGCAGAATTCCTATCATGGCCTGCATCCCTCCGCCAGCGATATCGGCAACCTGGACGGCCGGGATGACCGGAGGCCTTTCTTTTTCTCCGATACAATCCAATATCCCGGCTCTACTTAGATAATTGACATCGTGACCAACGACATTACTTGCCGTACCTGTTTGGCCGTAACCGCTGATGGAACAATAAATGATCCTCGGGTTGACTTTGCTGACATCATCATAGCCAACGCCGAGCCTTGCTACGACACCAGGCCTAAAACCCTCTAGAACCACATCAGCATTGACAACGAGTTTATAGAATATCTCCAACCCTTTATCACTTTTCAGATTCAGGGTCATATGGTTTTTATTGCGATAGAGATCTTCAAAGAAGAGATCATCTGCCTGGAATCGCCTATTTTCTATGGCGAGAACGTCAGCTCCATGATCCGCAAGCATCATCGAGCATTAGGGTCCTGGTAGAAGCCTTGATAAATCGATAACTTTTATACCACTTAATGATTCCATACCCAGACTCCCGCAAATTGACAAAGCTTTGCTTCATAACTGCGATTCTGTAACCAGCAACGCTTAAAATTCAATGCCTTTTTGAGCTTTGATGCCCATATCAAAGGCATGTTTTTCAGGTTCCATGACTGTCACCGTGTCTGCTATGCCGATGATGGCAGCATCGGCATTTCTGCCGGTGAGAATGATATTGAGCCGAGACGGCCTTGTATTTATGAGCTCAACAATCTTTTCCACTTCAAGAAAACCGTACTGGGGAAGATAAGTAATTTCGTCAAAAACGATCAGATCAAAGGTATTGCTCATCACCTTTTCTCTGGCTAGCTCAAATCCCTTCCTGGCAATTTCTCGATCAGCACTTCTGTCCTCTTTATTGAACACGAAGCCTTTACCACAAATATGCCATTCCAGGGATTCGATAGTCCTGCCGAAAACTCGTTCGCCGTATTCTCCTTTTCCTTTAAGGAACTGGAGCATACAAACGCGCTGTCCATGACCAAGAGCACGAAATACCGTACCGAGAGCAGCCGTTGTTTTGCCCTTGCCATTGCCAGTATAAACAATAACTCTGCCCTCGCCTTTCAATCTTCTTCCTCCACAATCGGGTAGTGCCATCTTTCTTAAAAATCACCAATACTCTATATTTACAAACTACTATACCCATGCATCCATGGCACCATTTCTTTTACCTCAAAAATGTCATCAACAATCATAAACACGGCTGATACAAAACTATTGACAAACTCATTAATTTGGTTTTAAAGTACCACAGACTGAGCGCTCGTTCAACGGTAGTTTTGGTAACAGTAATACCGTACAGCGCCTGTTCTTATATGTTGCTTTAATTAGATATTGAGGATCGAGTGCGCAGTCTCCTCCGACTGTCCTAACTGTAAATACCCGTCCCCGATGAGCAGCTGGGAAATTCGATTCGCACGATTTCGATTGAGCGCTCGATCTTCAATATTTTTCAATTAGATTTCCAAGCGACTGGTTGTCTCGGCAGCCAGTAAGCCGGAGAGATAGTGACCATAATTCATTGATTTTATGGTAGTAGGCACATCTTCATCAGATAAAGTGATTTTACAGCAGTTAAATTGAATATCTGAGGTGTGTACAACGAAATTCGCTATCCTTTTTCAATTGATCTCTGAGGTGCCAATCATCACGGCCAGTACCATTTACCTCAAGAGTTCGCAAAGGAAGTGAAGAAGCAGCATCATCAAACTAAGGAGGAGATATGAACAGCGCGTACAAAAAAGAAATTAGGTACACCCTGCTTTTCAGTGTTCTACTGCTAATGACAGGTCACTGCGGTTTGTTTTTCGTAGCTTTCCCACCTCTGCGGGGCCACATGATTTTCGGTTTTCCCTCACAGTTCATCATCCCAGTGCTCATGGGCTGGCTCGGCTTGATGCTGGTCACCGGTATTCAGGCAAAGTTAACCAATGATCTTGATGATGAAATCGAGGCAATGGAAGACGTTGTCAAAGAATCTTAACTAGAGGGGAAGTTACGTCATGGATAATGCACAGCAATGGGCACTTGAAGATCCTACCATTGGGATCATATTTGTAGCAGCTTCGTTTATTTTCTTTTATTTCATTGGCTGGTATTCAGCACGAGCCGCAAAAACCTCAACGGATTATTGGACCGCAGGCAGATCAATTGGTGCAGTCACCAACGGTCTGGGAATGGCCTCAAGTTATATGAGTCTAGCCACATTCATGGGGGTAACCGCCTTGATCCTCAAACTCAAGGTTCCCTTCGTTTATATGTGGATTCAGTTTGGTCTTTCTATTCCTCTTATCACCTTGTGGTACGGAACACCGTTACGCCGCATGGGCGTGTTTACTCCAGCTCAATTTGTCCGGGAACGTTATGGACTGAAAACCTCATACACTGTCGCCATGTTCATGGTGCTCATCATGGTCATGTACGCCATTGGTCAGATGATTGGGGTTGCCAAGGTTTTTGAAATGCTCTTTGGCGTCAACTATACTCTGGCTTTGGTCTGTGGTGGTGCTCTCATTGTCGGTTATGTTGCCATCGGCGGTATGTATGGAACCTCCTACAATGCTGCTTTTCAGATGATCCTCATGGGCGTTGCTTTTATTGTTCCTCTGGGAGCGATCATGAAGGCCATGGGCAGTTCGGGCTGGTATTTTCCACCACTCCTATATGCCGACATGGTGCCGGCAATGCTTGCAGCTGTCCCGGATTTCTTTGATATGAAGTTTGGTTTTAAATGGTATTTTGCCCTTATTCCGACCCTGACCATCGGTGCAATGGGCTTACCGCATCTGGGTATGAGGGTCTACACGGCATCAAATCTTAAAAGTGCCAGGGGAGCAATGGTCTGGTTTACCTTCTTCTGTGGTATTACCTTTAGCGCCACCTACGCCATGGGCTTTTCCGGTGTCTTCTTTCAAGCCACCTCCGGAGCGACAATCGCACCAACGGATTATGACAAGATAACCCTGATTCTCAATGGGGTTTATAATCCACCATGGGTTTTGGCGTTCGTTATCGCTGGAGCGATAGCTGCGGGATTATCCACCATTAGCGCCAATCTCATGGCCATCGGAGCTCTCATCGCGCAGGACATCATCGCCACCCTCAAACCGAATCTTGACGAAGCAAAAACCAAGGTTCTTAATTATTCAGCCATTGCAGGCGGTGGTATAATCGCTATTCTGATTGCCTTGAACCCACCCGATTTCCTGGTTGTGTCTGTTCTTTGCGCCTTCGGACTCGCGGGTGTGACCGTTGCCCCGCTGGTTATTTTGGGGGTATGGTGGAAACAAGCAAACCGCTATGGTGCATTTGCCGGTACCTTCATTTCCGGTATTCTCTACATTGCCATATCGCCGTACATCTTTCCGGAATTCGTTCTTGCCGGCGGCTTACCGGCTAAACTGGGAATGTCGGGAGCGCTTCTCTGTGTGCCGCTCTGCTTTTTCCTTGTAACCACCGTTTCCATGATCACCAATCGCATTCCTGCCCTTGTGAATAGAATTCCACATGAGGAAGATAAACGACTGGTTGACTCTATCCACGGTTGGACGGTATATAGTGAGGAAAGGTATAACTCGACAATGGCCGGAGTAATCATATCCGTTGTCAGTCTCTTTTTCGTCATTTACGCAATTCTCCCCAGCGGCTGGTAATTGCGAACTGATCTTGGCTCAACATACCTGCTCCGCGATTCGAGCTATCGCGGAGCAGGTTTTCTAAAGGTAATATAGATCAAACGCAGCGGATGAACATGGCAGCAGTGTATAAAGGAATGGCCACCGGTGACAGCGCGGTTTTTGAATTGGCACTGCAAGGCCGGGTAAGGCAATATGCCATGGTCAATCTTTTCATTTTGGGTGTATGCTTTGGCCTCTCAAATCTTGCTGGAGCCTTACAAACCACCCCCAACCTACCCTTTGATGGTACCTATGCCCTACTCACCCCGTTGATTTTCTCCACGGCTGGCGTTATCAGCATGAGTGGAGCTATGATCGCTTGTGTCCTGGTATATTGGGCTGCAGCCCGGGCTTTTGGGGGACAGGGAGGTTTCGGGCTGATTTTCGACCTCATTGGCAGTGCCATTATACCTTTCTGGATTCTTGCTCCCCTTCTTAATTATGCACTGCGCTTTCAGGTGGCCGGGGTGGGACGCATCCTTATACTGAGCGGTATCGTCGCATCCTTTCTCTGGTCTTTTTCGCTTCTGCGACAGAGTATCATCGTCGGCCAGGGTCTCACCAAGACCAAGGCCAATATTGCCATTACCATGATCTGGATTTTCAGTGTCAGTGCCATCTACGTATTTATCCCCTGATTTACGATCATTTTGCTTTTATACAGATCATTCACCCTGCAGAAGAATAGACTGGCCGTCAGCAATGCTGTCTGACCCAAAAAGTGATTCGTCAATTTTTGAATCAATCACACAGTTCCTGCCAATTATCGTTTTTGCAGGTATTCTGGCACCCTTGCCTACCAAAGATATACCAGAATAAAGATGAGTTGGTTCCATGACATTGGCTGTTTCATGCCCGTCTCCATGGCCGACCACACTCTCCTCACCGACCGTCACCCGTTTATCAAGTATACTGAGGTCAACCTGAGCATCCTTTCTGACCACACAATCTGTAAAAAGAATTGAATCCCTGACCACTGCTCCCTCTTCAACAATCACCCCAGGGGCAAGCACAGAATTGATAACGGTACCCTGAATATTTGAACCGGCGGAGATAAGCGAGGATCGCATTACAGCCTTGGAACCGAACCGGGCCGGAGCCCTATCGGCTGGACGTCCCTCCGCTTCCACATTGGTACGTACCTGCCATTTCTGTGGCCATATTTCACTACCGGGATTAATGATATCCATATTGGCCTGCCAGTAAGCCTGCACAGTACCGACATCGCGCCAATAGCCGTAAAAGGGATAGGCAAAGACATTGTCATTGGCAATTCCGTTTGGCAGGATGTGCATACCAAAGTCGATATCGTCTTTACTTCTGCGAAGAGAGGCTAGCAGGTAATCGTAATCAAATACATAAATACCCATGGAAGCCAGGTTCGTCTTGGGATTCTTTGGTTTTTCCTCCCAGTCAATGATGCGGTTGTGGTCATCGACGACGCCAGCACCAAACTGATGAATTTCACTCTTCGGAACAACCATCATACCAACCGTGACATCGGCTTTTTTAGAGCGGTGGAAACCCACCATGGCGGCAAAATCCATTTGGTAAATATGATCTCCGGAAAGAATCACCACCTCCTTTGCCGGGTTGTCCAGCAGGAAGTCAATATTCCTGCGCACCGCATCGGCTGTGCCTTTGTACCAGTCTGAGTCTTTATCGCCGGTGCGCGGCGGTAAAATCTTCACTCCCCGTCTTCTTCCGGTGAAGTCCCAGGCCTCGCCTGTTCCAAGATGACTCATCAGCGAAAGTGGTTTATACTGGGTTAGAACACCTACTTTACTCAGGCCCGAATTCATAACATTGCTCAGGCTGAAATCAATAATCCGATAAATCCCGCCAAACGGTACCGCCGGCTTCGCCCGCCTCTTTACCAGTATATTCAATCTGCTGCCCACACCACCGGCCAGGAGCAAAACAAGCGCATCTTGAGAACGGATCATCGTAGCACCTCCCCGCCAGCAACCACTGAGGGCCAGCGTGATGTCTTTATGCCTGGATATATCGTTGCCCCCTCCTCGATACGCACCTGCCTTGGTACGTGATTATTCCAACCAATCACGGTAACCTTGCCATCACTACTCCCGGACTCCGAGCCGATAACGACATTCTGACCATAACTGCTGTTCACATCGGCCACCACTTTATTAAAGCGGCATCCTTCACTGATTTCATTATTGAAGAAGATAACGGAATTTTCTACCGCCGCCCCTTTTTTGATATGAACACCCGGAAAAATAATCGAGTTGCTCACCTCACCATCGATGACGCAACCATTATAAATCAAGCTGTTGCTGATCTCTGCATTTTCGCGGGTAAGAAGAGGCTGAAAATCTCGAATGTTGCGGTGGTCAAGGTTAGTTCGAAAACCCCATTTTTCTAAATCGATCCGGGGATTTTCACCAAGAAGATCCATGTTGGACTGCCAATACTCTTCAATTGTTCTGGTGTAGCCCCAGTAGCCGCTGAATTTGTAGCCGTAGACCCGATAATTCTGTTCCATCAAAAGCGGAATGATGTCATGGCCGAATTCGTAGGAGTCGCTCTGTTGATTTTCTCTAAGTACCGCATACAACACCTCCGGTTTGAAACAGAGCACCGTCAGTGAAGCCCAACCAGATTCAGGATTTTCCGGCTTTTCCCAGTATTCCACAACCCTGCCGCCAAGAGTTCCGTCTTCATCGTTGATAGTGGCGACACCGAAACGGTGAGCATTTTCCAAAGGCACTTTGATGAATGCTAGGGTCAAATCGGCATCTTTTTCACGATGATAACGAATCATTCCCTGGTAATCCATGTTGTAGATATGATCCCCGGAAAGGATAAGTATTTCTTCTGGTTGATGATACTCCACATAGTCCAGGTTTTTGAAAATGGCATCTGCTGAACCTCTATACCAGTCCGTTGCCTCCGTTCCCAAAAATGGCGGCAAAATAGAGATATGCCGATAGCGCCCCAACATGTCCCAGGCCGCACC
>JASJDT010000228.1 GCA_030065655.1 Desulfocapsaceae bacterium | reverse complement strand
TCTGCTGTTGCCCTGCTCAGCAGGGCATAGTTCAACATGGGGAAACGGACAATAGTGCTCTTGATAAGCTCCAGGTCATGTTCAAAACCGATGACAGCGTCAATTTTTTCGGTTGTAAGGAGTTCTGTGATCACTTCTTCGACCGGTAAAGTCAGCAGTATCTTGTTCAGACTGCTGAGATAGGTGTAAAACGGTTGAGCTGTATCGATTTCTTTAGATGAAATGATGAGAAGCATGAATTACCTTTCTTTTCTGTCTTTGGGTTGTAAATGGTTTCATTGTCCTGATTGCAGATGCTAGAATTAGTGGTGCTCAAACATCTTTATTTGCCGTTGAATTTCTTCCAGGGCACTGGTCAATCTTTCCGCCTGTTCCTTTAGCAGCTGCAGGTTTACACTGCCGGAGGTACGGCTTGTCTCGATTACGGGTTGCGCAGGAGCTATACCGGTTCGCTTGTTTCTACAAATTCCTGTTTTACCGCTCCTTCCCCAGCCGCCTTCCTCGTCAAAAGCTTTCAGGCCTTGCCCAAAGTCAGGCTGACGGCACTGTCCTCTTCCGCCTTGTTTCTGCTTATCCTTTGGGATGTTCCCTTTGTTTGATTTCATGATACCTCCTTATTTTCTGTGTCGCGCCAAAGCATTATTGGTCTTTCCAGTTTTCAGTTTATGCACTGATATTTATAGTGCGATTCTATTGTTTATTGAGCAAGTGTTGTGCCATGACTGCAGAGAATAAGGAGAAGAAGGGCAAAGCCACTCGAATCGGGCAAATGCACATATATAAGGATGGTGGTTTCCAAGTGAACCAGCACCTAATAGTCGCGCATTTGCGACGATAAGCGTGGCAAAGCGTCGCCTATCGTCGCATTTTTGAGACAACTTGACAGAGAACCTGGGTGCCAGTCCGGTCTAACAAAAATAAACAGTATGAGGCAATACTTCTTTTAATTGTAAGTGGTAAGAGAGGTTCCCGGAGGAGAAGGAAAAATCAGGAAACCGTTGGAAGAAACAGTTGGAAGCAACAGTTAGACTACGAGGAAGACTCATCGGGGTGCTGCAATGCTACCGATCGACCATCTTTTGCGGGTAAAGTGATATGAAGCTTTTTCACTTTTCGGTAGAGCGTTGCTTTGTGCATCCCCAGCTGCCGCGCTGCAACCGTCCGGTTGAGGTGAGCTTTTTTAAGGGCATTAATGATGATATTTCGTTCTGTGGAATCCATGGCCGAGGTCAGGCTGCGGTTATCTTCGGATGACTGCTCTTTAATTGGAGAAGCATGATGCTGTCCAAGCAGATTTGGCGGCAGGTGAGATGGCTCAATTGTACCTTTTCTGCAGACGACAAAGGCGTGTTCGATGATATTTTCGAGCTCCCGAATATTGCCTGGATAATCGTAAGCCATCAGGGCAGCCAGGGTATCTGGAGTTATGTCTTCAATATCGCAATCTTTAATTGCATTCATTTTGCTGATAAAGCACTCCACCAGCAGGGGAATGTCCTCTGTCCGCCGACGCAACGGCGGCAGCTTGAGGTGAACAACATTGATGCGATAGAACAGATCCTGGCGAAAGGAACCCTCGGCAACCATTTCCTTGAGGTTTCTGTTGGTGGCAGCAATAATGCGGGCTTCCGTGGTACAGGTGTTGACACTTCCCAATGGTTGATACGTCTTATCCTCGAGGAGTCGCAGGAGCTTGACCTGAAAAGCGGGACTGGTATCGCCAAGCTCGTCAAGGAGTATGGTTCCATTGCCGGCACTGGCAAACAAGCCCTGTTTATCTTTATTAGCGCCGGTAAAGGCCCCGGCTTTATAGCCGAAAAGCTCCGATTCCAAGAGCGTATCGGGCAAGGCGCCGCAATTAATAGCGACAAACTTCTTATTTTTTCTGGTTGAGTTGGCGTGGATGGCGTGAGCAAGCAGTTCTTTACCTGTTCCAGTTTCACCCTCGATGAGCACGGTGGTGTCGCTATTGCCCAGATTCTCAAGCAGGGAAAGAATTTGTTTCATTTCTTTGTTGCGGGTGAGCATGCTGCCTATCTGGACTGCCCCGGCAAGCTCCTGCCTGAGTCCCTCAACAACGCTCCTGTCCCGGAACGTTTCCACCCCTCCAAGTACTGTCCCAGATTGGTCTTTGAGAAGAGAAGTGGAGAGTGAAATGGGAATGATATTACCCTGGCTATCGGTAATGTGCGTTAAGCTGTTGAGCAAAGTACGCCCCTCTGTCATGGTTTTTTTAAGGGCACAGTCGCCGGCACACATATTGGCTCGAAAGATATCATGGCAATATTTACCGAGTGCCTCTTCCCGGGAAAACCCGGTTATTTCTTCGGCGGCTTTGTTAAAATAGGTGATGCGAAAATCGTGATCGACGGTGAATACGCCATCCGAGATAGAATCGAGAATGACGCCGGTTACCGGATCCGTTAATCGTGAGGTAAATGTTTCAGTCATATTTTCTGATTGCTACTCTATCTTTATCCGACTACCATTACCGCAATCTGGCATGCAATCCCGATTGCTCGAATGCGGACCCTGATGCGTGCATTTGCTTATAATTAAGTTATACCACGCTTGCTGCCGTGCTACAACATTGATTCGTACCGCAGATGAGCAGGCAAACATAAAAAGCTCTCTATTAACTCAAGGAATACAGCCTATGAAAACCTTAACTGCGCTTGTGGACGAAGTGAAAGGCCATCCTGACTATGCCAAGGCAGGGATGATTCTCTGTCATAATGGTGTCGTTCGGGAAACCTCACGCGATGGGAGAAAGGTAAGCGGCCTTGCCGTGGACGTGGATTGGCAGAAGTTGGATGAGATCATTGCCGCCCAGAAAAAAAGACATGGGATCATTGAGATACTGGTGGAGATAAACGAAGGAAAAGATCTTGCCATTGGGGACGACGTCATGTATATCGTGGTGGCAGGTGATGTTCGGGAAACGGTCTTGAGTGTACTCACTGATACGCTCAACCAGATTAAGGCAACGGTTACCAGTAAAACTGAATATTTCACCTAAGGAATAATTTGTCAGCAGAAAGCCTCTTGTTTACAATTCTGCTATGGCTTTTGGTAAGAATGCCCATCTTGTTCATTGATAATAGTAAAAGATTGCCATCTTTCCGCAAGGATAAGAATATACATGAGTTTATACGTTACCAGAAAAGATAGATATCCCAAGCCATTTACCTTGACCACTTCCGAGGGCAATATGCTCTCGACCGACGAGTTTGAAGGCAAATGGCTCTATCTTGTCTTTCACCGTCATTTGGCCTGACTGCCCTGCCGCAGTCACCTGTCACAGTTGTGGCAGCAGCATGAACGAATCGCTCGGGAAAATATCGAGGTATTGATAATCTCCTTTGAGGAGGCTGAACACGCTCTTAATTATCAGAAGGAAGAAGATATCGGCTGGCCTATTGTGGTTGATCGAACGAGAGAACTCTACGATTACTATGGTATGAACAGAGCAGGCTTCTGGGATCTCTGGGGCTTTGCGTCCCTGAAGGCTTATTTCCTAGAAATAGCGAGAGGAAATATGCCTAAACGCGCCCATGATGATATTCACCAGCGCGGTGGTGATGTTCTTATCGACCCTGAAGGAAAAGTCAGAATTCACCATATCGGCAGAGGTCCTGGTGATAGGCCGGAAATTGAAGATATACTGGCAATTGTAGAACAGGAAAACAGTGTTCAGGAAGAATTGCAACGCTATCGAAACTGAATCCTGATCACTTTTCAGCTCTTGACCGACCCCTTTTAGCACTGATCTCTCACCAGCCGAGGTTGCCGAGTATGCGAGGCGCGAAGCAAAGGGCTATAGTTTCCTATGCATCTTGCTTTGGCAACGCTGCAGAGTCGGTGAGATCGGCTGGCCTTTGGTGAACATTGTGTTGATTTGAGGAGGTAGAAAATCTGAAGCCCATAAGTTGGAATCTTAATATATTTTTTGAAATTCAACACAATTTTCATGAGAAATCAGTGCTAGCGGAAAAACAGCAAGCCGATACCCATAACCCCAAAAAGAAAACCCAGCCAGACTGTTGGGCGTTGAACCTGGCCCCGCAATCTGGCCAAGATCATGCCAAACAATGGGCTGGTGGCTAGAAGTGTCTGGGTAATGCCAGCGCTGGTGTATTTAACCGAAACCTGCATTAAATAGATCCCCAGAAAGGTACCCATGGTTATTGCCCCGGCAACACGAACGATGAGTTTGTTTTTAAGAAGCAGAATCGCAGTCTCACCAACGGACTGATAGCTTGAAACTTTAGAGGTAACCACCTCTCGTAAAATAAACCAGATGATGATAATGCAGAGTGCACTAAACAATCGTACCAAGGCGCTGGCCAGTGGTTCCACCTGAGTATCCAGCAACGCCTGGCGAGAGAGGACAATACCTGTCGCCTGACATAATGCCGCCAGGAGACCAAAAAGTACTCCGGAAAGATTCGGAACGTAGCCGTAGGCGGACTGCGACCATCTCACCACCATGATCACACCGAAGCTAGTCAGCACAATACCTGACCAGGCAAGGCCACCCAGGATCTCCTGAAAGAGTAGCAGAGCAAGAAGCGCCGCAATGATGGGGGCCGTGGATTCAAGCATGAGGCCGTTTTGGGGGCCGATTCGGCGCAGACAGGCAAAATAGGCGGTATCACCTGCACCTATTCCTACTATCCCGCTGATAATCAGGAGAATGAATCCTTCTGGAGAAATTGCAGACAGGGTTGCCAGGGTGAAACCGGAAACCTGAAAGAGACTGCCGATGGTGAGTACGACCAGGATCATCGAGCAGGACAGCAAACCTTTAATGAGGTTGAGGTTTATTGCCTGAATATGCCTGCCCGCACCAGCAAAAAGCATAGAGGAGATGGCCCAGAGTAATGCCGCAGTGAGGGCAGCCATTTCACCTTGCATATTGGTTTTCTCTCCTCAATATTGTCCTGTTTCAGTTCGTTTTTGAAATCTACTATTCTGCCGACCAGCGTTTAGCATTGTTTACTGGAGATCTTGCGAGCTGTACAGCAAAATCCGAATAAATGATTGCAGTTCTCCTGGAGCCGATTGAATCATTGGTATGAATAGGCGAGATGCCTATAACTACTTGTTGAGCAATGCGGTGTGGTGCTATTTTCCTTGACCGATAATGCCACAATGTGGTATATGAAAATCTGATAATTGTACAACCCATTTACAGCCGATGAGACAGATATCACAGACTATCATAATATTTTTCCTGACCGTGCTGCTCACCTCACTCGCGCCGGCGGGACAGTTACCGGGTTTAGCTTGTCAGGACTCCGAAACAGCAGCCAACAACATGCCCGCCTGCTGTAAGACCGTAACGGCAATGGCAGAGTCGTCAACCTGTGCAGACTCCAGCGCAGTTGACAATCATTGCCCCCAGGGAGGTTGGTGCCAGGTTGATGCTAGCCTGGAAACATACTGGCGGACCTCTGGTGGCTTGCACCATTTTGACTATGAAGTACAGAATTTGGCAGTCATCGCTCAGTCGGTCAGCCCTATGCCAGTCAGACCGGTTTTGTCAGGATTGTCGCCACCAGTTCGCGGCAGTACTCCACGCTATATCCTCATCTGTTCATTTCTCATTTGATACCCTTCCTGCGCCTTGAAGACCTGGTGTGATGGTTTCAGCAGAAACCTTCTTGAGAGCAGTATAACCTATTTAAAATCAGTTTTTTTCAGATATTAATGGCAGTACGAGCCCTGAGCTCTTGTCACTTGCAAGATAATTTCAATTTATAGATACGAGGTAAACCATGCTTTTTAAAAGAACTGTGGCTTGTTTAATCTCATTGGCAATCCTGGGTTTATTGGTTTCTGCGCCTGCCGTTGCCGGATTCTTCAGCAAATATGAAAAGGCCAAGCCGGTTGCCGGAGAGGTCCGTATTCCAATTGAGGACATCAATGATGGAAAAGCTCATTACTTCCTGTTCGAAGATGAGAAACAGGTTGTCAAATTTTTTGTAGTAAAAAGTGCTGACGGGACTATTCGGGCAGCATTCGATGCCTGTGATGTTTGTTTCAGCGAAAAAAAGGGGTATAGCCAACAAGGTGATTACATGGTGTGCAATAATTGTGGTCGCAAGTTCCACTCCAATCGCATCAACGTGATCAAAGGCGGCTGCAATCCAGCACCCCTACGCCGAGCTGTCCAGGGTAATGAACTCGTCATCAGAGTAGCAGACATTGTTCCGGGTGCAAGGTATTTCTAACATCTCGCCAGAGTGTAAATGACTTAACTGAATAAACAGTTTACAGATGCAAGACCTTGCCGTTTTCTTGTCCGTTAAAACAGGAATTCAGGAGTAAGGTGCTAAGGAGAAAGCATGAACATCTTCACCATACCTTTCAGCAATATCAAGAGGAAACTCACCAAAACTACTCTGCTGATCCTGGTATTTTCTCTTGGTATAATGTCTATTGTTGCTCTCCATCAGGTCTCTTTGGTTGTGGGTGACAGTCTAGAAGAAAAGCTCAATACCTATGGTGCAAATATTATCATATCACCCCGTTCTGAGAAACTCAGCGTTAGCTATGGTGGCTTTAGCATGGGGGAAATGCTTTACGATATTCATGATCTGAGGGAGCAGACAACAGTTGCCTTGATCAAGGGTATTGAGATGAGCGACAGAATCAGCGTTGTTGCCCCGAAGCTGGTAAGTACGGTTGAGATAAGCGGTACGACCGTGGCTGTTGTCGGTGTGCGCTGGCTGGAAGAGCTAGGTATCAAGAGCTATTGGGCCATTGATGGCACTCTGCCTGAAAATGGTGAGCAGATTATCATGGGCAGCAGAGCAGCAGCAGCTCTGGGCGTGCAGCCAGGAGATGAAGTCACTATCCTGGGTAACCGTTTTGCAACCAGCGGTGTTCTCGAACAAACCGGGGGAGACGAAGACCAAGTGGTATTCATGGACCTCACCGTCCTGCAGGGGTTGCTCGATAAACCAGATGGAGTCAGCTTTATCG
>JASJDT010000038.1 GCA_030065655.1 Desulfocapsaceae bacterium | reverse complement strand
GGGTCGACTTCGGTAAGTTGGAGTCCCATATTTATATAATTGCGATGGGTAAGCATGGCGCCTTTGGGCAATCCGGTTGTACCGGACGTAAGACAGAAGTGGCAGACATCGTCGGGGTTGCCCTGGTCGACCAGGCTTTCGAACATTTCCGGTTCAGCCAAGTGAGCCTCATCTCCAAGGCGGTAGAGATCCTCAATGTGCATAAACCACTCGTCGCTCCTGTAGCCGCGCATTCCTCTGGCATCCTCATAGATGACCTTTTTTACCTGGGGGATTTTAGCGCGTACTTCGGCCACCTTGTCGACCTGCTCCTGGTCGTTGCAGAAAACCGTGCTTACCCCCAAATAATTGAGGATGTCACCTATTTCTTCAGGCAGACTGGTCTGGTAGATTGCCGCGGAAAGTCCACCCACAGATTGAGCGCCAAGGGTTATAAAAAGCGCTTCGGGAATATTGTCGCTGATGACGGCAATCTTGTCTTCTCTGGCAAAGCCTATTTTTTGGAGACCAAGACCGGTTTTGCGAACGTAGTCGTAGTACTGTTCCCAGGTATAGCAGTTCCAGCGGCCATAATCTTTTTCCCGAAGTGCGATTTTGCTGCCCGTTTTTTCAACCCGCCAGCGCAGCAATTGGGGAATAGTAAATTGAAGTAAATGCTCTCTCTCATCCATGGGCAAATCTACTCTTCGCCAATATAGGCTTCGATCACTTTGGGGTCAGAGGCAACATCATGCGGCTGCCCGGAACCAATAACTTCACCAAAATCAAGAACATAGATCTGATCCGAAATATCCATGACTACGCCCAAGTCATGTTCAACCAGTACTACCGTAATATTCCACTCTTTTTTCAAGTCGAGAATGAAACGGACGATGTCCTCTTTTTCCTCGATGTTCATTCCCGCCATGGGCTCATCGAGAAGAAGCAGCTTTGGGGCCAGCGTCAATGCCCTGGCAACTTCGACCCTTTTCTGTACGCCATAGCTAAGGTTGCCGACCATGCTTTTGCGATAGGGCTCAAGTTCCATGAAGTCGATGACCTTTTCCACATATTCACGATTTTCGGCTTCGACTCGCGCAGCCTTGCCGAAAAAGATCAGAGCATGAAACAGGGAATAACGGAGGTTCTGATGGCGGGCCAGCAGGAGGTTGTCCAGCACGGAAAGGCCCCGGAACAGTTCCAGGTTTTGAAAAGCCCGGGCTATCCCCATGTTGGATACCTGGTGGGGTGAGGCATGGGTCAGTTCACGTTCTCCGTAATGGATTGTTCCTATGGTCGGATGATAAAAGCCGGAAATGCAGTTAAGGATACTGGTTTTACCGGCACCATTTGGACCGATAATGGAGGTGATGAGCCCTGGCTCAATGGCGATATTAACATTGCTCAGGGCGTTGAGTCCACCAAAGGTAAGAGTAACGTCAGAAACACGTAATTTGGTCATAAACTGATCACGTTCGCCTATCCTGCATGACAGTGTGGTATCGTCCCTGAAATTCAAGTCCGACATTGCCCAGGCTCCAGTAGTACCCTGGGATAATGCAGAACAGCATCAGAAGGTTCGTCTAAAAAACGACACCTAATTAATTTATCGCGTCCGTTTGGATGCTTCGCAAGGGTTGGCTCTCAAGCAACTCTGAAGCAACACTTATATATTACTTAAGTGAAACTTATTATCAAGCTTATAAAATAGTGGGTTAATAGTGGTGTATTCCCACTATTGATCCATGGTCAGCAGGTGTGATCGCAGATTAATCTTTTTGTTCTTTATGCCTAATTTAGTCCGGATGTTATGCCTGTGAAAAAGGATGGTGTTTTTTGAAACCATAAGAATTTCGGCAATTTCTTTGTTGGTCATTCCCTCTTTTACCAGGCTGGCGACCCTGATTTCCACCGGAGTGAGTTGGGCGAGGTTTGATTTGAGTTTGTTAAGGAATGGTGAAACGATATTGTTAAGGTTTGTTTCCAATATACGAGCCAGGGTTTTCTGCTGGGTGGATAGGCGTCCGCCTAGAAATCTCTGCAGGTAGGGATTGACCAGTTCCTGCACATTTTGCAGGACCGCTTCGCCAAGTTCATTTTTATCCTCTTCTCGCTGTTTGAGCAGAACGCGCAGAGCGGTGTTGACTTCTTCAAGATGGCTTGACTGGGCCTCAAGTTCTTTTTCGCGTTTTCGCAAGGCCCTTTCAGCCCTCTTACGCTCTTCGATTTCCTGCTCCAGTTGGATGTTGGCCTTTTCTAATTCGACGGTTCGTTCGGCGACTAGATCCTCCAATTGGTTGCGATATTTACGTAATTCTTCCTCGTTCTTTTTCTGGGCGCTGATATCACGCAAGGTGACGATGTTGCCAACGGGTTTGTTATGCTCGTCCTGATAGAGCGTAGAACTCAGTTGTACGTCGAGGATTCTCCCATCTTTGGTAAAACGTTTTGTTTCAAAGAGATGGATCTTCTGGCCGCTTAGCATTCGTTTGATTGCCTCCCTGGTCTCGGCCATGCTCTCAGGAGGAACGAAGTCGATCTGTTTGCCCAGCAACTCTTCCCTGGAAAGTTGAAAAGTATGTTCGAAGGCTGGATTGACATAGGTGGCTATGCCTTTCATATCGTATACAACAATTGGATCAGGTGAGGATTCAAGAAAAGTGCGGTAGCGGTTTTCGCTCTCCCGCCAGAAGGCTTCAGTTCGTTTGCGCTCGACCAGTTCGCGCCGCACTTCAGCATATAGCTTTGATTTTTCCAGGGCAATCAAGGCAAGGGCGGCGAACCTCTCAAGGGTTGCCAAATCTTCCTGATCGAAGCGGCGCCGCTCTTCAACGTGAGCGAGACCGATGACTCCGAGTACGCTGTGTTCAGATTTAAGAGGGATGCCCACGATGGAGCGGAGATCGTCCAGCACCTTATCGTCAATACGCCCAGACCATTTCTGATAATCTTCAACCACCAAGGGCTCTTCAGCTTGCCAGACGCGGCCACCCATGCCTTCACCGATAAATACTTTGCGGCCGAGTTGGCCTTTGAAAAATCCCATTCCCATCTTCATCTGCATCTGCCTGCCATCTGGCTCAAGCAAGTATATATAGCCATGCCGTGTGTCACTGAGAGCGGCTGCCCGCTCGAGAATATTTTCGAGTAATTCGTCTTTATCAAGTTTGGCAAGAAGACTGAGGGATGTGTCATGGAGAGCTTTGAGGGAATCGTTCTGCCTGTGAAAGACCTGTTCTGCTGCTTTAAGCCGTTTGAATTCCATGTTTAAAGCTTCAATCTGTTGTTCCAGATCTGCATATGACGGTCGGATATTCATGATCTCGGGTACAGTTTGTGGTTGGCGGCAGCAGTTAATAGCAAACATTTCTCTCTCAGATTAGCCTGGAGCAGTTGTATTTTCCAGGCCTTTTCGCAGAAATGCATCTTTTGTAAAAACAGCATTATCCGATCTCTGCACCATTTGGCGGTATATTGCGTCTTTTCTAAAACTCAGGATGCTATCCGGATACTCCTAAACTCAGGCAGGCAGTTTGATGTTTTCTTCGGTAAGAAACCCAAGAATGAACTCCGTCTGTTTTTCAATGTATTGTTCGATGGTAAAATGTTTGGTGAAGTACCAGCGGCGGAAGGCCCAGGTGTGTCCCAGGACAGAGATAGTATGACCCATAAAATTAATGGTTTTTTCGTCCAACTCGAGTTTGCCTTGGGATTCAAGATTGCGGATGGCATTGAGGAAAAGCTCGGTGATTTCTAATTCGGCATCGAGTATTTTTTGTTGAAACTTTTTGGGTAAAAAATGAGTGACCTGATAGAGCAACAGATAGTGGTCACTGAGGCGGTCGCAAACCAGAAAATACTCCCTGACGATCTCCTTAAGAACTTCTCTGGCATCGATTGAGTTGGTGTTGATATCCCTGAGACAGCTCTCGACATCGGAGTAAATAGCTCGGCAGACCAGGTAAAGAACATCAACCTTGGTAGTAATGTATTCGTAGAGGGTCCCAGTGGAAATACCTATCTCCCTTGTTAACAACCGGGTGGATGTTTGGTGATATCCATGTTTGATGAAAAGCTTTACGGCACAATCAACAATCTGTCGACGCCTTTTTTTAATTAGCTCCTGGTCTTTTATCTGAGTGGATATTTCATGCTCGTCATGATTGAAAGGCATATACTCTCCCTCGGTAGGCCAAAGCGTTCATCTTCGTTATGTTGACAGTCATGTGTCCAGCATCTTTTGTACATCAGGCAACACAAAGACAATATAGCAGTTATTCTGATGTTTCGCTTTAGAAAAATTGATACAGAGGTGCGTTGGTCTCCAGTTTATGGCGATAGAGCAGATTTGCTAAGATGATGTGTTTTTTTTACCAGAGTTTCGCCATTTTTTTAGTCAGCCGGTAAGAACTGCTTGACGTGTTTCCTGCACTGAAACTCTTTATGTATAATTTTGGCAAGTCATGAATAGTTCACGATACCAGTCAAGCTCAATAGCCAGCCTTATGGAGAAGTTTTTCGAGATAGGTCGATTTGATCTGACGGTTGGCCATAATCTGTTTTACCGGCGGCAGGGCTAGAATAACCTTGAAAACCCCCGCCAGGGCTCTATGACTAAACAATACCCGGTTGTCAAAAAGTAAGTCAGAGAGTTTGCCGCGTTCTATGGCCATGACAACGGTGCGATGCACGCTATCCAAAGGGGTAATTACTCTTTGTCCCCGAGGTTGTAATTCTAGGGCATCGTTGCGACATTGCCTCACACAAACCCCACAACCCAGGCAAAGCTCCTCATAGAGTTTTGCTCTTTTCAGTTTTGGCTTATGCGGATTATTGGCACTGACCAGGACCATTGCCTCTACAGGGCAAGCTGATACACATTTGCCGCAACCGTTGCAGGTGTCGCTAACTTCTGGCAGAAAATTAGTGGTATGCACGGGACTCAGATGTGAAAATCTTTGAGCCGCTAACATGGCCTCGCAGCAGCAACCACAGCAGTTGCAGATAAAGTTGACGTTTTTGCGGATATTCTCGCCGAATTGGACAAGATTGTTTTCGTAGGCCTGATGCAGTAACTCTAAACATTCTATCCTGTCCACTTCGCGAGCATGACCATGGCGGATCAGTGACGCGGCCGAGGTGTTAAAGGTCATGCAGATATCCTGTGGAGCTGAACAGGCTCTGTTCAGGTGGTCCATTTTATGGCGGCAGTAGCACAGACTTATACCCCGGTGGGAGGCGGTGTTGATGACCTCGCTGGCTTTTTCGTAGTCGAGCACATGGATAACCTGATCTTCAGGAATAACTGGCTCATGAACAAAGACCCTGCCAAGCTGGGTTTCCCCTTCCGTGAAGAGATCCCGAATGAAATCATCTTCTTCGTTGAGGTACTGATAGAATAGCTCACTCAGCGTCTTCTGATCGATATCATTACGAATGCGCATCATGGAGAATTCAAAGAAACCGGCCATTGGCGGGGGCAGCACATATTCGGTACATTCGTTCTGGACAATATCGACCAGCAATGCCCGGGAGGCGAGTTGATCGAGAATTTTCTCAGTTTCACTGAGTGGGAGTTGCCAGATTTGGGCTGCCTTGTCCGCAGTAAACGGTTTGAGAGGCAGAAGGGAAACCAGGTCCGCTTCTTTTTCGGTGAACAGGATCTTGAGGATCCTATTGAGTAGCGGTGAAGGAGGTGCTCCCTGGGGGAAGCGGTTGAGGCGGTCAACCAGTTTGGAATATCCGGATCGTTGTAGATGGTGTGCCATGACGTGCAAGCTTGCTTTGGATGATGTCCATCCTCAACCCGCCCTGCTTACAATGTCAGCCATGTACCTCAAAGGATGTGTCTAATTCCTGCCTATGGCAGCATGACAGCCGGACTAAGTCAGGTATGGCAGCAAAACAATAAACGAATGGTTTTCATTCAAATATAACAAACACGCCAAATGTACCCAACAATGTAGGGAATTTCCAGTCTTTCTTTAAGACGACTTAAAAATGCGCAATTGGTGTTTCTGTTTAATTTTTTTCCAGAGCTCTTTGACAATAACCATGGCAGGGTCTTCGTAGCGATCATAGGTTGTGCCAAGCAAACTAGAGCACGAAGCCAAGAGTTCGCCGTTGCCGCTGTATAGACCGAATTCCTTACGAATGGTTTTCGCCAAAGCAAGATATACGGATGTCTCAAGCTCATTTTCAGAAAGCGATGCGAGGATGACCTTGTCGCGCAGTTTGAGATCGAGGTATAGTATATCGACAACCTCTTCGACAGTGCGGGGAAGAGGGGAAGGTGCTAATTCATTCATTGGTTGAAACATCATGATGTGCGAAAATCCTTTGAAAAAAATCAGGGCACTTTGAGTGCCGTTAGAAACTTCCTTGCGGCAGTTTCTTAGAAAACTCCTAGCAAAAGCATGTTTTAGCTCAAAGAAAAGATAAGACATGCATTAAAAGAATCATCGGCAAGATGTTGTTATTTGTTTAGCCTCTCGATACCCTTTCACCATAGATACAGGAAAGGTATCAGTTCCTTTCGGTAGCCTATAAATTGATACTTGTTTCTCTTTGTGAAAAAATGTATTGCCGGTGAGACATCTTCTCTTCCGAGAACCAACGCAGTATCATGATGTAAAGATGAAAAAAATACGATTTTACTTCGAATATTTATTCTTAAAGCTCCTGGCCAACACTCTTCGACTCCTGTCGCGCTGTGCCATGCTTTTTCTTGGGGCCAGGGCAGGTGACTTTATTTACTATTGTGTACCGATTCGCAGGAAACTGACCATCAGCCAGCTTAACCAGGCTTTTCAGGAGAAATCCCAAGTAGAAATTAAGCGTATAGCAAGGGATGTCTATCGTAGTTTGGCAATGAATACTTTCGAGCACCTTTGTCTTTCGTATTTATCAAAAGAGGAGCTAATTGATACTGTTGAACTGCATAATGCGGAGCTGCTTGATAAGGCCTTTGCAAGGGGTAAAGGAATTATCTTTGTTGGCGGACATTTTGGCAACTGGGAGTATATGGGCGGTGCGGTGAGTTCGAAAGGCTATCCGGTGGGGTATGTCGTCGCTAGTATCACCAATCCATATATTGACAGGATGGTAAATGACCACCGCAAAAGTGTTGGCATAGATATACTGGAGAAAGGTATGTCGATGCGAGGTATACTCCAAACCCAGCGCAACAATGGATCCCTGGCCATGCTCATGGATCAGGATGCCGGTAGATCAGGGGCCTTTGTAAACTATTTTGGCAGGCTATGTTCCGCACCGAAGGGGCCGGTGCTTTTTGTCTTAAAAACGGGAGCGGCGTTGCTATATGTTAGTTCGGCACGACAACCCGATGGCACCCTGCGGGCTGTGTTTAAAGAGGTGGAAGTCAACTATGATGCCGGCCCCACTAAAGAGAACATTCATGATATAATGCAGCGCAGCACAACGATGCTGGAAAATTCTGTCAGGGAGTATCCTGGGCAGTGGTTCTGGATGCATCGGCGTTGGAAAACCCCGTCTCCTCAAGATTCTTCCGGAAGAGAAAAGATCACCATTTGAGTATATCCTGCGTTCTCTTCGGTTTCTGGTGATGCCGGTTTTGTGTTGACTTGCTGTTATTCCTGTTGATTGGTGAGGATGTCCATTATGCGCACCCTGTAATCAACGATGTCGTTACGCAAGGATGAGAGGTTGGCAATTTTCTCATCAACCTTGGAAATATGCAGATCCAGGATTTCAATGAGTTTTGGCGTAATGGTGTGAAAATCCTGCTGATTTATATCGTAATTCTCGGCCAGTTCCTGCATTTCTTTGAGGGAAATACCCAGCTCTTTAAGCTTTAATATAAACTTGAGCCTGAGAATGTCGTCTTTGTTATAGGTTCGAGTCCCGCCGCCCAGTCGTTCCGACTGCCCCATAAGTCCAATTTCTTCATAATAGCGTATGGTGCGGGTGGTTATTCCCAACTGTTTGGCCAGCTTCCCGATCTGGACGGGGTGTTCGTTTCTTTGTTCTGTCATTTTTTATTGCCAATGTGCGGCCGGTAAATTTTTTAGTGTTTCACTCCCCTCAGGTCTCTGGGGCATGGATTATGCACTTTGTTGACCTTTACGTAATGTTGTGTTCAAAATAGCACTAGATTTTACAAGCTGTCAACTCAAAATGTATTTAGCCATGATGTTAATATCTTTGATGCACGACAAAGAGATAAAAGTTCGCATTTTTTGTTGACCTTTACGTAAAGAAAATGTATAAGACGGGGAAAACGGATGCCGTTGCCCACGGAGACCGAGTAGGCACAAAATGTTTCAAACTTATAGTAATTCATAAGATTGGAATCTTTGCTAGCAATATAGGGATTTGGATAAAAATAAAGAACGCTTCCTGTCTACTAAATATTGAATGATACGGTGATAATGAGTAGAAAAAGAGAGTAAGAAATACCATCAAGGCTTGGCTGTCGTAAAGAAGGCCTTGAGGCGATGATCGTTGTTGAGAAAGTTCTGTAAACCAATTTACACTTGTTCTTGGCAGTTTTTTTGCGAGAACAGTGGGAAATGAGGTGCAGGTAGGTTTTTTGTGGAAAAGAAAACCAATCGAGATATGACAATCAACGGAGCATGAGATGGAGTTTACCCGGGAAATTTATTGGAATGTTGGGCATGGATTTCTGACACTTGGGCCGATGTATCTCTTAGCCTTTGCAGCAATCGGCGTTCTTGTCTACGGATTTATGCAGCGTATGAAGGTGTATAGACAGGGGCAGGCTCTGAATCGCACGGATCAAGCCGGTGCCAGAGTTGGAGATGCTGTGAAATCCGCTTTGCTGCAGACTGATGTCAGCCGGGTAAAGTTGCCCGGGCTTTTTCATGGTCTATTCTTCTACGGCTTCTTTCTACTTGTTATCGGTACGACGTTAATTTTTATCCAGGCGGATTTCACCGATTTGCTCTTCGGCATCAAATTTCTAAAAGGTAACTTTTATAAAATATTCTCCATAACTCTTGATTTGGCAGGCCTCATCGCCATTGTCATGCTGGGAGCCTTGTTGGTGCGACGATATGTTTTCAAGCCTGAAGGTTTGGAAACCAAGAAGGATCATGGTTACATGCATGCGCTCATGTTTGTCATCCTCATTACCGGCTTTATCATTGAGGGTGCCAGAATGGCGGTAACTGAGCTGGGTACGCCGCTTGCCGGGTGGTCTCCCGTCGGTTTGATAGTAGCCCAGGGCATGTCCGGCATGGGTGAGGAATCACTACGCTTAGTCCACAAGTTGACCTGGTGGTTTCATTTTCTTTTGGTCATTGGTTTTATTGTCTCTATTCCCTATACCCAGTTTCGCCATATATTCACCACCAGTGTCAATCGCTTCTTTGCCGATCGCGGTCCTTTGGGCAAACTCACCACCCTTGATCTGGAAGATGAGGAAGCTGAAAGCTTCGGAGTGGCAAGTCTGACCGACTATACCTGGAAAGATATTTTTGATGCCGACGCCTGTACTCTTTGCAAACGCTGTCAGGATCGCTGTCCAGCCTGGACAACAGACAAACCACTCTCCCCCATGAAAATTGTCAATCAGATTGGAGAGCTTGCTTTTAACGGTTCTGAAGACAGCCTTGTGGATACCTTAGGCAAGGACGCCCTCTGGGCATGTACTACCTGTCGGGCGTGCCAGGATATCTGTCCGGCTTCCATCGAACATGTCTCTAAAATTATCGATGTCCGGCGCAGCCTGGTATTGATGGAAGGCGAGTTCCCTGGTGAAGAGGTAATGACCGCCATGGAGCATACCGAAGTAAATGGTAATCCATTGGGGTTCGGTTATGCCTCCCGCGGGGAATGGGCAGAGGAGCTTGATGTTGCCGTGTTGGCCGAGGATAGTGAGGTCGATATCCTCTATTTCGTCGGCTGCTACGGCTCATTTGACAAACGTAACATCAAGGTTGCTAAGAGTTTTGTCACTCTGTGCAAAGAGGCTGGGGTGAAAGTCGGTATTCTCGGTAAGGAAGAGAAGTGTTGCGGTGAGCCGATGCGTAAAATGGGCAATGAGTATCTTTATCAGACAATGGCCATGGAAAACATCGAAACAATCAAGAACTATGGTATCACCACAGTGGTGACAACCTGTCCGCACTGTTTCAACACCCTTAAAAAAGACTATCAGGATCTTGGCTTGGAGATTGAGGTCGTGCCCCACGCTGTCTACCTCGAGAAGTTGATGAATGAGGGACGACTGAACATCAGGAGTGAGGAGCTGAACTGCACCTATCATGATTCATGTTATCTTGGCAGGCATAACGATATTTATGAAGCTCCAAGGAAGGTGATTTCCGCTGCTGGTGGCGAAATTGTGGAGATGGAAATGAGCCGTGACCAGGCTTTTTGCTGCAGTGCCGGTGGTGGCAGGATTCTTGCCGATGAAAATATCGGTACGCGCATCAGTGTCAAGCGGGCCAAGATGGCGGCGGCAACCGGTGCACCTGAGCTGCTTTCAAATTGCCCATTTTGTCTGACTATGTTTGAAGACGGAGTCAAAGGAGCTGAATTGGAAGGCCAACTGGTCCCCAGGGATATAGCTGAAATATTAGCGGAAAGGGTTGAGCCTGAAAAAGCTTAAATAAAAGGACCTAGCAATATAATGCATGAAAATTATGCACTAACCCGGTAAACCCGTAGAGTGGAGGATACCATGAAAATATTAGTCTGTATCAAGCAAGTACCGGACATGGAGTCCAAATTCAAGGTGAACAGCGAGAACACCTGGTACGACAGCGGTGATCTTGCTTGGCGCATGAACGAATATGATGAATATGCCGTTGAACAGGCGGTGCAGCTCAAAGAACAGCAGGGTGATGCTGATCTCACCGTACTCTGTATCGGTCCGGATCGAGTAAAAGAAACCATGAAAAAAGCTCTCGCCATGGGCTGTGATCGGGGTGCCCATCTGCAGGATGACGAATCGCATAAAAGAGAGCCGCTGGAAATAGCCTCGATTATCGCAGAGTATGCCAGAGATAAGGAATTTGACGTCGTTTTTACGGGAATGCAGTCCCAGGACAGGGGCAGCGGACAGGTTGGGGTGCTGCTTGGCGAAATACTCGATATGTCCTGTGTTACCACCGTCATCGAATTTGGTTTTGAGGCTGGTGAGATCAAAGTGAAGCGTGAACTAGAAGGAGGTGTCAAGGCCAAGGTGAAGACTACCACTCCAGCAGTACTTACCTGCCAGCTTGGTTTGAATACACCGCGTTATCCGACCCTGCCGAATATCATGAAGGCTAAGAAGAAAGAACTGCTTTCTTCACCTGCAGCGGACCTGCTCAAGGTGGACAGCAGGCAGAATACCCAGACGATGTATTTCCCAGAGAAAAAGGGAGTTGGCCTGGTACTGGAAGGTGAAATCGCTGATCTTACCGATGAGTTGATCAAAATTCTCAAAGAGAAAACCGGCGTACTGGCCTAGGAGGATAGTATGAAAGCATTACTGATTGCAGAATATAGAGATGGAAAACTGCTGGGCGGTAACAACGAATTGATGGCTTTTGCTGAAAAAATTGGTGCAGAAAGCACTATGTTCTTAGTGGGCAACGAGTCTGCCTTGCCTGCATATTCCGGCAAGCTTTATCTCGCCGATGGCAATGAATGCGGCGAATATAATCCCTCGGTCCATAAAGACCTGATTCTCAAAGTTGTGGAAAAAGAACAGCCTGAACTCGTGGTCTTCAGTCATTCATCCTACGGCTGGGACCTTGCTCCACGCGTTGCCTATGCTATGCAGGCGGCTCAGGTCTCGGAGGTTGTTGATGTCGTCGATTCCATGCCGGTTGTGCCGGTTTGTAACGCCAAACTGCGGCGCAATGTCAAGGTAACCACAGCTAAAGCAGTGTATACCCTGCAGGCAGGAGCCTTCTCCGCAGCGGAAGAGCCAACTGGCACTCCCGAGGTTGAAAAGCTAAATAAAGACAGTGAGGGAAAAATAGTCTTTGAGGGATATGAGGAAGCAGAGAAAGGCGGAGTGGATCTTTCTAAATCAGAGGTAATTGTCAGTGCTGGCCGCGGTGTCGGCAAACCTGAAAATATTGAGATGGTCGCCGCTTTGGCCGAAGCTCTAAAAGGTGACTACGGTGCCAGCCGTCCGGTTGTCGATGCCGAATGGGTCGAACATAACCGCCAGGTTGGCACCACAGGGCAGACGGTATCTCCCAAGCTGTATGTAGCCTGTGGTGTATCAGGGGCGATTCAGCATCTTGCCGGTATGAAAAAATCGGAGTTCGTCGTCGCCATAAATACAGATAAGGACGCTCCTATTGGGGAAGTTGCTGACGTTTTGGTCGTGGCTGATTTGAAGCAGTTTGTCCCGGCATTGACTGAGAAGGTTAAATCTTTGTAAGCGAATAATAGGAATACACAATGCTCGAAAAAATATTTGCTGATCTGCCCGACCAGTTTAAGGCTCAGCAGGTCAGCACAACGGTAAGTTATTATTTTTCACTTGGTGACACCAAGAAAACTGTCAAGATTTCACCAAATGGATGCACGGTTGAAGATGGCAAAACGGTGGATAATGCTGACTGCGTCTGTAAGACCAGCCCAGAGTTTTTTTCGCAAATCTGGGAAGATGGCTATCGTCCGGGCCTGAAGGATTTCATGTCGGGTACAATCAAGTCCAATAAGCCGGATGAGCTGAAAACTTTCCTTAAGGCTTTCGGCAAAGACGCTTGATGCAACAGATATGCGAGGCAGCCATTGAGTTCCGACTATCCTGCTGCAGATATTAGTTTAGGTCCATCTCCAACAATTATTACTTCGAGGGTTTGTAAATATATGGAATATGACAGCGAAATTAGAGTGCGGGGGTATCATGCTGACTTTTATGGTCATGTCAATAATGCCCGTTTTCTGGAGTTTTTCGAGGAGGGCAGATGGTCCAAACTGGAAAATGTCCTCAATCTGCCGCAGCTTGTCAAAAAGGGTTATGTCTTCCTTGTCGTGAATATAAATGTCAATTACCGTCGTGCCGTACCCGTTGGTGAGACAATATTGGTTGGCACCACTGTTGAAAATATAGGCAATAAAAGTGTTGCGTTAAAGCAGGAAATTGTTTTTAAGAAAAATCGTGAAGTTGCTGCTGATGCCATTGTCACCTTTGTCATTCAGGATGGTAGCGGCAGGGCTGCGGTAATGGAAGGGGAATTGCTAGAGCAAATACGTAGACTGGCCGCATAAACATTCTTTAAAGATGTCAGAGTCATCGAATGTGCAGCAAGAAATCATAGCAAGCTGAACTCGAAGCGCAGCTCTCGCACTTTTTCTGGATGAAAAGGTTGTAAATGTAACAAAATAGAAGAATAAAGCTGAATAGATTTGTTATTAAGAGTGAATAAGACATTCTTCGAGGTAAATGGGACCGAAACAATAAACAGAACTGATAAATATCATATAACCTGTTTATCATTGACTTGAACGTAAAAGTTATGTAAGGGTTTTTTAAAGGGTTAATAACCGGGCGTGCTGCTTAGTTTCGAGCTGAGCAAAGGAGGGCACGCTATCGGTGTGAGTGAAGCGGCCTGTTTGCCCAGGCGTAGACAGGTATTCAGATCATTTAATCTATTGGGAGAGAGAAGAATGAAGAAAACGATTTCCGTTGTAGCGCTTGCCTCGCTTGTCGCGGCAGGTACGGCATATGGATCCGGTTACCGCATTCCCGAGCAGTCAGCCGATTCGACCGCCAAAGCAGGAGCCAATGTTGCTAGCGCCCTCGGTCCAGACGCAGTATATTACAATCCAGCCAATATGTCCTGGATGGATAATGAGAGCTGGGCGGTTGAAGCAGATTTCAGTTATATCCATCTCACTGAGATTGAATATGATGATGATGGAGCTAATGCAATAAGTGCGGATGATGAGACTAAGGATGAAAACTTCTTCATTCCTACTTTCTTTTTAGTTTCACCAGATTATAACGGGCTGCATTTCGGCTTCTCCGTAACGGCACCTTTCGGTTTGGCAAAAAGGTATGAACAGGGGGGGTACGGTGCAACTTTTGCTGAAAAATTTGATTTAAAGGTAATTGAAGTTAATCCCACAGTTTCCTACAAATGGGATGATACTTTCTCAGTCGCCTTTGGTGTCCGAGCTCTCTACAGCGAAGCAACGGTTATGAGTAATGGGGGGCTACCACCCACTGGTGGGGCAGTTTCAGCTAGTAGATATATTGACGGGGATGCGCTGGATTATGGTTGGAATGCCGCTTTATCCATCAAGCCATCAGATGAGTCGAATATCACTTTTACATTTAGATCCAATGTTGATCTCGATTTCGAAGGTGACGTCATATTGAGCAGAACCGCCGTACCTTTGACCCCTTTTGGTCCTCTAAGAGTAACTACAGATGGTGATGTAACAGTACCTGCGCCTGCCGTAGCAACAATTTCAGGTAGTTATGATTTTGGTAAGCTCACTGTCGAACTTACCGTTGATAGGACTTTCTGGTCGGAATATGAAGAATTGGATTTTGAGTATGATGATGCACTAGGAGATCCTACCGGAATACTTGAAGGTGCCTTTGATGACCCTTCACCAAGAAATTATGAAGATACCAACGCATATCGAATTGGCTTGGAATATCGATGGAACCCGAAGCTTACATTGATGGGTGGCTTTGCTTATGATGAAAACCCAGTACCCGAAGAAAATATAGGTTTTGAGCTGCCAGATTCAGATGCCTGGATTTTTTCAGTTGGTGCTCGTTATGCTCTCAGTGAAAAGAGCGAGGTGGCATTTGGTTTTCTTTACGATTACAAAGAATCACGAAAGGCAACCTCTGATGATGGTAACGTAGATGGTGAATTTACCAACGCTTCTGCCTATTTCGCCACAATAGGTTATACCTATAAATTCTAAATAATAGTTTAAATAAGTTTTAGAAGCCCTGCCG
>JASJDT010000227.1 GCA_030065655.1 Desulfocapsaceae bacterium | reverse complement strand
CCAATGAAAACCAGGGGAGTACTTAATTCTTCACCCTGCAGCTGCACTCTCACTTTGCGGAAATTGAACAATCTGCGAATACCGGCTACTATTGAAGCAACCGAATAGGGCATCCGGTCTTCTAATTGGTTTCTGCTGCTCACGAAGACCGTATAGGCACCGACCGAACTGGTATTGATGAAAAGTCTATCATTCACATAGCCGACATCCACCGGGGTGGCTATACCATTGAGCGCAGTGTCCACAAATTCATCAACATCTTTTGGAATTCCCAGGCGCTGCGCAAAATGATTAAGTGTCCCAGCCGGAATGACACCAAGAACGGTTCTCTTACCGGCAAGATGAGATGCCGCCAGAGCCAGGGTGCCATCTCCTCCACTTATCAGAACGCGTTCTACACCCTCCTCCACTGCCTTATCTATCTTTTCTCCCAGCTCTTCGGGTCGCACCTCTTCCAGGTGAAGCCGTTCATCGGTCTGCAACTTCTCCATAATTGTTTGAGAAGTACCGGAATCCGGGTTGTAGAAGAGGGGTACTTTGGCAATATCTGTCATCAATTTTACTCCAAGAAGGACTATTATGCAGAGTTATTGTGCTGCGCTGGTGTTTCCTGCCAGGCACCCGAAGATCTTTTAAAAAATCGCTTTTTAGCTGTCGCAAAACCTTTTCCCTGCCACGCATGAGTGGTTATCGAGAATGCGCGTCGATTACCCTGAATTACTTCAAAACTATTACTTGAATCCATATCGAGTCTATCAGAAATAGCACTTCCTGCATGGCAAATGATTATGCCATCCATGATTTTCGTATACGCTGAATGAACGTGACCCCCTAAAATGATATCAACACCAGATTGCTTCATCGCCGATAGGGCCTTATCACGGCCACCGACCACTCGCCTGTTTTTGTACTTTTCCGGCAGCCAGAAAGGATGATGGGCAACAACCAGACGCAGGGAATCGGGGTCGGCTGTCCGTAAGTGTTTGGCAATGGTATCCGTCTGGTCTTCGTTGATGCGACCTCTAGACCAGTCGAACAATGCCCCGGAGCGCCGCGCCGTATTGACACCGATGGCAATATATCCCAGCTCTTTTCGTACCGGTTCCAATTCATACCCCGTGTAACGCTGCCATTTTCTCCAAGGATTGATGAAGCGGTCAAAGAGATTAAATGCAGGTACATCGTGGTTCCCGGAGATGATCAGTTTTGGCCAGGGTAGCGAATTGAGAAAATTACAGGCTGAAATAAATTCGCTTTTCCGGGCACGCTGAGTGATGTCACCGCTGACGATGACACGATGAGGGTTGATCTTCGCTAACGACTTGATAAGTTCGCCAATCATCTCAGCCTGTTCTCGGCCAAAGTGAAGATCGGAGATATGTGCAATGGTAATCATTACTTGTATTTACTTTATACCCCTGTAAATCTCTTTAAGGTGAGATCAAGCCAGGATCTCACTATCGTTTCATTGGAATACAAATAATGATGGATAGCTTTTATGCATGTAGAAGAAAAGGACAAAGTTAGCTTCAGGATTCTTTTTCTTGCTCTACAAGCTCTGCAACCCTGTCTATATAGGCGGAGATATCAAATTTACGGCGGAGCCCTTTCTCGTTCATGTATCTGATTTTGCCAAAAACGTTCCGTTCCGTCCAGGCCCTGTCGTGCAGACCGAACAGCCAGCCGACATTGGTATATGAATTGGGATCGCGACCATCGATAAAATATTTATTGTTTAAATACAGTGCCGTGGAATAGCCGTATTCCGGAGTGTTTGTCCACTCAAGTATCTTTTTCCCCCAGTACATCCGCATATAGTTATGCATATAACCGGTTTCCCGCATTTCCTGCATGGCGGCATTCCAGGGTTCATCATGGGTTTCACTATTCTCCATTTCTTTACGGGTGTATCTGTACGGCCGTTTATCTTCACGATGATCTTCCAGCGTTTTTTTCGCCCAATCCGGCAAACATGAGTAGGAGTCGTAATCCTTTTCAAAATATACAAAATTGATAGCCAGTTCCCGGCGAACGATAAGTTCTTCGAGAAATGCTTCCTTATCTTTCTTTGTACCGTTCTTTGCTGATTGAATTTTCAAGGCGACTTCCACAGGAGAAATCTGGCCAAAATGGAGATAGGGGCTTAGTTCTGAGCATTGAGGTGAGCCAGGATCGTTGCGACTGTCACCATAGCCATCGAGGTAAGAGAGGATGAATTTCTGCAATCTTTCCCTTGCCATGGAGGTACCGCCATAGAAACGTTTCGATACTACTACATCATTTGAAACTGACAGTTGCGAAAGCAATTGCTCTGGTTTTCGGACATCAAGATCACCCTTTACCTTGAGAGACAAGGTTGACTTTTGGGGTTCTCTTGCAACGAGATCCTCTAAATAGTTTTCGAGTGCTTTGTGAATTTTGGGCCTAATGGTTCTTGCCGCATACTCCCGTTTATCGGATGCCTGCTGGACCGGTACAACGATATCCGCCTCAATCTGGATTACTTTTTGCTTTGCTTTTTTGCTTACCTCTTCTCGCCAATCCCGTTGATGCCTGAGGTAGCCCCTATCACAAACAATAGCTGCGGCATTCTTCGCGTAATGGAGAGCAACCTGCGACGGATTGCCTTTCTTCATAACGAATTTAATGCCCCGCTCATGAAGATGAGACCGTGTCTCTGCAAGACCCTGCAACATGAACCCAAAATGCCTGGCATTCGCCTCGGGATAGTCTTCTGTCAGGCCAAAACAAACCACCACGCCCATATCATTGTCGTTTGCCAGTGATATGGCATATTCTAGCGCGTGGTTGTGGTGGGCCCGTTGCGACTGTTGCATCCAGTAGAGAACAAAGTCTCCTGTCTTTGCAAAATCTCTGTCGTTGAGGATCTGTATACGATCTTTATACATATGCTCTATCCGTTATTCACCCCAATGGTCTTGATATTTACAAACTCATGAATGCCAAAACGGGATAACTCACGACCATAACCGCTCTGCTTCACACCGCCAAAGGGCATACGCGGGTCGGATTTGGTAAAAGCATTGACGAATACAGCGCCGCTATCGATTTTATCGCGGGCGATCATTTTCCCCCGCTCAACATCACGAGTAAATACGGCACCACCAAGGCCGAAGTCGCTGTCATTGGCAATCTCGATTGCCTCATCCTCAGAAGATGCTCGAATAACCGTGGCAACAGGTCCAAACAACTCTTCGGAATAGGCCGGCATCTCTTTTTTCACCTCCGTCAGAATTGTGGCCGGATACCAGGCTCCGTCCTTTTCCGGTATTTCTCCACCGAGAATACATTTTGCCCCTGCCTCGACGGATCTGCGTACCTGGTCATGAAGTTCATCACGCAAAGCAACTGAAGCTTGCGGACCAATGTCCGTAGACTCATCAGCGGGTATGCCAAGTTTTCGCGATTGCATCTCGGCGGTAAATGCAGCAAGAAATTCATCATATACCGAATCGACCACAATAAAACGTTTGGCGGCAACACATGACTGTCCGGCATTGAGAAGCCGACCATCGACGCAGGCTTTCACCGCCAGAGCAATATCGGCATCGTGCAAGACTAGATAGGGGTCGCTTCCGCCAAGTTCCAGAAGCGTTTTCTTTAAATGTTTACCAGACGTCGCAGCGACTGATTGACCAGCCTTGGTGCTCCCGGTCAAGGTTACGGCACGCACTTTATCATGGGCAATTAAATCCTCCATATCTGAACCGCTTACCAATAAACTGCGAAAGACATCCTGGGGAAAGCCTGCTTCCTTGAATATATCCTCTATCGCCAGCGAGCAGCCCGTCACCGAAGAGGCATGTTTTAATACTCCGGTATTCCCTGCCATCAAGGTTGGCGCTGCGAAGCGAAACACCTGCCAAAATGGATAATTCCAGGGCATAACTGCCATAACAACACCAATTGGCTGATATGATATGATACTTTCGTCCATATCGGTTTTTACTATTTCATCTTTTAAAAAGTCGGCAGCCTTATCGGCATAAAAACGGCAAACCCAGGCGCACTTTTCAATTTCCGCCACACCGCCGCTTAGAACTTTACCCATCTCATTCATCATCAAGGTCGCAAATTCCTCTTTCTTCTTCTCGAGAAGATCGGCAGCTGCCATCATCAATTGGGCACGGTCATCAATTGATTTACTTTTCCATGATTGAAATGCTGCATGCGCTTTTTCTATAGTTTCCTTGGCATGATCTACGGTCATTTTATCGTAGATTGCAATTCTTTCACCGCTGGCAGGGTTTATTGAGATGAGAGAATCTGACATATGATACCTCCTAATAACCTTAAGAAAATAGTCGCGTTCAGGAAGAATGAGCAAATATGGTGAATCCCATAATTTGCTAAACTATAATTTTCTAATTGCTTCGTTCGAAATGCTGAAATTGAGTCTGTCTGGGCATCAATAACTGCAGTTTAACTGAATTGTCTGGTGATGAGATAACCAAGGGTTGCTGAAACAGAAGTTATAAACGTACCCCAGATGATATCAACCACACTAACAATCGTTGGCCAGTCTCTGATTGTCGCCATATTGGTAAAGTCGTATGTTCCATACGCCAAAAAACCAAACAAGGCACCATATCCTATTGCCAAGACAATTTTCTCAGCCTCTAGAGCGGGTCCTATTGCGAACACCACAATTCCAACGGTGTAGACGAGATAGAAAATTGCGGCGATATGAAATTTGATACTCTTGGCCATCAAGTCACCTAATTGTTGGGCATAGAAATTCTTGGCAACAATTCCTAACCAGAGGGCGTCAATAGCAAGAAAAATTACCGTCGTGCTTATATAGGCAACAACGTACTTCATGAAAAACCTCTTTGTTTTTGATAATTAAATAGTTCTTTTAAAGACTGACAGAACATGTCTACGGATAGATCTCCAGAATGTTACTGGTTGTTTCGAACAGATAGAATCGTCGTCGAATTATCATGGAAAATACCCTAGATCTGGTCAGGCCTTTTCTATCTCGGATTCTGACTTTAACACCTCATCGCCATCTTCCTGCTCAATCAAATACGCCGGATCATCCTCGGTAGCGTTGCGGACAACTTCGGTACCCTTGATCGTCCGGGAAACTTTTTGGGTATAGCTTTTTTGAATTTTTCCTTCTGCTTCTCCATCTCCCCATGACCATTTAACCTTCTGTCCTTTCTTAAATTTCATGGCAGCTCCCTAAGTATATGTTCTTAAACGATCGTGAAAAATTTAAATCATGCTATTACTGTTTTTTGTAAATTTCTTTAAAGCTAAGTACTCTCCTAACTTTCAACAAGACCAAAACGAAAATCAGCTGCTTCTGATTACCCTGAAATAGTGAGTTAAAAAAGAAATCAGTCCGGCCAAGAGACTATGCCAAGGCTTCGTAAAATGACCTGGTCGACGGTGGAGAACTACTAGCCCGGATATGGATCAGAGAAGGGAAGATGGTTAAGAAGAAACTCTAAAGATCGGGATTATGTGTAATATCGATCCTTATATTTCACATCCAATTATACTTGACTTGCTTCCTGCGATAGTGCCTGGCGAACTTTCACACCTAAATCATGGAAAGAAAAAGGCTTCTGCAAAAAACAGACATCCGGATCAAGCACTCCGTGATGGGCAATAACATCGGAGGTATAACCTGAAGAAAAAAGGCATTTCAGTCCTACCCTTTCTTCCTTCAAGCGCTGCGCCAGTTCCCGCCCATTCATCTCCGGCATGACGACATCAGTGATGAGAAGGTGAATTTCCGGGCTGTGCTCGTTAAATATTTCCATAGCCCTATTCGGTGACTCGGCAGGTAAAACCCTATAACCAAGTTTTTCCAGCATCTCTTTGAACATCTCCAGAATGAACGTATCATCTTCGACAACCAGGATTGTTTCTCCTTGGCCACTTATCTCTTCTTTCATCTCCACAGGTGAAGATTCTTCAATATCACTGGTTGAACGCGGCAGATAAACCCGAAATGTCGTACCCTTCTCAAGCTCACTGTAGACATTGATGAACCCCCCGTTTTGCTTGACAATGCCGTAGACGGTCGCCAATCCCATGCCAGTACCTTCTCCCATACCTTTAGTTGTATAAAAGGGTTCAAAGATGTGGGCGATGGTCTCATCATCCATCCCGCAGCCGTCGTCACTTATTGCCAGCATAAGATATTCTCCGGGGTTGCTTTCGGGATTCGCACGGCAATAATCATCATCAACAACAATATTGGCGGTTTCCAACTCGATTTTACCAACTCCTTTGATAGCATCCCGGCTATTTACGCAGAGATTAATCAACAACTGGTCTATCTGGGTGGGATCTATCCATACCGACCACGAATCCTTCTTGGGTCGCCAATGGATGGCAATATCTTCGCCAATCAGACGGTTGAGCATCTGCAGAGTCTGGTCGATGGCCTCGTTGATATTGACAAGACAGGGTGATACCGTCTGTTTGCGGGCAAAAGCCAGAAGCTGCTTGACCAAGTCGCCTGAGCGGTTGGTGGTCTCTTCGATCTTCTCCAGATGACCTTCACAAGATTCACTATTTGCAATATCTAGTTGCGCAAGCTGGGTATGACCCAAAATTACGGTCAACATGTTATTAAAGTCGTGAGCTATACCTCCAGCTAGCCTGCCCACAGACTCGATTTTTTGATTTTGCAGAAGCTGCTCTTTGAGTTTTGCCTTCTCATCTTCCGCCTGTTTTACCTCGGTAACGTCTCGGATCATTTCAATTGCGCCGGTCCGATTGCCCTTGTGGTCGAAAATCGGAGCTGCAACACCCCACAGATGGGCTCCCTTTCCTTCATTCAAATGCTGAATGAAGGACTCGGCAAAAATCGCCTTACCCGAGCGCCTGATGTATTTATAAAAGTGCTCCACCTCATCCGCCGGATAATCTAGCATATCGATCAGAA
>JASJDT010000226.1 GCA_030065655.1 Desulfocapsaceae bacterium | reverse complement strand
TTGTTTTAGCCCGTCATAATTGAATGTATACTCATTCATTAACCATTTAGTCGCATCAGATATGTAATCTTTTGTGGCTGTACTGCCATAAGAATCGTACCAAACACCACCTTTATTAGCATAGTTTGTTACGCTTTCTACGGTATATACTGTGTTTTTATGAAAATACTCGTCTTTCTCAAGACAAAAAGTAACAAAGGCATAATCATTTGCAGTGCTTTCTAAAAGAAAATCACCACCAGAAAAGCCGTATTTATGGTTAGGGCCATATTCTAACGTTACCTCATCTCCACTCGCAGGGCCTGCTTGCACAAATGAACCTGCAAATAATATTGTCGTAAATGCCGTTACTGCACTCGCATAGGCAAATATCTTCATTTTTACTCCCCCTTCTTGATAATTTGTATCGAAAATTTGGGATATGCAATGCAGATATCATACCAATAAGAAGAATATCGGTTTTTTTTATTGAATGAACTCGATTTTAACTTCGTTTTTTTTGTGAATTTAATATAAAATATAGATATTTATCGTATCCCGATGTTAGTTTTCTGATCAATGACTAGTGGTGGGATTTATCGCATTCAACAAGATTTAATCGAATGGTCTCTACTTCTTTCCGAAATTTAATTCGGAAATGCGGAAAACAAGATGTGGGCAAATAAGCTGATAGGGAAAAGCAAGACTTTAACTTTTAGTTTGTATCTCACTGGGTACTATGATAAAAAAATCAGAAATGAAAATTTAGACGGATTGAAACAGGCCTACCTCAAATTTTACCACCCTTATGCCCTACGTCTTTAATAAATATTATCCTTGGCGAAACCTTGTCTTCTTTTTCGGTGAGGGGATATTAATTTTTTGCACATTTATCCTGGTTAACTGGCTTTTTAAGGGAAGCGCCATATTTCTACTTGATATTCAGGAATGTTTGCAACAAACACTGCTTGTCACAATTACTTTCCAGCTCTGCTTATATTTTTTTGATCTTTATGAATTGCGGAAGAATATACCTTTACCCGAAATGGCTATACGCATAACCCAGGCGTTTGGCGTTGGGTGTATTCTGCTGGGCATCATCTATTATATCTTGCCGGTTGTAACCATTCCCACAATGATATTTTGGTCGGGATATTTCATTCTCTATCTTGCTGTTTTGCTCTGGCGCTCGCTATACGTTAAGATTTTGCAGAAAGAACTATTTGTTCAGTCTATCGCCATTGTTGGCACAGGAGTTCTGGCCGAAGCAATTACCCGCGAATTGGCTGAACGTTTAGATGCACCTTATAAAGTGAATGCCTTCATTGGTGAAAGGGAACCACAGTATAATCCTAATCGTATCCCGGTTTTCCGGAATTTTCGAGACATAGATCACTTGCTGAGTCAGCATAAGATCGACCGAATTGTAGTTGCCTTGGATGACCGCCGTGGGACAACGCCAATCCAGGAATTATTGAACTATAAATTACATGGAATTGCCATTGAGGGTGGGGTAACCTTTTATGAGAATTTGACGGCTAAAGTCATGGCGGAGCGGGTTGATCCTTCCTGGATTATTTTTTCCGATGGCTTTTCAGTAACCAAAGTGCAGCAGTTTGGCAAAAGGATTCTGGATATCATTGCTTCTATCATTTTGCTTACTCTTTCCTTACCTGTGATGCTCATAACAGCCATAATAATTATATTTGAATCTCCTGGTCCAGTTTTCTACAGGCAGGAGCGAGTAGGAATGAGTAGGAGATCTTTTGAAGTTATTAAATTTAGATCAATGGTTCATGATGCAGAGAAAGATGGTGCCGTATGGGCAACGACCAACGATAGCAGGGTAACTCGGTTTGGCCTATTTATCCGGAAAGTACGGATAGATGAACTGCCGCAGCTCTTTAATGTACTGAAAGGAGAGATGAGCCTGGTTGGACCACGACCGGAGCGACCGATCTTTGTAGAAAAACTAAAAGAGTCTATCCCATTCTACGATATCCGTCACGAGGTCCGGCCGGGTGTTACAGGGTGGGCGCAGATATGCTATCCTTACGGAGCCTCGGAAGAGGATGCTTTGCGTAAACTCGAGTATGATCTCTACTATCTTAAACACATGTCTTTTGCTTTGGACATAGTTGTTATTTTCAGGACGATAAAAACCGTTTTATTTGCTAAAGGTGGACGGTGATATGGGAGTGTTTTTTCTTTTGTGGCACTGAAAAAGGGAGAGACTGCAGATGGAAGCCCAAGAACGGAGAGACTTGAGGCGGTATCGCACCAAAGAGAGAGCCTTGCTTGCCGTGGGGCCAGAGAAGGAAGATGTTTTTCACCTTCTGGACATAAATGAAAAAGGAGCAGGTTTTCGCTATATGGGCAGGGAAAGCCGAACGAGCAGAATGCGGCAAGTGGATCTTTATTTTCAGGACGCACTCTGGTTGAGGAATGTGAAAGTTTCGCTTGTTCAAGATAATCTCATGCTCAATGGTATGATTCCCTTTAGACGTTGCGGATTAAGGTTCGAAGATCTCAGTGAAGAGCAAACTGCAAAGTTAGAATCGTTTGTGAAAAAAATATCAGCGGAAGAATTAGCCTGAGGATTCCTAGTAAATAAGCTTTCAGCCCAAATTTTATGCTGTTTTAACGACAATTTGTTTAAAATCAAATTGCTAGATTGGCTATTCCGGTTATGCCGGGAATAGTTGCAAGGGTTACCAGAGGTACCAGCTCTTTGTTGAAAAAACGTACAGGCCAAGAATAATATTCGTTGTTGCATGGGCAACTATACATACCAAAAGATCTTTCTGACGTATCCAGAGAAAAACCATCAGCAGACTGTAAACAATTGAAGCAGGCCATTCATAGAATTGATGACCCACGGTAAAGACTAATGTGGAAATGAAAACCGCCGGCCAGGACCAGGCCCCTGGTGGCACGGAATCTATACTTTGGTCGTCTAGAACCCTGGCCAGAGGGTGGTCTAACCCCTGTCGCTTGGTTTCAGCCCATTGCCAGGCAAGGCGAAAAAAGAAGCCTCGCATCAATAACTCTTCAAATATAGGCACCAATAGTCCAGCGGAAAATAGGCGTAGACCAAATTCCATAACCTCCCAAGATTCACCAGTGTTCCTGTCAACAAATGGTAGCAGTAGGGCGAGCCAGACGAAAAAGCCCAACACGCCGGCACCTATGCCGGTCAGTATGGACCTTCGCAGAGAACAGGGCCCAGCTATGGTGAAGTACCATTTTTTTGCCCAGAGAAGAAGTGCAATGACAACTGCAATCCGCAGAAAATAGTTAATAGCAGTAGGGAGAATGTCGCCAAAGGCTGAGGCAATAAACACATAGGCGAGATAGGGAGCCGCGTAGGGGAGGATGAGTTGGCGATTTGAGATCATTGAGAGGCTTTTTGTGAGGTCCGCTCAATTTTTCGATTTTTTCTCGGCGCGTTTGGTGCGGATAACATCTATAACGGCCCAACTCAGTAAAACTGCACTGGCAATCTGATTAAAAAGCTTGTGCTCCTGCATTTCCGGATTGGTAGTCAGCCACCCGTCGTAGAAACACCAGAGACCTAAAGCAGCTAGGATAACAGGAAAAACATAGGGACCGATTTCGGGTGGTGAAGGTTTTTTGTTGTCGTGATCATTCATGAAAGTGTTCCTTGTCCATCGTTAACCCGGAGCAGGGAGGTGTATCAAAAAAAGTAATTTGGGTGAATATTGTACGAATAACGCTGCTCTTAGTTTGCCTTGCGCCCCAATCTGGGCATATTGGCTAGAAAAATTCCACATGGTACATGTCTAGCAAAAAACATGCCTATGAAACTTGGGTCGAATCGTAACCAAACTTTCAAGCTAGGTGCTAGAATTTCAACACATTTTAAATTTTTCGGTTAATCATACAAAGGCAATAAAGAAGAACTATTTGTAATTTACCATAAAAAGTTTCTTTGCTTTCTTTACGGATTGAGATTGTAAACATAAGACGATAGAGTAATAAATAACGGAGGCGGCTTGAGAGAGCAAGGTTTGATTTGCCGAAAAATTCATTCAATGGAAACAGAAAGGTTATGCCCATTCATATAAAGTGCAAATTCCTGAAAAGCTCTCTTTTTGACACTCGCATTGTTGACCTGATGATAACTTAACACAACTTGAAGCGCGCCGCTAACTGGCCTTAGCAATTGCCTGGAGCTGAATTGCAGAAAGAAATAAAACGCGTCCCCTCTTTTACTGCTCTTGCGCAATTTTGCATTGAAAAAGAGAGCAACCGATGTTGATCCCGATTTTTTATACCCTGAATGCTTTGTTGTTCTTGGCTGGTCTCCTCGGTTTTCGCAATGGTAGCGGGGAACGGATATTCACAATTGCCCTGGTGCAGGCATTATTTTTTATTCCGTTGCTTTCCCTTGAGTATTTCTACTTTGGATACAAGCTGGAACCTCAGTCGGTCCAGCTTCTTTTCTTTTCAGAACTAGTTTTCATACTTATCTGGTTGTCCCTTTCCATGCGGCTTAAAAAGGCAGTCCGTAGCGCAGTCCATGATCATCGAAGGCACTTTCTGCTTGAGGTTGTGGCCGGCTCTATTTTTCTTGTATCGGCTGGCTATTTTCTGGCGATCCGCAATGTTGTCACTTTCGCGCAGCCAAGCTTCGCCTTTGAGATGTACGGCATGGTCTTTTTTCTAACTCTCCTGATGCTTCTTACCGTCTTTTTTACGGCCTGGCGTTTGGAGGAGTTTTGGCGGGCTCTTGGCAGTGCAGCGCGCTGGGAGTATAAGTTTATGGTTATTGGCGCCCTTGTTATCTGTGGAGCCTTGGCCTGGGCAAGCTCCTATCGCCTCACCTATCTGAAGATCTTTCCCAGGCATCTGCTGCTCTTGTCGGCCCTGCTCCTTTCCGGCTGGGGGATGATGGTCTATGCGGTTGTTCGGCACCGGCTGCTCAACAGGAAGATTTTCGTTTCCAGAAAGGTTGTCTACTCCATTCTCGTCCCCTCCCTTTTGAGCATATACCTGTTAGGGTTTGGCATTATATCTTTTTTAATCCGAGCCTTCGGTCTGGAGATGTCCTATGTGCTGAAATGGCTTTTTCTCATCCTAGGCTTTCTCTTTGTCGGGCTTTTCGGCTTTTCCGCTTCCTTTCGCAGGCGCGCCCATTATTTCATCAGTACCCACTTCTATATTAACAAATATGAATACCGGGATGAATGGCTGGCACTGTCCCGGGAGCTCCAGGGGGCGTCGACCGAGGCCGAGGTGGTCAATGCCTTACGACAGGTGCTGACTCGGAGCCTGTATACAACTGAGATCTTTATCTGGATGGGAGGGACAGAAAAAAAACCTGATTATGCGCTCGTATCCTCCCCTGAGAAGGTGGATGATACAAGCTCGGTATCAATTATTCGCAGAAGCAGTGTGATGGTGCGTTATCTGCAAAACCACGCCTATTTTCATAGACAGGAGAACGAAACCGACCGGCAGTGGCAGAAGGTGGAAAATGAAAAATCAGCTTATTTAAGCTCTTTCAACTTGCAGCTTCTTGTTCCAGTTGCCATAGGTAGCAATTTTGTCGGCATAATCGGCCTCGGTCCGGAATTTACCGGCGGACAATATGGTTATGACGATTTTGACCTGCTCACTGCCCTTGGTAGCCAGACCGCATCTGCCCTTTTGGCCGTTCGTATGGCAGAAGAGCTTGCTCATACCCGCGAGCAGCAGGCCTGGGACAGACTCTCAGCTTTTGTACTCCATGATATTAAAAACTCAGCAACCATGCTCTCCCTGCTCCAGGAAAATGCCCCTGCAAATATCCATAAACCTGAATTTCAACGGGATATGCTCGAGTTGGTAGGAGATGCTCTACGAAGAATGGCAAGAGTTGAACAACGTTTGGGAAGCTTACGGGAAGAGATTGCGCCGAATTTCAAGGAGATTGACCTGAAATCATTTCTGGAAAATATTGTTAGTCGTATGCAGGCAAAACTTCCGGATCTTGAAATCAGTTTGGAAGGTTCTGGGAAGCTAACCATCCAATCTGATCCGGAACTGCTCTATACCATATTAGAAAATATTGTGCTGAACAGCTATGAGGCACAGGAAAAAAATGGTGTTGTTCGGATCCTGTACGACTGGGATAAGAGACATGAAGAGGTGCATGTCGAAATTTTTGACAACGGTCCGGGCATACCGGAGGATCTGCTTCCGCATGGGGTCTTTGAGCCATTTAAGACAAGCAAGGAGGGCGGCAGCGGCATAGGTTTATGGCAGGCAAAGAGGGTGGCGGCGAGTCTGGGAGCCTCAATTTCCGCTGAGAACATTACGCCAAGTGGAGCGTGCTTTACACTCGGTTTCCCCAAGATGGTAGGGCTGAATAAATAGAACATCTAATGTAGACTGAGTATGCAATTCTATATGGGATGAAGAGCATTAAAATGGTGCCATATATAGTACACATGGGGTGACCACAGAGGCGCTGAGAATTTCTCAGAACTTCCTATTACTGTGTGTTTATATCATGCTTCTTAATGAGATCGTGCAGGGTAGGCCGGCTGACCTCAAGGAGTTTCGCCGCCCGACTGATATTATTACCGGTTAAGCCGAGCGCTCTATAGACAGCGTTTTTCTCTGCTGATTCCCTGGCCTCTTTCAGACTTGTCACTTTCTGTTCCCCATTCTCAGCTGCGACATCTTCAAGCCCAAGATCGGCCGCGCAAATAACATTTTCAAGGCTTGTGCCAAGGGCCCTGCGAATGCGGTTTTGCAGCTCTCTCACATTGCCGGGCCAATCATGGATATTCAAGGCGGTAAGCGCTTTCCTGGAAAAGGAGGTCTGGCCCCTGCCCAGTTTTTTTGACTCTTCCTGAAGAAAGCTATGGGCCAACAACAGGACATCCTGAGGTCGTTCCTTGAGAAGAGGGATATGAATTGGTACGACGTTGAGCCGATAGTAGAGATCTTGCCGGAATGTC
>JASJDT010000037.1 GCA_030065655.1 Desulfocapsaceae bacterium | reverse complement strand
GATACCTACAATCTTATATTGAGTGAGTATTTATCCTTAGCGCTGGATCTTTAAGTGGAAACAGTAGTATTGCCAACCACATAAGCAAAGCTGGAGAATATGGATCATGAGTAAGAAAACTTTGATTTTAGGACTCGCTCTTATCATGGCCTTGCTGCCGCTTACTGGTTGCACACCCGAGAAGGCCGAAGCACTGCTAACCGCCATCAAATCCTTTGAATCCAGGTCTCTTCAGGCCCTGGATGCATATGAGCAACTTTTTAAAGATTACCACAAGCTGACAAAAGAAAGTAATGATGAGATTTTTCAGCAAACTGCTGCCGCCATTCGCGAACATGGGGCCGAGGTTGTCACCGTGGACGGCATGATTTCGACCTTGAGTCCACGTGAAGCAAAAGCAGGGGATCGTGCGGTTGAGCGTGAGTTTTATGATATCAAAACTGTTTATATTTCTCTGCGCAACACCTATGAATCTCTTCCCCAGGGAAGCCTGCTTGGTGCAGAGTATGTAAGCTGTGGCCAAGATGTTGTAGCCAAGGCGACGAACCAGCTGGTCAATTTCGCCACCAACATTGAAGAAAATCCGCTTTATCCCTTTTCTCTTCGCCAACAAGTTGGCGAATACAAGAACCTGGTGAAAAACAATAAAAACGACGAAGCTCGTCTGGTTTTCAACCAGATCGCCGAGGCTATTGTCCGCTATGATGAGCAGCATGAAAAAGCCCTGAAGCTGACCCTTGCAGCCGTTGAGGACGGTAGGAGGGTACACCAGTTACTTGGCAGCTACAGCGATGTATCGGTGGCGGAAATTCTTGGTGTTATTCAATTCGGCCTTGACTTCCTGGCCACCCTGGATGATGTCGACGTAAAAAACATCTCCGCAAAATTGGCCTCAATCAAAACGGAAATGAGCTTAACTCCCTATTGGCAAAGAATTGAATCCATACCGATTACCGAGTTCGAGAATTGTGATGTTGTTTCAAACCTTTAACAGGAGTAAACAAATATGGCAGATGAACAGGACCGCCAAATTGTCAAAGATGCCGAAACAGCCCTTGACCAGCTTTTTGAAAAATACGCATCAGCCTCCGATGCCGATAAATGGATTCTCAAGCCGGCTCTGAAAAAGGCTGGGGAAGAGTTGCTGGTTGCCAGGTTGGCGCTTTTCAAAGAAGGTCAACTTACAAACCAGGATGACATTCACAGCCTGGCGGTAATTCGGGATGAGATTGACGAAGCTGCCGACGGTCAGGCTCTGGTTATGTCTGCCATGAAACTGGCTGCATTCCTAGGAGCCTTTGCCTGATCACCTGAAGTAACCTCTTTATATGTCGGCATCACCAATAAACCATCGTGTGGATCGTAATCCGTCAGCAAACGCGTTGGTGATAATTTGCTCGAGCCGCATGACCAAAACTCCTTTCTTTCTCCTTTTCCCAATCCTTATGCGAATAAGATCCATTAGTATTCAATGGTTCATCTATAACCCATCTATCAGAATACTGTAAAGGTTAGAGATCAAGCGAGAATAAGCTCTCTTGGCTACCATGATTTTAGACTTACTTTTAGTATAGGAAAATTTGCCAATGAGAATCGATATTAAAACGCTCATGGCACTTCTTGAGATGCTAACACCGAAGAAAGAGCAATCTATCCGACAATGAACCTTGCAACATGTAAAACCTTGACAATCCTCCTTCTGGGTTTGTTGTTTATTTCCGCCTGTACCAGGCTGCCTGAATACGCAAGACCGCAATTCCGCCCGGTGGCAGAAGGTTCAATAGCTCCACCAAATGCGTTTTCTTACCGTCAACTCACTCCTGAGGATTTTAAGGCCCCATCTCTACCGGAGGAGGTTCAGAGATACAATCACAGTATTCAGGCCCGGTCATGCATCAGCATCCGCCCTACTCGGACCACTACTATCCGGATTACTCGTGGTAACATTGCCAATACTCAAATATATACGGGTAGATATATCGACATTTCTTTCAAAGCGCTGTTCAATCCGGACTGTTCCTGGTGGAACCCTAGGGTGTACCATAAACAAAGGGATTACATTCTTGAACATGAACAAATTCATTTTGCTCTGACAGAGCTGAGCGCTCGCCGGCTTAACCGCCTTTACCGTCAATATCTGCTTGATTATACTGCCGTTGGCAACACTGCCGAAGAGATCAAGGAAGAACTTGTTGACGAAGCCAAGAAAATGTTGCGGCAAGGCATGCAGGAGGATTTGCAGATGCACACCCGTTTTGATGAAGAAACGTCAATGTTCTACGATCCGGAAAAACAGCGAGAATGGCTGAACAGAGTCAATCGTCAACTGGAGGAAGAAGACAGAACAGCTACTGAATCAACATGCGGTGGTGGCGAGATGCTGCAAGACGGCGAATGCGTTGAACTAACACAGTAAGTCAAATCTTCAACAACTATTCTACTATCCATCCTCCATTTTTGCGGCAGCGTTGTCGAGTAGCTTACGAAGATCTTCCGAATGCTTTTTCTCCTCAATAATAATTTCATGCAACTGCTGCATTGTTTCATGATCATCAATGAAACCACTGAGCATTTCATAGAAAATTATGGTGTCTTCTTCAAATTTCTTGGACTCGTTGATCAACTCGGCAAAGGTTTCAGCCGAAGCAAGCTTTTCCTCATCCAGGGAAAAGGTATTATCCTTGACCATTTCCTGCAGAATCGTTTTACCGACCGCCTCCATTTCCCGTTCTGATTCAGTTAATTCACGGTTCATCTCAATGGTTTCAAACCATTCGGCATGTCGCTTCTCCTCATCGGCCATCTGTATGAAGGCTGCGGCCAGATCAGGATCATTGGTTAATTCAGCAGCTTTACGGTAGGTTTCCTCGCCATTGCGCTCGATCTGCATGGCGATGTTGCGAATATCAGCAATGGTAAACATGGATGCAAATTGCTCCTTGTTAAATGAGTTCTGTGCTTTTCAGCGGATTCTTTATTTTCGTTTATTCCTTGCGTTTTTGCCAGTTTTCAAAACATCTGATCGCGGCTGCCAGGTCTTCAAGCGAGGCTCCAACGGACTTGAAAAGGGTAATCTCCTCTTCGTCTGTTCTTCCCGGATGACCACCATCGGCAAGCTCACTCAACTCGGCTCTGATATCATCCTGGCTGAACGTGCCATTCTGCATAGCAATGAGCAAATCACCAGCTTCAGCCAGGGCTCCCTCACGGGTGTCAACGAAAACCTCTGCCCGACTGACGGCCTCGTCATCGGTTTCCCGCATTGTCGGTTTGAAGCTGCCGATTAGATCAAGGTGAACACCGGCTCTGAGCCATTTCCCCAGAATAAGCGGAGCAGCAGACATGGTCGCGCAGCTGACTATATCCGCCCAGCCGACAGCCTCTTCAAGGTTATTCGCAGGTTCTGCGTCTAACCCGGCCTCCTTATATTTAACGGCTACTGTCTGAGCTTTTGACTCATCCCGCGCCCAGATGCGAATCTTTTTCAGCTCACGCACCGCGCCGTGGGCATAGCCTAGATAATTGGCCAGCCGGCCACTGCCGACAATCAACAGTTTATCGGCATCTTTCCGACTGAGATAATCAGAAGCCAAGGCCGATGCCGCCGCTGTGCGTCTTGCAGTCAGCTCTCCGCCATCCATGGAGGCAATAGGTGTGCCACTGCCGCCATCCATAAGCAGGTAGTTGCCCATGATCGTGGGCAGACCTTTTTGCGGGTTGTCGGGATAGACATTAACCAGCTTCAAGCCCGCATATTTTCCCGGCAACCAGGCCGGCATGAGCAGCATGGTGGCTTCCTGATGTCCGGGAACCTCCATGGTATGATGATGCCGCACCGGCGCTTCGCACCCCTTGGCAAACATTTCGCGGAGTGCCTCTACACAATCGTGCCAGTCGAGATTCTCCTCTATCTGTTTTGCATCAAAAAATTCCATAGCTCTATCAAGTATACATCATTTCAACACCGGCCAGGTGTCGGCAACTTTATAGCCCTCAGGCCAGGGATCCGTGGGATCAAGCAGATGTTGGTGGATGCCGGTGATCCAGGCTTGACCGGAGATGATCGGATAAATGGCTTGCTTCTTTCCCAGATTGGTGAGTGCATCGATATGGCAGTGAAAGCGGGAACCGATTATCGACTCCCCGATATACGAATCACCAACCTTAAGTATTCCCTGGTGATGGAGCAAAGCCATTCTGGCGGAACAGCCTGTGCCGGTCGGACACCTGTCCAGTTTTCCCGGCTGAATGACCACGGTATTGCGGCCAAGCCAGCTTTCACCATATTTTTCCAGGGGTGCGGCGATCTGGCAGAAGGATATGTGCTGCCAGTCTGGGTTTTCCGGATGCTGAAAACCAAGTTGTTCATTGGCTGCCGCCGTGATCTTTATCCCGGCTTTAGCCAGCTCGCGAGCCTCATCAGGTACCAGGTCATAGCCCAATTGACCAGCCTCAACGATGACAAAACTGTCACCGCCATAGGCCGTATCAACCTTCAGGCTACCAATTCCCGCAACTTCCAGCATGACCCCTGCTTTATCAACGAAGCTTGGTACATTGCGGACCGAGACCCTGGTGACCTTGCCGTTGCTGCAGTCTGCAATGATCTCAATGAGTCCTCCGGGTGGTTCGAGGATCATTCTGGTTTGCGGTTCTTCCATCGGAATAATGCCGGTTTCCAAGAGAACGGTGGCCACACAGATAGAATTCGACCCCGACATAGGTGGAGTATCTTCCGGTTCCATGATGATCCAACCCATCTGCGCTTTGGGATTTTTGGGTGGTACCAGCAGGTTGACATGCCGAAAGACCCCTCCACGAGGCTCGTTTAAGAGAAAATTACGAAGCTTCTTATCTCTGGCAATAAAGCGTGACTGCTCCCATATCGTCTCTCCCGGAGGCGGTGCAACGCCCCCGACAATCACATCGCCAACCTCGCCTTCGGCGTGGCAGCTGACCACGTGAATCACCTTATTTGCTTGCATACCAGCAAATCTCCCCTGCTTATGCCTCTTTCGCCAGAAAAATGCTCCCGATATGTCTGGCCATCAATCTTATTGTAATATAGCGCTCATCTACTGGCAAGTTCTGCTCATCCGTAAGAATATTCAGCCTGTATTTTCATCAATTATGTCTGCAAGTAATCAGTTGTCTGTATCTGGCCGCCAGCCTTTCAGGCCCCAGAGCAGAGAAACCAGACCGAGACAGGTAAACGCTGCAGAAAACCAGGCAACGGTATGAATACCGCCATGGCGCCAGAGCAGGCCACCAATGAGTACGCCCACCATCCTGCCCAGTCCGGCAGCGGCAAAAAAACCTGCCATCATCGTTGCTCTGGCCCGTGGCATCAGTTCCGTGGAAAGTGAGAAGCTCGTCACTATGGTAAACTCAAAGGTGCTGAAAACCAGAAATATACCAACCATTGCCAAAGCCAGTGATACCCCGACAATAGGCAACAGCAGATAGGCAATCGTTGCCATAACAAGACCGATTATAATGGCCCGTTTCAGGCCAATTTTATCGGCAAAGCTGGTGGTGGCAAACTCTCCCAACAGTTCAGCCGTGCCGATGGCAATTGTTGAAAATCCAAGAGAAACCAGGCTTACCTGAAAATCTTTCTCAAACCAGGCACCGTATACAACGAAGAGATTGTCGTTGGCCAGGCTTATCCAGAATCCAAAGGCAAGCATACCGGCTGCCGGACGGATTTTGATCAGCTTGCTGATAGACAGCAGCACCTGCTTGATTGCCGGTCGTGCTTCCGGCTGCCTCTCATCCGGCGGGAAGACCTGACCGGCCAGAAACCAGGCGAGAAATCCCAGCACAGCCAAGAGGTAAAATGAGCTGGGAAGGCCTGCATATTCAATGACGAGTCCAAGAAAGGGTATGCCGATCAGGGTACTGCCTGCCCAGGATAGCTCGGTTATGCCGATGGCTCGAGCCCTCCTGGTATAGTGAACTTCTTTGCCAATATAAGCCTGCAGCGCCGGGTCAAAGAGAATTTTACCAAAACTTGCCAGCACCAAGCCGCCAAAAACCACCCAGTAAGACGGCAGAATACCGCAAATAAGCATACCGATGGCCAGCAAAAGCAGCCCCATCTGCATCATGAAGCGATACCCTATCCGGTCTGCCAAAGGTCCGCTGAACAGTCCGACCAGCGAGGTAATCTGCGATGTGGCGATGATGGAGGTAATGGCCGTGAGCGGTACATCCAGTCCTCTGCTCAAAGCCGGAGCAAAGGGGTAGACAAAACGTCTGCCAATATTGAGGAGTAGTTTGAAAAGAGTGGCAGCGATGATTTGGCGGGAAAGCCTGATGCTCATTTTAACGACTCAATTCTCTATTGCCCAACAGGCCGTCTTCCGAGGACCGAGCCACTATTCACCTAACACACCGACATATGGAAGGTTTCGATATTTTTGGGCATAATCCAGTCCGTAACCGCACACAAATTCATCGGGAATGTCCTTACCGCAGAAATCGATTGGTACATCATGTTTTCGACGCGATGGTTTATTGAGAAAGGTGCATGTTTTGAGGGTTTGCGGGTTTCTGTTGCCCATCATTCGGATGACCTTTTTAAACGTGGTCCCCGTATCGATAATATCCTCGACTAAAAGCACATGTTTGCCTTCGACCGACTCATCGAGGTCCATGACGATTTTGACGTCACCACTACTCACCGTACCGTCACCATAGCTTGAAACGGCCATGAAATCGACCACCAGGGGGTAGTGTATCTTCCGGATCAGATCCGCCATAAAAACAAATGAACCCCGCAGCAAACCGACAACGATAAGCTCACCGCCGCTTTCTCGATAGGTCTCAGTGATCTCTCTGCCAAGCCTGCCTACGATAGTTGCAATTTCATTTTCATTTATAAGTATTTTGCTGACCCCGCTATCCGGCATATTCACACCTTTTTCTCACTTTTATCCTTGAATAACCGGATATTCCGGTATCTGTTGAGTATTGCCATATCCTTGAACTGCCACGGCCATTCGCAGCGGAAATGGCAGGACAGATTTTCATGATGTAGTATAAAGTTTGCCAACAATCAAGGTAGAATCGGCTCATTTTTTCGTAGTTCATCAAGAGAATAGTGGGTGCCTCGCCAGTTGATGCCATGCTCGCTGAAATTTAGCCAGGCGGCCCTTACGGTGATGTAAAGACTGATATACGGGGTGATCAGGGTACCTGGTGTACACCAAGCGCTGATACCAAGTAGGCGCGTTCCATAAAAAAATGCACCGAGCTTGATGACCACCACTGCCTGCCAAACAAGACGGCTGTAGCCAACGTCCAACACCGCCCCCCACATTGGCAGGATATTGAACACCACCATGCCTGTTAGAAGAACGGGCAGCAGCGTTGCCCGATAATTGATAATGGCCAGTACGTTTTTCATCAAGCCGTCAATCATCGAACCAAGATCATCATACCAGGGGACAGTAACCAGATCCGTGCCTAACAGACAATCTTGATGATAGCCGGACCTCTTGATGATTTTACCGAGCATTATGTCATCGATGGGATGCATGCGAATGGATTCGTGTCCGCCCACATGAAAGTAGCTCTCTCGTTTGACCATATTGAAAGCACCGACACCGATAAAATTTTTTGATTTGTGTTTTTTTGCCAGCCATGGCCTGAAAAGTTGTAAGAGTCCGGCACCGGATTCGAGAATGAGACTATTGAGCAGCCAGCCTTTAGAGCTGTTTTTAAAAATGAGGGAGAGGTGATCGAGTTCCGCTGATAGCATATGGTAAACTGCACGAGACAAAGTCGAGCCTTCCATTAAAATATCACCATCGGTGAACAGGAGGTAGTCGCCGCCAGCTATCTCGGCGCCGCATTGCAAAGCGTGCGCTTTACCCATCCATCCCTCGGGCAGATCGGTGATATGGAGAATGCGTAGGTTTGCATGTTTGCTGCCAAGCTCGTCAAGTATTTCTCCCGTATTGTCGGTGGACCGGTCGTTGACGGCAATAATCTCAAAATTGCCATAACTTTGGCGTAGCTGGGTGAGAATGGCTTGCCTTATATTTTTTCCCTCATTGCAGGCAGGAACTATGATGGAAATCGAAGGTAGATTCGTTTCTCCCAAGGGAGGTTTGGAACTCAATCGGCCCATACTTCGAATGCCGTAATAAAGATCAAATGTTGCCAGACAGGTTACCGTCAGGACAATTAGTGCCAAAAAGAGAATAAACACATCCATAGAGCAAATTATCTCAACGAGTATTGCTGAATTTCTGGACAGCGCCGGCAAGCCGGTCCAAAAAGAACTCTTCTATTTCAGACGAGGAGCCAAGGCTTTGATAATACCGGTCATCTTCGTGCTCAACCATAGGACATTCAACGGTGAACCCTAGCTTCTCAAGACATTTTTTCCAGCTTTCTTCCTCACCCATGATATCCTGCTCGACATGCTTACCGGCAACCAGCAACAGGGGATGAATTCTTACCCGTTTATATTTCTCTGCTATTTTCTTCCTGGCCATTTTGGCAAACATAGTCTCGTAATCTGGAATCCCTTCGATTGAAGCGGCCAGCACGTTTTCAAAGCGGGTTCTCACCAGTTGCTCAACACCAAGATAGACAGTATTTGCCGGGTCTGTTGTCACCGGCGTACCATGCATAGCCAGGATATTGAGGCCCTCAGTCGGCTGAAGAAAGTTTTTACTCACCACGTTGATAACATCATTAACAAAACCCCAGCGGTGCATCAGGGTTTCGCCGACAATAATATGCAATCCTTCAAAATCATCGGCGATCATTGTGATTTTCTGATATTCGCTACCGGGAAAAATCTGTAGAGGTAGGACGACACAGCTATTGAAGCCCGCTGCTTCTAGTGCTACAAAGGTTTCTCGTAAACCGGAGGTGCCCGTTTTTTCTCGAATTATCCTGGAAGTATAGGCCCAGCGAATATCGTATTCGCCAAAACGTTCAACCACCTTCAAATGAAAGCGGTCAAGCAAGGCCCTGCCCCGTCCGCTACTGCCAAAAACGGCAATGACAATTGCAGGTCTATCCTCTAATGGAGGAGCTTCTCTATCTCTACTTGGTGATTCCATGGCGACTAAACTAATTTTAAAAATAACGTAGTTCATTACACTTCAGGGCCAAGAAGGGTAATGGATTGATCGTACTACCCAGACAATCTGTAAATACACTATTCAATGGCATGAATAAAACAACTCGTTTATAGTAAACGGCTGTAATTCAACGCCGGAAGAAATCCCTCCGACGTTTCAACCTCAATCAATTCCGGGAGCAAAACATTGTGAGAGAATGTCGAAAAAACTATGCCCATGGGCCCATGAAATTATCGACAAAAACCGTTGTCGTCCAATATCTCGGTCAGGAAATAACCTGTGAAAAAAATGTCTACATCTGCCAATTTTGCGATTTTGAGTTGCATGAAAAGTGGATGGAAGAAAAACTCAACGAAGAAGTGGCCAGGATCTATGCGGAAAAATTCACCGCATGATTTCTCATTACCTTTTTCCAGCGCTGCTTTAAATTGACAGCTTACAGCAATCTATCAACTTTCAGCCTGGCAAGCTCCTTTTTTCTTCCATGATATTGTCGTATTGGCTGCTCTAATTCCGTACTACAATTCTGTACTACACCTCTTTAATTACATCCGGATAAAAATTTAAATTTGTGCTGTTCTGAAGAGTGACTATTTGGCATCCAGCAGCTCACGCAGGGTAACCAGAAGCTCATCGATGGCCAGCGGCTTTTCAAAATAGGCACGTATTCCCAGGGCTGCGGCCCTGTCCCGGTCAATTTCATCGCTATGTCCGGTACAGAGAATTATCGGCTTCTCTGGATCGATCTCCAATATTTTTTGGGTGAGTTCAACTCCGGTGAGCTCTGGCATGGTCATATCGGTGATGATCAGATCGTAATTGTCAGGATTTGTTTTGAATTCCTCGAACGCATCAGGGCTATGGGCAAAAACACGGACTGTGTAGCCGAAGAGAGTAAGATATTTTTTCATCATTCTGGTAATATCCGGCTCATCATCAATTACGAGTATCGACTCATTTCCGCCAATTGCATTGTTGTGGTAGGTAGAATCGTCCATGTCATCGACATCACCCTCTATCATTGGCAGGAAAATATCTATTTTCGTACCGCTACCCTTTTCGCTGTATACGCCGATGTGGCCTTCGTGGCTTTTCACAATTCCATGAACAACTGCCAGGCCGAGACCGGTTCCAGAGGTGGAGTCTTTGGTAGTAAAATAGGGATCGAACATCCGCTCCTGAGTCTCCCGGCTCATACCGGCACCGTCGTCCTCGATACAAAAACGGACGTATTTACCTGGTGTCATTTCCGCCACCGGCTTCTCATCCGCTTCTCCAAATTCGACTTCATCGAGACTAAAAGTCAACGTGCCGGTGGAGTTGGACATCGCCTGATAGCCGTTTGTCCCAAGATTCATGATAATCTGATGAATCTGGATCGGATCCGCCATAATGCCACCCCGGCAGGTAATATTCTCCTTGATGGTGAGTGTACTTGGCAGAGTGGCTCGCAGCAGACTTACGGAATCTTCCAAAAGATCGGCAAAGGCTATGGGTTTGCGCAACTGTTCATCTTTCCTGCTGAAAGTAAGAATCTGGCGAACCAGCAATTTGGCACGTTCAGCTGCTTTCAAGGTCCCATCGAGTAAACTTCTCACTTCTGCCGGATCATCCGCCTTGTACTGGGCAAGCTCTGAATAGCCTATAACTGAGCTGAGAATATTGTTGAAATCATGCGCAATTCCCCCGGCCAACGTACCGATGGACTCCATTTTCTGGGCCTGCTGAAGCTTGTCTTCAAGTTCTTTCCTTTTTTGAGCAGCGCTAATCTCCTCGGTTATATCCCGGGATATGCCAAGTAAGTATTTTGGCTCCTGATTGTTGTCGAGAATAGGTATCTTTTTGGTGTGCAGATAACGCCTTCCCGCCGGAGTCTGAATCCTTTCAAGAGGTATGTCCACCTGTATTCGGGTAGCAAGGGTTTCTTTATCTTTGCGGGTAAAAAATTCCGCCTCATCCTCTGGAAAAAAATCATAGTCGCTTCTCCCGATGATCTTGTCCTTGGTTTTACCGAAATATCTTTCAGCCATCCTGTTCACCCGCAGAAAGCTGAGATTTTCAGCGTCTTTAACCACCACGAGATCAGGGAGATTCTCCAAAACGGAGGAGAGAAATGTCTCACTCGCCTGGAGTTCGGACTCCGCCTTGCGTCTTTTAACGACACTTAAGGACAGTTGGATGATCAGAGTGAGCAGAAGCAGAAAGGCGAGGAGACCTATGATAAAGATCTCCTCAAACTCCTCAAAGAATGACAAGGGTTTGTTGAGAATAACCGCATTGTCAGGAAGACCGCGAAGCTTGACATTAAACCGTTTCAGTTCATGATAGTTAAACGTTGGAACATTCGGAGCAGTTTCAAACTGGCTATGGATAAGCTCATCGGGACCACCGGTGAGTATGGCTATTCCCTTTTCCGCAGCAGCAACACCCTGGGCCTTGCCGCTGGTGACTATACCGCCGAAAACACCGTGCTGCATATAGACGTCTTCCATACTGAATATGGCATAGTCTCCAGCTTCATCAATATCCCTGATGACTCGGGAAAGAGGAAGATTCACCCCGTCCTCATCCTGAAAGGCGCCAATGGTGGTAAGAAGAACGACTTCGCTTTGTTGATCTTCAAGAGCCTTCAATACGTTGGTGAGCGATGAGTCTGCAGCAAACTGCAGAGAAAGATCCGGCAAGACCTCACTGGAAAGTGAGCGCAGATGCCGGCTTATGGCCTGATAGGTGGATGAATTATCGCCAATTACACTGACTGTATCAATTCGTGGGAAAAGTCGCTCTATCAGTTTGAGGTTGGCTATCAAGTCCTTTACTTCGAAAACGCCGCAGGCTTTTTCAGCAGGGAGTGGAATCTTCAAGGAGGTATCGTTTACCCCACAAAAAACTCGGGCAACATCGGGAAAAATATCGTCATGGTAACGATCCATAAAGCGTACAGCATTATCATCGGTCAAAAAGATAATATCCGGGGTCAGGCTGATATATTTCATCCGTAGATATTCTTTGAAAAACACCTGGTATTCACTAGAAAATTCAATTCGTTTGGTATCAAGATATTCAGTTGAAAAAGCAATATCCCGGTTTGCAAAATATGCCTGCAGGGTCGAAACAATGCCTTCGTTCTGCCTTTTGGTCCAAGCATATTCCTGATGATAGGAGTGAAGAATGAAAATATCCAGATCGGCAGCTCCAGCTGTTCTCGGCATGAAAATAAGACAGTAGCTGAAAATGATAAAAAAGCTGCAGCGAAGAAAAGGTAGCATTAACATGAATGAAAATTTATACCATTTAACAGACTTACATGGGTTATGATCGATATGACATAACAATCACCTTCACCTGAACAATGGTGATTGCCATGTTGTAACGTGCGCATACCCGAACTTTATACCACAAAATGAGCAAATACCAGAAAAGACCATCAATTTTCACATTCTCAGGCTCAGACTGATTCGTTGTCGATCCCGATCCACTGCCAGCACCTTGACCTTGAGCTGCTGCCTGACCTTGACGATCTCGGCGGGATCTTTAACAAAGTGGTCAGCCAACTGGGAAATATGAATAAGACCGTCTTGTTTGACCCCAATATCGGCAAATGCCCCGAATTTGGTGACATTGGTAATGATAGCCGGCAGGATCATGCCTTCCCGTACATCCTCCAGTGTGCGCACTTCCTCAGCAAACGCGAAACTTACATAGTTTTGCCGTGGATCTCTGCCCGGCTGACCAAGCTCCTTCCTGATATCATTGAGTGTTTCCATGCCAACCTCTTTGGTGCAGTATTTCTCCAGAGTAATCTTGCGGCGGGCCTCTTCTGAGTTAAGGATTTTGGCAAGCGAGAAGTTATGATCTTTGGCCATTTTCTCTACAAGTTCGTATCTTTCCGGATGCACCCCGCTATTATCGAGGGGATGTTCGCCATCGCTGATCCGCAGAAAACCGGCACACTGCTCATAGGCTTTGGCGCCAAGGCGCTTTACCTGAAGCAGATCAGCACGTTTTTTAAATACACCATGAAGCTGACGGTGGGAAACTATAGCCTCGGCTAGTTTTTCACCCAGACCCGCAACGTAGCGGAGCAATTCAGCACTGGCGCTGTTCATTTCCACGCCAACACGGTTGACGCATCTGCTCACCACCTCCTCAAGGCTTTTCTGCAGAGCGTTCTGATTGACATCGTGCTGGTACTGCCCTACGCCCAGCGATTTCGGCTCAATTTTCACCAGTTCGGCCAGCGGGTCCTGCAGCCTGCGCCCAATGGAGACTGCACCACGTACCGTGATATCCTCATCTGGAAATTCCTGGCGTGCCAGCGCTGATGCGGAATAAATCGACGCTCCATCCTCATTGACCAAAGCAATGATTACCTCCTCCAAATCCAGTGACCGAAGAAAACTCTCGGTTTCTCTGCCGGCCGTGCCGCTGCCTACGCCAATTGCCTCAATAGCAAACCTTTTTACAAGTTTTCTGATAATGGTGGCAGCTTCGGCTGACTGCCGGCCGCCCTGGGTGGGATAGATGGTTTGCCGATGCAGTAGATTTCCCTGACCATCAAGACAAACCAGTTTAGCGCCCGTTCTAAAACCCGGATCAAGAGCCATTACTCTTTTCTGCCCCAGGGGTGGGGCAAGAAGCAATTCTTCAAGATTTCGAGTAAATACCTCGATTGCCTCGCTATCAGCCTGCTCCTTGATCACCTGACGCAGCTCATTTTCTAAAGATGGTGCCAGCAGTCGGGAGTACGCATCTTCAAGAGCTCGAACGAGTTCATGGTTCTCACCACCTCTCCCCAGATAATATTTTTTCAGTAAGTTGAGTGGTTGCGCCGGGTCGGGACGGATTGACAGGCGGAGGTAGCCCAGGTTTTCACCACGCAGCAATGCCAGTGTGCGATGGCCGCTGATTTTGCTGACCGGCTCCTGCCAACTGAAATAATCCTGAAATTTTCCTGCTTCGGCTTTCTTTTTTACAACCACGCGAGACGAAACCATGGCTTCCTGATAAAACATTCGCCGTAAAGAACCCCGAACATCCGCATTTTCGCTGACAATTTCGGCAACGACGTCTCGTGCTGCTGCCAGCGCATCCTCAATAGTGACAAGACCATGCTCTATGGAAAGATATTTTTTCGCTTCTTTAATGTACGGACCGTTTTTCAGGATCAGCTCGGCCAGCGGCTCAACTCCCTTCTCGCGAGCAATCATAGCCCTGGTCCGTCTCTTCGGCCGGTACGGAAGATAGAGATCTTCGAGAACGGTAAGTGTTGAGGCTTGCTGTATCTTCTTGCTGAGTTCATCACTGAGTAACTCTCTTTTTATAAGTGAACTGCAAATTGCTTCCTTGCGCGTTTCCAGCTCCTTAAATTTGGCCAGGCTGTCACCAATAGCGCCGATGGCCACTTCATCGAGCGAACCGGTCATTTCTTTCCGGTAACGGGCAATGAAGGGAACAGTGGCCCCGTCCTCAAGCAGCTGTATTGTTCTCTGCACTTTATCAGCAGCAATCGCCAAATCTGCCGATATGCCATGGATACATGTTGGGGTAATTTCCATAAAAGAGTTATCCATCTCAAAATTATTACTGCTGCTACCGTCGAATTCCATGAAGCAATCGAGACTATCAATAATTCACGAGTAGCGATCAGGCAATCCGAAAAAAATAATGAGATCGGGAAGTGGAGGGTGCGTTTGGCAAACTATTTGGACTGTGGAGGTTTTTCTTGCTGCAGTAATCTAGGCACATTTCATTCCATGCGGAAGTCAAAACCGGATCCTAAAACGAAGTATCGCCATATTCCTTGGAGAATGGCGATACTAATAGAAATGATAATAATTCTTATAACTTGATGAGACGTTAACAGAGTCGCCAATGTTAATTTGCTTAACAGGGAAGATTTT
>JASJDT010000036.1 GCA_030065655.1 Desulfocapsaceae bacterium | reverse complement strand
TCAATTCACCGATGGCTTCACCAGGGAATGCCTATTACTGGAAATTTATTGGTCTGCTTGCAGCAAAGAATATTCCAGGTGCCTTTAACGACAATGGGTATGATAAGGCGTGGCGGATCCCCGAAATTTACCGGATTGGCGGTACGAATACGCCTCTTGGACGTAATCAATGGGGACAGTCGCCTGCAACTATGTACGAGGCCTCTGTCGAAAGCTATTTAGCAGGTACTACCCATTCTCACTTGATCAATGATGAATGGATGTGGAAATCAACCGTAGGTCCAAATCAGGTCAATGGAATATTTCAGGTTGACCCTTTTCGCTTTGAATTGAACGATCATGTCTCTTTTGATTATTACGGCTACAGCGAAGCTGTCGGCTACAATACATTTTTTGGTTCAGTTACAGAAGTAGTAAAGTCGGTATTTCCCATACCAGAACCCTCTACAATGCTTCTTTTCGGAACAGGTCTTGCCTGCCTCGTCAGGTTCAGACGCAATCGTACATAGCAGATTCCGCAAATCGATCTTTCCATGTACCGACTCCCTTGAGAGTCGGTTTTTTTCTGTATAAGAAATAATTTTCTAATAAAGAAAATTTTGCAAGAATACGGCTAAAAACATTCTAGCCCGGATATTTCATGAAAAATCGGATTAATTAGCTATAATTAATGACAATTACAACTCATTACATTGCTTAGATTTATTTTTCTGGTGATTTATCACCCTTTGGGCGAACCTCCTGAACTCATGACCTGCGTTATCAAGGGATTGCGGTAGCTTACTACAGCTGCACCCTTGATGCCTTGTTCATAAGCCCAGCAGGCTCGTGAAATATCCGGGCTAGGTATCAAGATTTTATGGGAAGTCATTGCCATGGAATGGATATTTGGCGTATATATAACCGAAAGTTCTACCGATACATTTCATATGATATTGAGTTATGTAGAACTCTTGCTGTGATATTGACGATATTTGGAATAAAAATAAACACTTAACGACTGGGTATAACTAATTGTTTTTAAATAAGTTTATATATTTTCTAGTTTTCCTGACAATAGGGTTTGCCACAACTGTCAACTCATCGGTTCTTGATAACGCTCTAAGACCTCTTTTCCAGCAATATCCGGGGAAAAGCGGCATCTATGTCCTTGAAAAAGGTGAAGAGTCGCTCTTGGCAAGGGCGTGGCTGGCAAACAACGCCCAACGCACAATTGATGTGCAGTATTTCATCTGGTCGACCGACAACATCGGCATATTAGCTGCTGAATCACTGCTCCGTGCTGCTGAGCGGGGAGTCAAAGTTCGTGTTCTTGTCGATGATCTGCTGGTGGATGCTCCTGGTGATATGATGGTAGCGCTCGCCCTGCACAACAATATCGCTATCAAAATCTATAATCCCCGGCATTCCGTTGGAGTTCCTTTTTGGAAGCGGATCTATAATGTACTCTTTCATTTTCGCTCGGCTAACCAGCGTATGCATGATAAGACCTTCATCGTTGACGGTAAGGCCGCAATTACTGGTGGAAGGAATATGGCAGATGAGTATTTTGATTACAATCATACCTATAACTTTCGAGATCGCGATGCCCTGTTGCTTGGACCGGTAGTCGAGGACATTCAGAAAAGTTTCGATACGTTTTGGAACGCAGATGTTTCCCAAAACGTTGAAGACCTACTAAAAATCAAAGAAAAACTTGGTGATGAGGAAAGGCATGAAGTGTACGCCTTTCTCCATAAATATGCCGAGAATCCCGAAAATCTCGAGCCTGAGGTTGCTGCAAGTATCCAAAATATTCCTCAAACATTTCCCGAACTGGCAACCAGACTCGTCTGGGAAGATATCGCTTTCATTGCCGATTTACCGGGGAAAAACAACTCGGAAGGTCTGGGGGGCGGTGGAAGAGCGACCTCGGAGCTGGTGCGGAGGCTTGAGCAGGCCACCACAACGGTGACGATCCAATCGCCCTATCTTGTCCTTCCCGAAGAGGGTTTTCAACTCTTTCGAGAACTTCGTGATCGTGGTGTGACTATAAAGATAGTGACCAACTCCCTGGCCTCCACGGATAATCTGCAGGCATTCAGTGGTTACAGCAAGCAACGAAGCGAGATTTTGGCAACCGGTGTCGAGGTCTTCGAATATAAGCCTGAACCTGCAATTCAGAGAGAGCTAATTGATCGATTCAAGAGAATAGAAAAAGCGGTCCCCACCTTTGCTATTCATGCCAAAACCATGGTTATTGACGGAGAACAGCTTTTTATCGGCACCTTCAATCTCGATCCTCGTTCTGCCAATCTCAATACCGAAGTTGGAGTTTTCATCAATAACCTCAACCTTGCTCAGCAGGTCGAACAGGCTATTTTTCAGGACATGCAGCCCGAGAATAGCTGGAATGCGAATGAGGAAGATGCCGATGCTCATGCACCCTGGAAAAAACGGCTGAAAGTCTTTTTCTGGAAATTATTGCCCCTTGATGCCCTTTTGTAAGCATCATGTAAAAAGTCACATGATCCGTTGCCATTAATATAGAAAAGGTGATGTGGTTTACCCTCAAAGGTTGTGCTCTGACAAATTATTTTCATAAAGCAAAATCTCTACATTATTCAGTAGCTTGAGATAAGCAGCCATTAAACAGTCTGAGAATTACTTGCTGAAGTCTAGCAAATTTATTCCGTGAAACGTGTTAGGGTTTTATCACTAAAGTGATATAATTCTAAGAAGAGATTCGGCGATTCAAGAAATTAGAGGACAATGCGAACCTGCACTATTGCGCACGTTCTGCGGCGAGGACGAACACCATCTCGGAGGAAACGACCATGAGCAAAATATTGATAGGTATCCATGGGCTTTCAAATAAGCCTGCACCAGATGTATTGGCAAAAGGATGGCAAAATGCTATTGAAGAGGGCCTCAGGAAAAATGAACGAATGAACGACTCGGAAATTCATTTTCAATCAGTATATTGGGCGGATGTAACGTATCCGCAGGGACCTGATCCCAATCCAGATTTGTATAGAGAAGCGATGCCGAACGCCTTGAAAACCTACGAAGAAAACTGGTTTGATTACATCCGGGAGGAGACGTTCGACTGGGTTGGAAATATTCTCGATTCAGCTAAAAATTATCTGGGAGTCGACAATATAGCTGATGGCGTCCTTGAGCGTAAGCTCCAGGATCTGTCCAGATACTACAAAGAACGCGACATCAGAGACACTCTGAGAAAGAGGCTTGAAGATGAGATACTGAAAAACAAAGACAAGAGAATAATGATCCTGTCGCACTCCATGGGTACCATTATTGCTTATGATGTATTGAGAGACCTGGGGAGAAAGCACCCACGTCTGGTGATCGATCATTTTGTTACTTTGGGATCTCCACTTGGGTTGCCGCATGTCAAATATAAAATTGCCCAGGAAAACAGTTTGGTCAGAACACCAAGCATAGTAAAAAAATGGTCGAATTTCGCCGACAAAAGAGACCCGGTATCTCTGGATGTAAGCCTGGCCGGCGATTACCAACCAAATGATAATGGCGTCCAGGTAAAGGACGATCTCGTGGCTAATGACTGGAGTGGTATCCACCATAAATCATATGGCTACCTGAGAACGCCCGAAGTTTCGAAGGTAATTCGAAACTTCATCTAATTCTCTCTACCGTCTATATTCAGCAAGCATGCCCATACATGCTTGCTGAATAGGAAGGAAGCTTGCATAAAAGGGATAGGGACGTTACGTAATGTCAGTTTCTCTTTCTCCGTTTGAGATGCCGTCTTCTGCCAATTTTTCGTGACTTATGAAAGGCGTTTTCAACAATGGCGCGCTGTCTGTTTTTCTGAGAAGCTGAGGGGATGAGGATTTTTCGGCCGGCAGTGTCCTGCCCGCTGACCTGCATGGCGGTTGCCAGCGTGCCTGGGGTTGGAGTAAAATCCTGGAATTTCCGCACCGCCAGACCAAGGTTGTGCATTTTCCTGACTAGTTTGCTGGCATCTTCTTCCGTGCTGCCGGGATGACCGGTGATGACATAGGGTGTTAGTTCGACCTTTTTGTTCAGTCTGCTGCCTATTCGCCGGCATTCAGCAACAAACTCCCGAAGAATCTCATGTGATTCTTTGTGCATGAGCTCAAGTACATTTGGCTCGGTGTGCTCGGGGGCAATCTTCAAAGCACCGGGGGTATGGTAGCGCAAAAGCCTCTCGAGGAGTTCGGGCGTTTTCAGAAGCAGCTCCATACGCAGTCCTGAAGAGATAAAGACATGCTTCACCTCCTTGAGTGAAGCGACGTTGTCCAGCAGAGTCAAAAGGGCCTGCTCATTTAGCTGGAGGTGCTCACAAACTTCTGGATAGAGGCAGTCATGTTTTTTACACCCGCCGATTTTACATGTGGTCCCGTACAGATTTGCCGTTGGACCACCAAGATCACTGATTGTTCCAGAAAAATCCGTCATTGCGGTAATCGTTTCCGCTTCCCGGAGGATGGAGCGGTGGCTGCGGCTGCTAACCGCAGGTCCCTGATGACGGGTTATGGCGCAAAAAGAACAATTGCCGGGACAGCCCCTGACCGTGGTAATAGAATGGCGAATCATCCGGTAGGCTGGAACATCGCCGGCGGATGGATGGGGGATACGGGTGAAGGGCAGATCATAAAGCTCGTCCAATTCCTGTTCTGTGGGTGATGGCTGCGGTTGGTGCTGGAGTACCCAGCCGCTTTGCTGTTTTTGAACCAACCTACCGGTCGCTTTCCCCCGCATGTGTTTATCAATGAGCAGTTCGGCTTCCATAAAGCGGGTGGGGTCGGTAGAAAGTTCTTCCCAGGAAGGTAGATAGGTGAGGTGTTCTGCGGGAATATTTACCAATCTTTCCTTGAATTGGTTTTCGGTGAGTCGCTCACAACTACCGTCAATAGCGGTGATTTTCTGATTGTGCTGCAGCCTTCGGGCGATGGAAAGAATAGATTTTTCAGCCATGCCGTAGGTTAGAATATCCGCTTTGGCATCGGTTAAAACAGAGTTGCGCAACCTTTTCTGCTTATAATCGTAATGGATGAAACGGCGCAGCGAGGCTTCCACCCCACCCAGCACAATGGTGACTTCTTTATACGCCTCACGGGCCAGGTTGGCATAAACGATACTTGCTCGGTCTGGCCTTTTTCTGTTGGTTTTACTTCTTTGTCCAGGCCACCAGGGATTGCCGTCGGTGGAGTAGGCGTCCGAGTCTCGAACTTTCCCATTTCCGGTATAATTTGCCACAATGGAGTCAAGATTTCCGGCGGTAATGCCGAAAAAGAGATGTGGTTTGCCGAAACGCTGGAAATCAATGGCCGAGTCGTGTCGTGGCTGAGCGAGGATAGCCACACGGAGGCCATGATGTTCGAGCAGCCTGCCAATAAGAGCTACGCCAAAGGAGGGGTGGTCAATGTAGGCATCTCCGGTAACCAGGACAATGTCAACGCTTTGCCAGCCGCGCTTTCGACATTCCTGGAGGGTGGTTGGCAGGTGTTGTAAGGTAGACCCGGGCATTGGCAAGGTACATTTTCAAGGGGTAAATTTTCAGATTCCGTCGCCGGCGCTGACTATACCGGCATAACTACTATCAATCAAGGTAAACACGAAAAAAGGGTATTCCAGCACCAAGGAAAATCTGTGATTTAGGAGTTGATGTATATATCTCCTTGCTCATCAGAGGCAAGCGCAATAACGTTTTAAAAAGGTGATTGAGCCAGGATGGACAATACTGCTGCATACCCTTTTTTAGATAAAATTTGTTAAGGAATACTGTACCTTGGGAACCAGGAATGATAAGATAGTTGGCAATAAGCAGGATACGGTAATCTGCTGCCTGACTACACCGAAAGCAACAGCTCATCTTTAACTGTTTTGTGGTCAGAGATTCATAGTGTTATGTGATTTTTAATATGTCGTTAACAAACAAATCGAAGAATTCATCACAGCGTACCGGCAAAACCAGAAAATGGCTATTGGCGGGTGGTGTCATCCTGCTCCTGTTGTTTTTTTCAGCACTTGCGCTTGTCGAAAACTATCTTGCCTCCCCCTCTCTTAAAAAGCAGATTCGTGAAACGGTGGCAGTTGAAAGCGGCGCTGAAGTTGACTGGCGAAAGTTGAGTCTGGATATTCTCCCCCGTCCGGCACTGGTCATGACTGAAGTTACAATACAGCGATCGGAATTGGGCCGGACTGTTATTGCAGAGCTGCGTATAACTCCATCTCTTTTACCTCTGTTGACCGGTGATCTTCATTTATCCAGTCTGAGTGTCCATGAACCTGAGATGAATTTGGATTTACCGCCTGCCACGAAGGCCGAGAAGGATTTACAGCTTCCTGACTGGATTGAGCTTGTCTACATATTTGCCCTGATCTTTGGCGATACCGCAGAGGAAATTGCCGATATTGATGTTGAACTGCTGGGGGGCAAATTAAATATTACCCGAGCTCAACAGCCGTTATTTGTTCTTCACGGGCTTGATGTGAATCTCGGCTTATCGGTGGATAGTCCAAGGGCTGCAAGCGCAACACTCCAGGGTAGAAGTGCTGAAATAGAAATATGGAAAAATGGTCAGAAACTAGGGGTGGACAGATTTAGACTTGATGGGGAAGTCATCCTGGCGGAAAGTGAGTTGCGTCTTGTTCTTGAGTATTTAGAGCTGGGAAAGCCGGGTGTCGCCCTCAGCGGTACTCTGGTGCAACAGTTGGATAATCCGGAAGTGAGTCTGATCTTGACCGGCAAAGATATCGATGTGGAGGCTACCCGCCAACTGGTCTTGGATGTGGCGGGTGAGCAGGAGATCACCAGCGAGATTTTCGGGTATCTGCGAGGTGGCCGGGTCGAAGAGATTACTTTTCAATCACAGGGAAAGGTTCCGGCAGATCTTGGTGAACTGGAAAATTTTCGCATAGACGGCAAACTGGCGAACGGGGAAGTATCCATCCCTCCTCTTGAACTTGATTTGCAGGATGTTAATGGGGAAGTTTCAATAGCTGATGGCGTCCTCACCGGTAGAAACCTGACCGCCCGCCTTGAAGGTGCGGTGGGTAGAGAAGGCGCTCTGGAGATTGGGCTGGGCAGTGATAATGATGTTTTCAATCTTGAACTACTCCTCGAAGCAGACTTGTCGCTAAGCAATAAAAGAATTGTAACTAAAATCGTTGATAATGAAGCCTTTAGCAAGGAAGCCAGCCGTATCAGCAATTTACAAGGAGATTGTCGCGGTAGACTGAAAATCGGCGCTAACCTGGAAGATCTCGCTGCTGAGGTTGAAGTATATGAACTCAACTTTACCGCTGATTATGACCGTCTGCCAGTCCGCATAGAGACCAGGAGCGGCCAGGCAATGATTGTTGAAAACCGGATTCAGCTGAACAATATGCAAGGGACAATCGGCAGATCGCAATTTAACAATCTTGCCGCCAATATAGATTACACAGAGGGGTTATCCCTGGATATCAGCTCCGGAGCAATCACCCTAGCCATGGACGAGCTCTATCCCTGGTTGGCTTCTTTTGCCTTTCTTGCCGAAGATTTGCGCCATTTCTCACAAATCAAAGGTATGGTAGAGCTGGCCGAGCTGCGTTTTCGGGGTGAGGTCAGCAAGCCGGATAAATGGCAGATCGACACGAAGGGAACCTTTGCCAATCTATTGCTGGAAAGCCCGGAATGGAGCAGGGAAATAGAGTTGCTTCGCGGCAGTTTCAACCTTGACCCCAAGGCTCTGAGCTTTGCCCGTCTCGAAGCAGCCAGCGGCAGCTCCAAGATTATTGCCAGTGGTACTCTTCCGGATTACCAAGAGGGAGTGAGTCCCTTTAGCGTTAACATAGACGGTAAATTGGACGATGAAGCGCTCATCTGGCTATGGCAGAAACTCCAGATACCCGAGATACTCATGCTGCGTGCTCCGATCAAGCTTTCCGGGGTGAAGGTTGAGCAGGGCAAGGAAGAGAGAACCTTTGTGAAAGGTGACTTTTTTCTGGAAAAAGGAATTAATCTTTACCTGGATCTTGATTATCAAGATAAGCATCTGGCCATTGAAAAATTACGAGTTGAAGATCAACATTCGGCCGCCGAGATGGGACTGAGTTATGGCGCAGATACCTTCAATCTATCCTATGACGGCTCCCTGCAACCGAAAACTTTGATGGCTCTATTTAAAGCTGGTGAATTCAGGCGTAGTCGGCTTGAGGGGAAATTATCTCTCAGTACAAAAACGCGGGTGAATGTCAAGGGTTCCGCTCATGGGTATTTGCATGGGAAAAATATTTCTATTCCCATTTCTGTTAAGGAACATGCCGAAATCGATGAAATAACCCTTATAGGTGAAGGCTTGCAGGTAATGGCCGTACTGTCTTCTCTTTCCTGGCAGAATTACACCTGGGCTCCTGTCCAGGCTTCTTTTAAATTGAACGGCGGCAAACCTCGGCTCAAAGTGATAGAGGCAAAACTCTGCGGGATTGATTCGCCTGGTACAATTACATTTGGTGACGATGCTGTGGCAATGGAATTTGCTCTTGAGGGTAGTGAACTCGACGTTGCCAGCAGCTTCTCCTGCCTTTCACCCCAAAGGGTAAAGATGACTGGTACGTTTGATTTGACCAGCTCCTTAGAAACGACGGGAGCGTCTGGAGACTTGTTGAAAGAACTCCGCGGTCCGATTCGCATGGATTTTAAGGATGGCATGATCGAAAAGGGCCGAACACTTGCCAAAATTCTAGAGGTTCTCAACGTCACCGAGATTTTTAGAGGGAAGTTGCCGGATTTCAAAAGCAAAGGTTTTGCTTATTCGACCGTCTCGGTGGAAGGCCGATTCAACGGGGGCAAGTTATTGATCGATACGTTTTTTATGGATGGTAAAACCGTAGAAATAGTAGGCCAGGGGGAAATAAATCTTCTGGAAAATAGTATAGATATGGATCTTATGGCTGCTCCTTTCAAAACGGTGGACAGTATTATCAAACTGATTCCGGGGGTCAATTATCTTTTTGGTGGAAATCTGATTGCCATTCCGATGAGTGTCGAGGGTGGGCTTGATGATCCTGTAGTAGAAATCATGTCAGCTGATTCCATGGGTAGCGGCTTGCAGCGTCTCCTGGAAAGAACCGCTAAATCGCCGTCCAAATTGCTTGATTTGCTTACCCCTGATGGCAGCAACTAGTCGAATGTATTCATGATTTTACAGTAAACTGTTTTTCTGGTATTCTTTCCATTATTTTCCCCAAACGAACTAATTTAACCAAAGCAAGAGTTCAACTCAGCCATTGTACCTTGTTCATTTTTCTAAAAGGTTATTTTTCTGATCAGAATTCGATTCGGTTATAGAAAAGTAGCCGATCGCACTTATTATATATCTAGCATATTTGTGCAGCGAATTGCTTGGTGATCATCAGTTTTCAAATTCTCATATTATTCCTGATGCTTAGCTAAAGGAGTGCGAGAGTGTTTGATTATCCGTATATTTGTGAGATCCTTTCACCGAAGAGGGATAGTGGCGAGCGCCTGGAAATCTTGTTAGATGGGTTTGCCAAAAAATACGAAGAAGCATTGGCTGTGGGATGTGGTGTTTCGGTGCCGGATAATCCCATGGGCCAGAGGAGATTTGGTCTTCTGGAATGTATTAAGAAAAGGGGGTTACCGGTCGACCCCGACCGAGTGGTGATGAATCTCAATACCTTTCACACCAAAACAGAAATGGATCAGTTGCTGAACGCTTCAGCTGAACTAGGTATCCGCAATATTTTGGTGGTTCGGGGTGATGGCGGCCCGGACCTGCCGCGGCTGGATCCAGCTGCAATAGGGGGCAAACATACGGTGGCCACGACTCCTGATCTGCTTCGTTATATCAATAGCAGCTATCCCGACCAATTCGAGACTGGCGTGGCGTTTAATCCCTACAAGAAGATGTCATTTGAACTTCCTCATCTGGAAAGCAAAATTAAGGCAGGTGCTACCTTCATCATCACCCAACCGATTATTGGTGCAAACGCTCATGTTGATGCAGCCAAGAAGTTAGGACTACCTATAGTAGTTGAAGCCTGGATGTCAGATAATATTGACCTGTTCTATAGAAGTGTGGGCCAGAAAAAGGCTGAGGCGGAACCGGACTATGACCCTGTCAACAACCTTCGTGAGCTGCACGCAGCCTATCCGGATTGTTGCGTCTATTTGGCTTTACTCAATTTTAAAAGCAACTGGCAGGAAAGTCTGCCAGAGCTTAATGGATAGTAATTCAGGTAAACGTTTTTTAATGCCATAATCCTTACCAATAGGAGGTGTTCGCATGAAAAAGTTTATCATCTATCTAATACTGAGCAGTGTTGTTTTCTTTGCCGGTCCCGTTTTTTCTGCTGCGATACTTGAAGGTGAGCGTTTTCACCCAGTTACGGCGGAGAACGGTATGGCGGTCACCAGTCACTTCCTGGCCACCAAATCAGCGTTGAGAGTACTCCAGGAGGGGGGTAACGCCATTGATGCCGCGGTAACGGCAGCCTTTACCCTGGCAGTCGTTCAGCCGCGATCCGGCAACATTGGCGGTGGCGGCTTCATGCTCATCTCCTCAGCGGAGGATGACCAAGTATACGCTCTTGATTATCGGGAGAAGGCGCCAATGGCAGCAACTGAACGGATGTTTCAGGATGAGGCGGGTGAGGTAGACCAGGATCTTTCCCGCTACTCCCATCTGGCGGCCGGTGTACCAGGCACAGTTGCCGGGCTGGCAATGGCCTTGGAGAAATTCGGAACCATCAGCCTGCAGGAGGCGTTGGAGCCGGCCATTGCGCTTGCTGAAAATGGATTCGTTGTCACCCCTCGTTTTAGCGACGGCCTGAAAGCCAGAGAAAAACGGTTAAAGAGCTGGTCCACTACCAGAGAGATATTCTACAAGAAAAACGGTGAGTTCTATGAACCAGGTGAGATTTTTGTTCAGAAGGATCTCGCGGCTACATTACGAAGGATCAGCAGTGAAGGCTATCGCGAGTTTTATGAAGGGGAAACAGCCAGGCTGATTGTCGCCGAAATGGCTGACCACGGTGGACTTATCACCATGGAAGATCTGACTGAATATGCTCCTGTGTTGAGGGAACCGGTCAAGGGGACATATCGTGGCTACGAGATATACTCAATGCCAGCACCCAGTTCTGGTGGCACCCACATTGTCCAAATCCTTAATATTCTCGAAGATTATCCCATTGGCAGCTACGGACATAATTCCGCTCAGACCATTCATCTCATGGCCGAAGCGATGCGATTGGCCTATGCCGATCGCTCCCAATATCTGGGCGATGACGATTTTGTGATGGTGCCGTTGCGAGGATTAGTTTCCAAGGAATATGCCACGATGCTTCGCCAGCAGATCAATCCCAAAAAAGCTACGCCAAGTCAAGCCGTCTCACCAGGCGACCCTTTACCCTATGAATCTTCAGAAACCACGCATTTTTCCGTAGTAGACAATAAGGGTAACGCGGTCTCCAATACATACACTATCAATTTCAGCTATGGTTCAGGGATTGTGGTTGGCGGGGCCGGTTTTCTCCTCAACAATGAAATGGATGATTTTTCAGCAAAACCGGGAGTACCCAATGCCTATGGTCTGATCGGCGGTACGGCAAACAAGATAGAGCCAGGCAAGCGCATGCTCTCTTCCATGTCGCCCACTTTGGTTAAAAAAGACGGCAAGATTTATCTGGTCACCGGAAGTCCCGGAGGTTCAAGAATTATCACGACAACCCTACAGGTGATCATGAATGTCATCGATCACGGTCTCAACATCCAGAGCGCGGTCAGTGCTCCCCGCATTCATCACCAATGGCTCCCCGATGAGCTGCGCATTGAGGAGGGCGTGAGTCCGGATACCATCGCTCTCTTGGAAGCAATGGGGCATACCGTGGTGCAGAAATCAGCCATGGGTGCGAGCCAATCTATCGGCATCAAAGATGGAGTCTGGCAGGGTGGGGCGGACCCACGACGGACTACCTCACTGGCTGAAGGTTTCTAACCCGCATTTCTCATGAACATTGTGTCAATTTTGATAGAAAAATAGAAAAAGCAAGACATTCTGGCAAAAGCAATACCATTTCAAATTTGCACAATGTTCACCAAAGGTCAGCCCAGGCATCACCACCTTCTTCAGTATTTTGGCCACAAACATAACCAATTATAGTTTATTGCCAAAAGCTTTGAATCTGGTTCTGCCTGAACTGATGAGAAATGCGGGCTAAACCCGGAAGTACTATAATAACAAGCGAAGTTTAGGATTTCTTCTTTTTGTTATTTATTTCCAGAACTTCCGGGTTGATGTTATAGACGGTGGCAAGGTAATGAAGAAATTCCGGATCTTCACACATGCTCTTACCCGGTTCATCGGAGATTTTGGCCACCGGTTTGCCATTGGCGGCAACCAGCTTGATGACAATGTCCAACGGCTGGTTCCCGACATCATTGGTCAGATTGGTGCCGATTCCGAAAGAAGTTTTGATCCGGCCCTGAAAGGTTCGGTAGAGTTCAATCATTTGGGCGAAATCGAGTCCGTCGCTGAACACCAGAGTCTTGCTCAACGGGTCAATATTCATCTCTTCGTACATGGCAATGGCCTTTTCCCCCCAGACGAAAGGTGAACCGCTGTCATGTCGCAACCCGTCATAGAGTTTACCAAAGTAGGGATCGGAAAAATCCTCGATAAACGAGTCCATGGAATAATTATCAGTGAGGGCGATTCCCAGTCGTCCTCGGTACTCTCGTACCCAACCTTCGAGAGCAGCCTTCTGCGCGTCGGCCAGCCTGGTTACGGCCTGCCAGGCCTGAAACCATTCGTGGGCCATGGTACCGATTGGTTTAAGACCGAACTCCTTGGCCCAGAAAATATTACTGGTACCGGCAAGATATTCTGGAACCTGTTTTATTAGTATTTCGAGGACTTCTTTCTGCCAGGCCCGGCTGGCCCGCCTTCTGGTACCGAAGTCAACAAACGCAAAACCGGGCATAGGTCCTTGGGATTGTAAATAATCAAGCTTGTCCTGAAGGACCTTACGGCCATTATTACGGGAAAATCCACCACAGTTGACCACTGTATGCAGTTCGCTGACAATGGCTAACAGGTAAATTTCAAAAAGGGCAACATGGATGAGTGGACCCTGGATACGCAGGTCAAGATCTCGTCCCTTGGGTTCAAGATGGACAAAACGGTCGTCCAAATGAAAGATTCGCAGGAATTCGATGAAATCTTTAGAAATAAATGGAAAATTAGCTAAATAGCGCAGCTCGTCATCTGCAAAAAAGAGTGTGCAGACATGTTCGAGTTGGCGCTTAATCTCTGGTATCAACGGCGTCAGGTCGAGGCTGCCGAGATTTCGGCAGTCGAATTTCCATTCGACGTGGACGGTTCTGAATTCCGGGGCATGATAGAATGCTTGCAGCATCGTGATCTTGTAGAGATCGGTGTCCAACAGGCTGTCGATCAGCCAGTAATCGAGTTTGGTTTTACTCATGCCGGCTCCAATTCAGCGCTGCCGTCGATGAGTCTGGCACCGGCTGTCCGCATCTCTTCTCTTGCTACGTTGCTGGTTTCTTCAGCAACACCCCGGCAGGCTGCCAGGTTGACGATTACCTCAAAGCCGGCGTGGCAGAGCTGTAAAACGGTATTTTTAACACAATAGTCTGTAGCCAACCCACCAACGATAACTGTTGTAATTTGGCGTTCTCTGAGCCATTCAATGGCGCCGGTGCTAATCTTTTCGCTTAAATCATGATAACAGGCGCCATATGGATGATGGAGTGGATCTTTGCCCTTTTCAATGACGAGATCATATAAGTCTTCTGGGGGAAGACCGGGAATGAGTTCATTACCCTCGGTGCCGACTACACAATGGGGAGGCCATTTGATATCGAGGCCTGGGTAGTTTCCCTCAACGGGAGTCATGATCTCATCAGGGCTGTCTGCCACCCAGGGGGCTTCCGGAGGATGGCAATCCTTGCTGACGATTCGAAACTTTGCCAGATTCGCCTGGTTGTTTAACTCATCGGCGATGAGGTGACCTTCTTCAACCGGTAATTCATTGGGACAAAGTGGGGTGAAACCACGTTGGGGGTCGACATCGAAACTCACTGTTTTGTCCTGGCGTATAGCACTCATCCGCACCTCCAATTATGTATTCAGTCCCTTAATTTTTAACATTGTCACCCTGAAAAGAAATCGCTTTAGAACTTTGAAATTTAATTTACACTTAAGGTACTTAAATTGTTAGCGGGGTTAATAATCAACTAACCTGATATATAAAAGATAATCAATATACTCTCTATGAAAAAGAGAATTAGAGAAATCTTTTCGTCACCCTGAGAGTTGGCGTCTTAATCCTGTGGAGAGTTAGTTTTCTCCAGTGCAACTTACTTGGGAAGTATTATAGAGGTAATAGAGAAAAAGGCCTGAGTTCCGTTACCGGAAACTTCAGGCCTTCTTAGGTTGATGAAGACGACTTGTATCTAAGCCAGCTTTGCCTCCGCTGGAATATATTGTTGCAGCGGACAGTTGCCGCAGCCCGCTTCAGGTAGATCAGTGCCCTTGTGGATGCGCTCCATCGAAGCGAACCACAGAGATATGTCTACAACTCTTGAGACGATAATATTCCGCGCTTTTGAGCATTTTATCCTCATGCAGAGAGAGACTGGCAACCACCGGGTGCATTGATTTATAGAGAAAAACCGTCATAGACAGCGCCACACCGACCATTATACCCTTATCAAGATGCGGCCGACATGAGTGAGACAACGGCAACCGGTCCGGCGGTGAGTTGCCGGCTCGGACCGAACAATGCCGCGACCATGGGCGGGAGAAATGCCGCGTAAAGACCGCAATAGCCAGGCAGTCCGGCAAGTTGGGCATAGGCCATCGACTGAGGAATGAGAACAAGGGCAACTGTTATGCCTGCGATCTGATCGATTTTGAACTTGCCGGTACCATAATCTCGGAACCAGTCAAGAAATGGAAATATTTTTGCTATCATAGATCATACCCTGAAATAAAACAAATGG
>JASJDT010000225.1 GCA_030065655.1 Desulfocapsaceae bacterium | reverse complement strand
TCCAGAGCAATCCTAGTCAACTTTTTACCATTGATACAATAGACCTGGGAAAACTCAAAATGTCAGATGCAAAAATATTTTTGCGGGTTGATGATTCTGAGACCCTTTTTGTCGAAGAGGCTAGATTGCGCTGGAGCGGGGGCCGGGTGGAAGCCGGAGCTCTTAAGCTCTATAAGGAAATGGAACGCTTGGAAACCAGATTGTACTGTGACCGATTGAGCTATACCGAGCTTCTCGACCAGTTTGGTGTCGGTGATGCTGAAGGAGGTGGTTCCCTGAACGGCAGACTGCCTATTGTTGTCAGTCGGGAGGGTGTGGAATTTGATGATGGTTTTTTGTTTTCCACACCAGGTGAGAGTGGTATAGTCAGGTTCAACAATACCCAGAGATTGCGCCAGGGAATGGCGGGCATCAACAAAACAATCTATCTGGATTATTCAATGGATGCGTTGGAAAATTTTGCCTATAACTGGACCAAGCTGACTTTTAATACCGAAGGTGAGGAACTCCTGCTTACTTTACAGCTTGACGGCAAACCAGCTGAACCGCTGCCCTATGGTTACCGAAGTGGACAAATTGTCAAAACCACCGAAGGCCAGGGGATCCAACACCCGCTGCGCTTAGATGTGAACTTTCGTCTGCCCATGCGCGACCTGCTTCATTATGGCAAGTCGATTCAATCCTTAATGGAGAATATGTAAAATGACCACTTTAAAAACAACCTGCCTCCGGTTGCTGCTGATCATCCTGATTGTATTTCTTTCAGCATGCACCAGACATGAGGTTGAAGTCAAGCCTGTGGAAATAAAACCAATTCATATTACCATCGATGTTAATGTCAGAGTCGAAAGAGCGCTGGAGGATTTCTTCGGCGATCTAGATGAGATGCAGGCAGAATAATCCAAACAATCATTCGAGGTGCTCCATGAACCTTTCTCGTGTATCCGTTTTGTTTATTATTTTCAGTTGTTTTTTAGTGGTCGTACCAACGGTGCAGGCCGCTTCTATTAAAGAGAGGATGGCTGCGCGCATCCCGGAAATCAACGCACTGAAAGACCAGGGTCTTGTCGGGGAAAATAACAAGGGGCTGCTGGAATATCGCAGCGCCAAAAAGCCCAAGAAGACCTTGATTGCCAATGAAAACAAGGACAGAAGTACTGTATATCGGGCAATTGCCAAAAGCCAGGGAGCGCCGCTCGATCTGGTGGTCAAGAAACGCGCCCAGATGATAGCCCAAAGTGGCAAAGCCGGCCACTGGTTTCAAAAACCCAACGGGCAGTGGTATCGCAAATGACCTGTCTGCGAAGAAGTGGCTGGCAACCAACCACTGCGAACACCTGAGCACCCCTACACAAATGCCTATATATCGCGTGCACTTTACCTGGAAGGAAAAGGAATACGTACTAAAAGCGAAAAGCCTTGACCTGACTCACCCATATTTTGTCTGCATCAAAGACCTTGTTCTTCCCGAAGAAAGTCCGGTTCTCATAACACCTGCAGACGATGAGATTCGCCGAACTTTTCAAGATGTTCGCCAGCTTATGGTGCCATTTCAGGCGGTGTCACTCATTGAAGAGTTCACCAGTGATCCGGACAGTGGAAAACAACAGAGTATAGCTCCTAAGGGTGAGGTTGTGGTCGACAGCCGCTTTCGAAAAAAAACCTGAGGCATTTCTGCAATACGATCGACAGCTGATATCTCAGGAAATTTGAACAAATTGGGTGGACCGGGTTAGACCCGTCCATAAACATCCTCAAAACGGACGATATCATCTTCACCCAGGTAGGAGCCGGATTGTACCTCGATTAACTCCAGGGGAATTTTTCCAGGATTTTCAAGTGAATGAGTGGTTCCTAGAGGTATATAGGTGGACTCGTTTTCAGTGAGTAGAATAGTTTCCTCTCCCTTGAGTACCTTTGCCGTTCCAGAAACTACAACCCAATGCTCTGCTCGGTGATGATGCATCTGCTCGGAAAGTTTCGCCCCCGGTTTGGCCGTGATGCGTTTTACTTAGTAACGTGCTCCCATGTCGACTGAGTCGTATTTTCCCCATGGCCGATAGACTTCCCGATGATTGTAATATTCTGTTCTGTTCTTTTCCTTCAACGTTTCAACTATCTGTTTAACGTCCTGGACCTTATCCTTGGTAGCGACAAGTACGGCGTCCTTGGTATTGACAACCACTATATCTTTGAGACCGACGGTGGCAACGAGTTTATCTGAGGTATTAACGTAACAGTTGTGTGAATCATAGTTGATGACATCACCTAAAATAACATTGTCATTCTGGTCTTTACCACCAATTTCCCAAAGAGCAGACCAGCTGCCGATATCGTTCCAGCGGACATCAAGCGGTACGACACAGGCGTCCTTGGTTTTTTCCATTACGGCATAGTCGATCGAATCGGCAGGACAAGCCTCAAATTCGGCTTTATCTATGCGGTGGAACTCAAGGTCTCTCGAGGTTTGTTTCATAGCAGCCCTACAGGCCTTGAGGATTTCCGGCTGAAAGGTTCCCAGTTCTTCGAGGTAGCGACTGGCTTTGAACAGGAACATGCCACTATTCCAGAAATAATCGCCGCTTTGCAGATATTTTTGGGCGTTTTCAAGATTGGGTTTTTCAACGAACTCGGCTACGGGGTAAGAAGCACCATCAGTTTCCTTATTCCGGGCATTTACACCCTCTGCCCGTATATAACCATAGCCGGTTTCGGGCTCGGTTGGAAATATACCAAAGGTAACCAGTTTCCCAGTATCCGCACTTTTCTTTGCAGCCATCACCGCTTTCTGAAAATTATGAATATCTCCGATGACATGGTCCGCAGGCATTACCAGCAGGGTTGGGTCCTCTTCGAGTTTAAGTGATTCAAGAGCTGCAAGAGCGACTGCAGGTGCGGTATTGCGGCCAAAGGGTTCAAGGATAAGAGCGCTGAGTTGCTCACCTATACGACGAATCTGCTCGGCTACAATAAACCGGTGTTCCTCGTTTGTAATTATCATCGCTGGACTCTTCGGCAGCCCCTCCAGACGTTTCATGGTGGCCTGAAGCATTGAGCCGTCGCCCTGCAGGGTCATAAACTGTTTCGGGTAGAGTGTACGACTTAATGGCCAGAGACGGCTTCCAGTTCCCCCTGCGAGTATTACCGGTATCATCCTTTTCCTCCAATCTTAATTAATCTGCAAATGACAAGCTGTTTGTCAAAGCGACCACTTTTTCATTAGCATTGAATTTATAATGTATCCGCAACCATTTTAACAGATTTTTATAAATGCCTGATGACAATAAAATCCCGTTGATACAGAAAGCGAAGAGGCAATCAAGCTTATTTAAATAAGCAAGTGCCAATTAATTATCTTCAATATCTTTAGCTGAATACCGTTCCGGTCATTGCCGGTAATTCCAAATTAAGGTAAAGCTGTATCGAATATAAAAAAGCCAATGGTAGGCTTGTCAATTGGGGAGAGGAACGGGCGGAAGGCTATGATTATACTCAATGCGTTGTTCCCGGTGGTGGTATTGATTGCCATGGGGGTCATCCTGAAAAGATACGGATTCACCGATAGCGTATTTCTGCGGACCTCTGACAAGCTGGTCTACCATATCTTTTTTCCGGTAATGCTTTTTTACAAAATCGGAGGAGCTAATTTTTCCAGCGGGATGAATTGGAATTTCTGCTTTGCCGCGCTTGCTGCTCTTGTGGTGATGTTCGGTTTGAGCATTGCCTTGATCATGCTCTGTAAAGTTCCTGATTTTCAAGCTGGTTCCTTTGCTCAAAGCTGCTACAGGTTCAATACTTACATTGGCGTTGCGGTGATTCTCAACAGTCTTGGCGAGGAGGGTATCAAATATTTCGGTATCCTTATCGGTATTGCCATACCCATTATCAATGTCGCCGCGGTTACCATGCTTAGCTGGTATTCCCAGGAAGGCATGTTTGCCAAGGGGCGCACGAAAATGGTTGGCAGGGCCCTGCTTTCCAATCCGCTGATCATTGGCTGTCTTGTCGGAATACTATACTCACGCACCTTTTCTGGTTATCCACAGTTCATCGATAACTGTTTGCAGCTGATCTCTATGGTAACCTTGCCGTTGGCTTTACTTTCCATTGGCGGTGCGCTCACCTTTAAAGGTCTCCACCGTCATCTCGGGTTTTCCATGCTGGCGGCCCTTGCCAAGCTGCTGGTCTTTCCGGTGATTGGCTTTTGGTTTTTAAAAGTCTTTGGTGTCAACGGAACACCGTTTCAAGTGGCAATGATTTTTTTTGCTTTGCCCACTTCCACAGCGATTTTTGTGCTTTCCTCGCAGATGCAGAGCGATACAGAGTTAGCTTCCTCAGCTATCCTGGTATCCACCCTCCTATCCTTTCCGGTGTTGTCGGTAGTATTTCTTTTATAAATTCGGGTAGCGACAAGTCGAAACTGGCGAGGGTTAAGGTGACAATTCCTGAAACGCACGCAAAATATGATTTGAAGTCTTTAAAAAATACTTATGGTAATTGGGAGTTGAATCGTAAATTCCATGACTGGAGGTTACCTACATGGCGAAAAATATAATTCTTTATTCCTTGACCACTTGCGCATACTGCCAGGCTATCAGGAAGATGCTTACTGACTTGAAAATAGAACATACTTACATCGAAGCAGATTCCCTAGAAGGTGAGGAGCGTACAGCTGCCCTCAGGGACTTGAAAAAGGTAAACCCAAAATGCTCTTTTCCAACCACGGTTGTTGGTGACCAGGTAATCACCGGTTACAAGGCTCAGGAAATAAAAGAAACCATCGGAATTCGAACAGAAGTCGATGAGCTTTTTGAACGGTTGAAAAAAGTAAATGAGAAAAAAGGATACTTCTTTAATCGGAACAAGGAGCAAACCTTTGAGTTGTTAAGAGGATTAATGCACAACAAGAGTCGCTATGGGCATATGGCCTGTCCGTGTCGTCTGGCTTCCGGGGACCGGCAAAAGGATAAAGATATTATCTGTCCATGTGAATATCGTGAACCGGATGTCCAAGAATTTGGCAGTTGTTTTTGCGGGTTATATGTTTCTAAAGAGTGGAACAGCGATGAAATCGACCATGTGGAGGTACCGGAAAGAAGACCGCCGGAACGTATGTAGGGTGAAGTGTAGATTGGAAATACAGTGATGATTGTCATTTTATAAAAAAGAAACGTTATTGGAGAGATATACGATGAAAATAGCTGATTACTTTGAGAAAAATAAAGGGAGAGGAATTTTATCAACGGCTGATGCTGCCGGTAATGTCAATGCCGCGGTGTATGCCAAACCACACATGATGGAAGATGGGCAGGTCGCCTTCATCATGCGGGACAGGTTGACCCACAGTAATACCTTGGAAAATCCCAGTGCAGCCTATCTATTTATGGCTGAGGGTATAGGTTTTACAGGTCTACGTCTGTATCTGGAAAAAACTGCAGAAGAGCAGGATACCGCGAAAATAGAGGAGCTCCATCGTCGCAAAAGGAGCTACGAGGAAGATGAGGAATTGGGCCCTAAATTTCTGGTCTATTTCCGTATCAAGAAAATTTTACCGCTGATCGGTGATGCTGATCCCGGAGTGACCGTATAGCTCATCTTGATCTTACGGCACATACGGAGGCCATGCCGTCTTTATCAAGTTCCTGGATAAAGCTTTCCTGGATGTCTACGGTCCAAGCCTTCTTTTTAGTGCAGCTGTCACAACTCCACAACCAATGGATATCCTGCGGAAAGTAGGATTCAAAACAGAAGTCTCGTTGCAGGGTTGGCGGTCTGAGCAGGGAAAAAAGTTCTTCGATGGTGGGCAGTCGCCAGTTCGAATATCCCTGCCAGTTCCTGGAGTTAAGAAAGTCAACATACTCGTGGGCTTTGTTCCAGGTTACAGGAAACCCTGCTCCTTCTCGCTGCCACAGCAGGCCGGTATCTGAACATTCCAAGAGTTGTCTGCTGTTGAGGGTAAAACGATGCGGGGTGAACTGCTTGGGACGCATGAGGACATCAAGGTCAAAAACATTACGAAGTTCTTTATAGCGCAAGAATATTGAATCTGCCCGCAGAGTTGCCCGCGCGATATCAGGTCCGGCTTGGTCCATGGCCATGAAATTGCAACTCATTTTAGACTGCCGAGTCCACGAATTGTAAACCGTTTCAAGTCCAAGCCGCATATCATATGCCGAGGCATATCGTTGCTCTCTGTCCGCTTTGATGCTTTTCAGGAGAAAATCATCCCAGTCGTCGTTGAGTTCGGTGTTCAGCTCACTCGGTAGTGGTATTTTCTCATCATGAATGCTGACCAAGTGTCCAGTAACCATGCGATAGGCCATGATACCAACACTGTAAAGGTCAGCCCGCTCATCTGCTTCCCTCGGGGCCAGTTCCTGTTCTGGTGCGGCATAGTAGGGAGAGCCGACCTGCATACCGGGTATGGCCATTTTTTCTTCACCGCGAACCCTGGAAAGGCCGAAGTCTATAATTTTGACCCTGTCATCATTGGTTATCATCAGGTTGAAGGGTTTTATGTCGCGATGGATTATACCGGCAAAATGAAGTCTCTCAAGCCCCTTAAGTGACTGCCGGATATACTCGTAGCTTTTGTTTACGCTTATTACCCTTGATGGTTTTTCAACGACGTAAGCTTCTCCGATTAACGAGCCGATAGAGTGAGCAAAATATTCAAGAACAATAAAGGGAGAAGGGCCATCTTCCTGGCAGTCGATGATTTTGGCAACATGGTCGTGGGTGATTTCTCCCATTATTT